>CABSNK010000005.1 GCA_902479075.1 uncultured Collinsella sp.
CCGGCATCATCGCCGACGAGATGGCCATCGGCGTCATCAACAACAAGACCACGGCCGTCCGCGTGATTCCCGCCATCGGCAAGGGTGTGGGCGACTGCGTCGAGTATGGCGGCCTGTTTGGCCGTGCACCCATCATGCCGGTGAACCCCAACGCCGGCACCGTGCTTGCCCACCGCGGCGGACGCTTCCCGGCACCGCTGAACTCGCTGAAGAACTAGCTGAGGGGGACTGGCGAGGAGCCCCGGGGAGGGCAAATATATAAGGTCGCCTGCTCGGACAGTCCTGACTCGCACGGAGAGCACATTAAGTGCTCTCCGGCTCGTGCGGAACTCGCGATCGACCTTATATATTTGCCCTCCCCGGGGCTCCCGCACAACGAGACCTCGGTTGGGTTCTATCCCGGTTGCAGTCGCTTCGCTCCTGCACCACTTGGCGGGTGCGGCGGTTTGGCGTTGGATCGGTTCTTTCTGATATATGCTGGTTGCGGCTCTTCTTTTGGGAGGAGTCGCTTTTTTGTTGCTAGGAGGTTGGCCCGTGATTGATGGGGATGCTCGCTCTGAGCTTCTTTCTGCTGATTGGAATGGCGAATGGATGCGTCTGCAAGCTGATCGGCGACGGGCTGATGATCCTTTTGAGTGGGATAAGCGGGCTCGGCATTTTCGTCCGCTGGAGACTGCCCCGTATGCTCGGGATTTTATAAAACTGTTGGCGCTTGAGCCTGGTGAGTCGGTGCTTGATATGGGATGTGGGGCTGGGTCGATTGCTATCCCGCTTGCTCAGGCTGGGCATTCCGTGATTGCTGCCGACTTCTCTCCTGCCATGTTGGGCACCCTTGATGCTGGCATTGAGTACTATGGGCTCGAGGACCTAATTACGCCGCTTGAGCTTGCCTGGGATGACGATTGGGATCTGGTTGGGCCGGTTGCCAAGGCTGTAGATGTTGCCTTTGCGAGTCGCTCGGTTACTACGAACGACCTGAAGGGGGCACTTGCCAAGCTTGATCGAACGGCTCGTCGGCGTTGTGCTGTCACGATGGTCGCCA
This sequence comes from uncultured Collinsella sp., assembly GCA_902479075.1. Lineage (GTDB taxonomy): Bacteria > Actinomycetota > Coriobacteriia > Coriobacteriales > Coriobacteriaceae > Collinsella. The sequence continues at coordinate 1,043 of CABSNK010000005.1, forward strand.
ACTCCAGCCCGCGCTATGACCTGCACTTGATGAATGCCATCGGCGCCTCGGTTACCCGCAGCAACGGATTTGTATATGCCTTTAACATCCTTATTCAGATGGGCGCGCTGCCGCAGGTCACGTATTTTGAATCGCCCCGCCGCGACACCTTCGATAGTCTCGAGGCGGGCGTGGCAGACTTTTCTCGCATGCTCGAGCACGGCAACGAGGGCAAGATCGACCGTCTGCGCGACTATATCGCCCACCACATGATCGAAAACCCCCATGCCGGCGAGCCGGGATCCAAGGGCGTACCGCAGGGACGCTACATGCTCGACCACATCCGCAAGGTCCGATGGGCGTTTATCGCCTGGGAACCGGTCTCCGTACCCCGCCCGCAGCCCATCTAAAGCTTGCATCGTCTTCCCACCCGGCATCCGCATTCTTTGCGAACTGGGCAAACGCGCTCCACACCACGCCGTTCCTGCGCTATCGTGGGACAGCTCACGTAGATTAAGGCCCCATCGCGGGGCGCCCATACATAGAAAGCGAGAACCCATGGCACTGACAGGAGCCCAGGTCAAGCAGCTTCGCAGCATGGCCCATCACCTCAACCCCGCCATCATCATCGGTAAGTCCGATGTCAACGAGGGCACCGTCGAGCAGACGGTCGCCTACCTGGAGAAGCACGAGCTCGTTAAGTGCTCCGTGCTGGACGGCTCCAGCCTTTCTGCCCGCGAGGCCGCTGAGGAGCTCGCCGAGCGCTGCCACGCCGACGTCGTTCAGGTTATCGGACGCAAGTTCTCGCTGTATCGCGAGTCCTCGCGCAAGGATATCGAGAAGATCAAGCTCGTCTAAAGCCAGCTGGTCATACCGAGCAAGTCTGCGGGCGTCCGAGTGATTCGGGCGCCCGTTTTTTATCGCTCGACAAGCACGCGCTTGAGCCTGCCTTCGACCAAGCGCTCATACAGACGCCTTGTCTCGGGCTCGGGCACTCCCTGTACCTGCTCTCGCAGGTGGTGCATGTGGCCGCTGTACAGCTCAACGACATCGCGACGTCGTCCCGCCGCGCCGTAAACGCGCATGGCGCAGCGAACCATGTCCTCGCGCGCCGTCTCCTGGCGAAGCCCCGATTCCACGAGCCAAATTGCCGATTGCAGGTCATTCTCCTCGAGAGCGGCATTCGCTCCCCTAATCATGCAGTCGATGTACTTGGATTGCATTATATGGCGCATACGCGTAAAGAACGTGGGATTGCAACCGGTGGGAACATACAGCGGCCCCGCGTAGAGCTGCTCAACCTTAAGACATAGCTCAACCAGGTGAGGCCCTCTCGCACCCATGCGATTGCCCAGAATCTCACGGCTCAGCTGATCAAAGAGTCTTACGTCGGTCTTAACATAGTCACTGTTAAGCCCTATGCACTCGTTTTGGATGAGCACGCACGACTTGCCATCCGGCGTTGGACCCAAAGCCGAGCGCAAGCGCGATACCGTCGAATACAGGTTGTTGCGCGCGGCGTTAAACTCGGCATGGGGCCACAACTCCATGGCGATTGTCTCGCGGTCGACCATGGCGTCCATACCCAACGCAAGGCGTTCGGCAAGCGTTGCCGCCTTTTTGCGACGCCACATCTTATCCGTGATGGGAAAACCGTCGCGCTCGGCGCGAAACGCGCCAAACATGCGCATCTCAATATGGCCGATTGTATCGACAGCTTCAACCTCGCCCGCCTGGAATAGGTGCTCACTTTCGCCCTCAAAGTCATCGCGTAGTGAATACCGCGACAGCTCGCGCACCGGAAGCTTCTTGCGAATCCTAACGGCAGGCTCGCCCAGACAGTGCATCGCAAGACGCGCAAAAAGCCGATACGATGGGTCTAAAATCCCCGAGCGATTCATAGACATCCAAGCGGCAAGATCGCTATCGCGGCCCGCAGCGGCCAGGTGCAGCGCCACGACCCAGGCTTCTGAGCCGCCGACCTGCGTCTTGCTAATATCGAGCAGCTCCGCCTCTTCGCGAACCGATACCAGCGACGTATTGCGCAGATACGCCACACGCTCCAGCAGCAATGCGTTTTCGCGCATGTACGTAATCGATTCGTCGGCGAGCTTGAGCACCTGAACCGCGCGGAACTTTGCGTTGACCGGCCGCCCCTCCGCCAGCGATTGCCAACCCTCCAGCAATAACCCAAACAGCTGAATTTGATTGTCGCGAACACGCACCGCAAAGCGGTCGAGCTCGCCAAATGCCACATCGTCGGTCACGGGCAAGCCCGCGAGCAGGCGCCGCGCTGCCAGCGCCATGCGCAACCAAATGGATGGCGCCTTAAGCCCGCGAATATCGAGTGCCTCGAGTATCTGCGCCATCTTGTCATCGCGCTCGTCTGGTTTAGTAAACGAGCCGTCGAACAGCTCCACCAGCATATGGTCGGCCTGTACGAGAATCCCCGCGATGTCGAGCTCGCAATCATAGGCTTTGCATACCTTGAGCTTCGCGAGAACATTGCCGTCTTCCGCTCGCTCGGTTAGGTGGCGCTTGACCTCGATATGCGCGGACAGCATGTCGAGCACCCCGCAGGATGTCTGTTCTTGCAAAACGGGGTTGGCGGGAAGCCCCAGGTCATTGTCGCCGTAAAAGGCGATAGTAAGCGCCTGGGCTATTTTCCAGGTAGCGGGGTCAAGCTCACGCGCCGCCTGATCACCCGCACGTTCGATAACGGACGCCATATACCTTGCGAGCTTTGTATTGCACACGCTGACAGCCGCCAGATACACGCCGAGTGCCTCGGCGGGTGCCGGCTCTTGCTCCTGCTTTTCTGCATCGATCATCGCCGACGCCGCACGACAAATGTCCCCTCCATGCCCGGTCAAGGCAAGATCGGCCCCATACTGCCCGGCAAGTTCCAACACCACATGGCGGTCCAAGAACGCATCGGCCAGGTCCATGGCCAAATCACATCGGCCTGCCTTGATCAAAATGCGAGCAGCCCGCGATACAAGTTCGGGACGAATCTCGGCAACAAGCTTTCGCAACCTCAGGCGCGCATTGTCCTTATCGCCCAAACATCTAAAGGTGCGATCAGACGGATCCACGCCAAAAATCGGATAATCGCGCACAAAGATGGACTGGTCGACCATCGAAAGCCTCACGCCGCACGCCTCTAGCTCCGCGATGCCGCCCTCGCCCATCAGTACCATCAAACAGGCAACGGTAAACAACAGGTTATTCTCGAGCGATGCAAGATCGGCCAGCGCCGCACCGTACACGTTGACGATTTCGTTCTCGAGCAACCCGGCAACATCGCCCTGTCCATACATTCCCGTCTGCAGGGCCGATACCAGCTCGGGTACGCCTTGCGTGAGCCGATAAAAATCGAGCGATGTGCTGATTGAGAACGCCGTGGCCCATGACGAATACTCATAGGCGTGCACCTTGAGCATCTGCGCATTGACTTTTACAGAATCGCCCAGCCCGTGGATAAGCAATCGGTTTGAGGGGCGGCAGGCAATAAAGACCCCTGTCCCCGCAGCACGTAAGCTGCGGATTCGATCGATGAGGTCCTCGGTTTCGTACTGCTCGAGATTGGGCACGTTGTCGATCGCAACGAGCGAATGAGGTTTGTCCTTAAGCTCATCGGCGACAACCTCGAGCTGCATAAAGAGCTCGCGTCCAATCGCGCGGTCGGCCTCGATAATCCGAACCGGCCCTCGCGTGGGGTCCGATCTAACCTCCTGCACGTATTGCAGCAACACCGACGTCTTACCAAACCCGTCGGGCGCGTAGAGCAAAACAATTCCCGCCTTGCGCCCTTTAACGATGAGCTCGTTCATCAAGCGATCGCGCCGCACCATATAGCCGCCGCCCGTCGGCATCAGCTCGAGATCGTCCGTATTGCCCAGATTGTTTTCCATACCTGCTCCTCAACTCGACCATATGGACACCGTAACTGCAGGACCATATGAGCCACCCCGTGAATAGCGCGACATAGAGTTTTTTGGTTGTCTGCCGGTACGTGTTTGGCAAGTTTTTGTACAGCGAGGCCCGATGGTAACTTATCCCCCGACCAATAGGTCTTTGCGCAGGTCAATGCGCTTGCCAGCATGTCCCATCCCATTTGCAGTGTAGCGCAGTCGGCTGTTTTTATTTGAGTTGCGCAACTCGCCTACTCCTCGCTACCGCCTGCGACTCTATGGTGGTAAATGTGCATAGAATCTGCTACGGAATGAATCGAATGATTTAGAACCCTCCAGTCAAGCATGTGGCAAGGTTTCCGTCATGCATGTACCACGGCCTATGTCCACTAAAAAGGCCCCCGCAAAGCGAGGGCCTTTTGAAAAGCTCTGTAAGATCGCTTGGTCGCGTTACTCGCAGAGAGAAAGAGCGGCCTCATCAGCAACGACGACGCAGTTGGTGTGCAGCTGCAGGATCGAAGCCGGGCACTTGGGCGTAACCGGACCATAGCACATATCGTGCACGGCCTGAGCCTTGGCCTCGCCGTTGGCGACAACCAGGATCATGCGGGCATACATGATGGTCTGGGTGCCCATGGTGTAAGCCTGACGGGGCACATCATCGATGCTGTCGAACAGGCGGCTGTTGGCCTGAATGGTGCTCTCGGTGAGGTCGACGCAGTGCGTACCCTTGGAGAAGTGGTCATCGGGCTCATTGAAGCCGATGTGACCGTTATTACCAATGCCGAGCAGCTGCAGATCCGGGTAACCGGCGGCAGCGACGATCTTGTCGTACTCGGAGCAGGCAGCGGCGGCATCGGGGTTGGAGCCATCGGGCACGTGCGTGTTGTTCAGATCGATATTGATGTGATCGAAAAAGTTCTCACGCATAAAGTAGTGATAGCTCTGGGGATCATCGTGCGAAAGACCACGATACTCGTCCAGGTTATAGGTGCTGACCCCGGCGAAGTCGACGTCGCCCTTCTCGTACCAAGCAGCGAGCTGTTTGTAAGCGCCAATCGGGGTGGAGCCGGTGGCAAGACCCAACACGCAATCGGGCTTGAGGATAACCTGGGCCGAGATGATATTAGCGGCCTTGCGGCTCATATCCTCGTAGTCTTTAGCTTTAATAATCTTCATTACGCGTCCTTTCTCGTACAAGAGAGGCAAGGCTCCCCTTACAAGCACTTGCCCGCGGCCCGCGTCGGCCGCAACCAACGTGTGCGGCCACCAGGGCGAGGTCGCGTAATGTATGTGTCTCGTGTCTAACCGCGTCGAGGCCCCTGCCCGTCCACGGTGACCCAAAGCTGTTTAGCCTCGGACGTTTCCCATCTTGCCACGGAGGGCGCTCTCTTTCAAGGGCGCCCTCCGTAAACGTGATTGAATTGTAGGCTAAAAGCCAAAAGCACTAACTAGCGCTCGCGAGCGACAATAAGCTGGTCCATCTCCTCGACATGCTCTCCAACGGAGCCCTTAATGCTCGAGAACTCAACGGAGTTACACACTAAGATGGGAACCGTCACATCGTAGCCCTCGGCAGCAATTGCCTCGCGATCGAACTCGATGAGTACATCGCCCTTATGGACGATATCGCCCACCTGCGCATGCACAGTAAAATGCTTACCCTCGAGCTGAACAGTGTCCAAACCAACGTGGATGAGCACGTCCAGGCCATCGACCGTGTTGAGCGCAACGGCGTGTCCCGTGGGAAAAATAGCCTCGACCTTGGCGTCTGCCGGCGCAATCACGCGCGTGCCGGTAGGCTGAATCGCCACGCCCTGGCCCAGAAGGCCGGTGGCAAACGTCTGGTCATTGACCTCAGACAACGGAATGACATCGCCCGAGATGGGAGCATCCAGCGTAAGGACTCGACCACGCATACCAAAAGACCTTAGGACCTTAGTGAACATGCTCCCCCTCGGACATACCAATCAATCAAAATAACCTTGTCAGTTTACCACTTGGCACCCGTTTTTGGCCATTAGGGAAGTTCGCGCTTGACAACTTCGACGATATCGTCAACAACGCGCTGGGTCAGCTTGTGCGTCTCCGCCTCGGCCATAACGCGAACCAGCGGCTCGGTACCGCTCGGGCGCACCAGAATGCGGCCGCGACCGTTGAGCTCCTTCTCGGCGGCAGCGACGGCGTCCCAAATGGGCTGGCAATCGTCCAGGCCGGCCTTGTTGTCCGAATGCACGTTGACGAGCACCTGCGGGTACTTCTTCATGATGCCGGCAAGGTCGGTGAGGGTGCGGCCGGTGCGCTTGAGCACGGCCAGAAGCTGCAGGGCCGTCACCAAGCCGTCGCCGGTGGTGTTGTGCTCCAGGAAGATGATGTGGCCGGACTGCTCGCCGCCGATGACGGCGCCGTCCTCGAGCATACGCTCAAGAACATAGCGGTCGCCCACGGCGGTCTGCACCATCTCAAAGCCCTGCTCCTTCATGGCGATGGAGAAGCCCAGGTTGCACATAACGGTCGAGACGATCTCGGAGTTGGCGAGCTTGCCGCGAGCGGCCAGGTCGGAACCGCAGATGGCCAGGATGTAGTCGCCGTCGATCTCGTTACCCTCGCTGTCCACGAACAGCACACGATCGGCGTCGCCGTCGTGGGCCAGACCGATGTCGGCGTGGGTGCGCAGCACGAGCTCGCGCAGGGGCTCAAGGTGAGTGGAGCCGCACTCGACGTTAATGTCGGTGCCGCAGTAATCGGTGTTGATGGCATGGACCGTGGCACCCAGGCGCTGCAGCGCGGCGGGCGTGGTCTGGCAGGAAGCACCGTGGCCGCAGTCGACGGCAACGACCAGGCCGTCGAGTTTAAGGCCGTCGAGGGTGCTGATAGCGTGGTCGACATATGCCTTGCGAGCGTCCTTCATCTTGATGATGTGACCCACGCCGGCACCGGTCGGCAGCGTATCGGCAGCCATGGCCTCCTCGGACATGACCCAGGCGCTGATCTCTTCCTCGACAGCATCGGGAAGCTTCATGCCCTTGCGGCTAAAGAACTTGATGCCGTTGAACTCCGGCGGATTGTGCGAAGCGGAGATGACGATGCCGCCGTCGAGCTCGTTTTGAACGGTGAGGAGTGCCACGGCCGGCGTAGGGATAACGCCGCAGCAGTGCGGACGACCGCCCTCGGCCATGATGCCGGCGGTCAGCGCGCTCTCGAGCATGGTGCCCGAAAGACGCGTGTCGCGGCCGATGCAGATATCCGGGCCGAGGAACTTGGTCGCCGCGCGGCCCAGGCGAAACGCGAGGTCGCACGAGAGGTCGGCGTTGGCGACGCCACGGACGCCATCGGTACCGAAGATGTTCTGGGGCATAGGATCGCTCCTTCCCAAGTGGGCAAAACGCAGTCGCCCACCCTAGTCGAAAAAGAAAAGCGGGACCCGCCGAGCAATCGGCAGGCCCCGCTTGTACATTGTATCTCGTAAGGAGATAAAACCTTAGCGCTTGGAGAACTGGGGAGCGCGGCGGGCCTTCTTGAGGCCGTACTTCTTGCGCTCGACCACGCGAGCATCGCGCGTAAGGAAACCGGCCTTCTTGAGGTCAGCACGGTAATCGCCAGCGTTCAGAAGAGCGCGAGCGATACCCAGGCGCAGAGCGCCGGACTGACCGGAGATGCCGCCGCCATCGCACAGAGCGATAACGTCGAACTGACCGGCGGTGTCGGTCACCTTGAAGGGAGCAAGGGCGTTCTCAACGAGCTGATGACGGCCGAAATACTGCTCGGCGTCACGCTTGTTGATGGTCACCTTGCCGGTGCCGGGGACGAGACGGACGCGGGCGACGGCGTTCTTACGACGGCCGGTACCCTGGTAGACAACGGTGTTCTCAGCCATCTTTAAGCCTCCAGCTCAATCTTCGTGGGGTTCTGGGCAGCGTGCGGATGCTCGGCACCAGCGTAGACCTTAAGCTTGGTCATCTGGGCACGGCCGAGGGTGGTCTTGGGCAGCATGCCGCGAACGGCGCGCTCGATGACCTTCTCCGGGTGCTTCTCCATAGCCTGGCGGAAGCTCTCAGCCTTGAGGCCGCCGTTGTAGCCGCTGTGGCGATAATAGGTCTTCGTGTCGGCCTTGTTACCGGTAAGCTGGACCTTATCGGCGTTGATGACGACAACGAAGTCGCCGCAGTCGCTGTTGGGCGTGAACTGGGGCTTGTTCTTACCGCGCAGGATCATTGCGATCTGGGTGGCAAGACGGCCCAGGACAGCACCATCGGCGTCGACGAGAACCCAGTTGCGCTGGACCTCGCCCTGCTTGGCGTAGTGAGTCGATTTCGAAATCACTTAGACTCCTCCATGTACAGTACGTGTTGTTACAGAGATTCACGGGGCTCTGCAAGTAACCCGTCCATATTACCCCGCTCGCCGCCCGAGTCAACAGGTATTTTGGCTCCGACCAGAGTTTCTGCACATGTCATCCATGGGTCATGACGTCGCGACGCTAGCGCTCGACAAATGCCTCGATATCACTCAGTAGGCGCTTTGCCTCCTGGCGGCCCTGAATATACAGGTCGAGGAGCTTTGCCGAATCGTGCTCAACATGGCCGACCTCGACCGGCTTTTGCGGAGCAACGACCAGCGCGCGGCCCTCGCGTTCATACTTCCACAGATGCATGCGCTGGATGTTATAGCGGTCGTGGCGCGTCTCGATAGCCTCGAGCAGATAAGGGTAGTCGGCATAGCGAGCGCGCGCGGCGGGCATAAACTCGTAGGGCTTTTTCTCGTACGAGCGGTCCTGCGTGACAATGACGACCGCACGATCGAAGCCCGCCTCCTCCAGCACGTGCTCGATGGGGACCGAATCGGCCACGCCGCCGTCGACGTATTTGTGCCCGTCAATCTCGACCGGCGGCGTCACCAGCGGCAACGAGGTCGATGCGCGCACGGCATCGAGATCGAGCACGGCGCTTTTGACCGGCAGGTAGGCAGCGGTTCCAAACAACATGTCCGTCGCAACGGCGTACATCTCGATGGGGCTCGCGTCGAACGTCTCGCTGTCAAAGGGATCCAGGCGGTCCTGGACATCGTTGAAGATAAAGTCGTAACCCACAATGGAGCCCGTAGACGCAAACGATGCGGCGCCCATGAAGCGGCTATCGTTGCAGAAAGCCAGGTTGATGCGGTTGGCACGGCCGATCTGGTGCGACTTGTAGTTCACGCCGTTGAGGGCGCCGGCCGATACGCCATATACCGCCGGAATCTCGACGCCGGCCTCCATGAGAACGTCGAGCACGCCGGCGGTAAATTGCCCGCGGAAGCTGCCGCCCTCCAGAACGAGCGCGACCTTGCCGGCGTTCTTTGCCTTATCTTCTGCAGTCATATTGACCTCCTGCGTTTTGGCTTTCTTCTACCCAGTTTTGGAATGGAGGGCGCATAGGTTTTGGAGTTGAGGAGATGGAGCGGAAAGCGCGTTCCAGTTTGAGGCGGAATTCCGGGATGCGCTTTCCGCTAGCCATTCATTTGGAAATTGCGTCCCGTTCCGAATGAGGATTCCGGGATGCGGTTTCCGCCTGGGCCGCCATTGGGAAAGCGCGTCCCACCCTGCGTTGCCGTAGCGTTTGCTTAACGCTCGCGCCCTGCATAGAGTTCGATTCTCCGCGGTAGGGGGGCTTGCGTTGAAGCGAGGCATGGGCAGCCGGAGCTTAATCGGCATCGCATCTGTTCTGGGCTGGGGCTTTGCGCGGAGAATCCGCGTATTTGCTTCGCAAATCCGCACCGGCTTCGGCCGCCTGCCGGCGTCCTCGCCCGCGGGCTAAAAACGCTTACGCGTTTTCTTTACGCCCGCGCCCTGCTCAGAGTTCGATTCTCCGCGGTATCTATATGTAATAAAAAAGCAGGTAGAGACACTTCTCTACCTGCTTGTAACTATTGGTGGAGGCGCGGAGAATCGAACTCCGGTCCACGAAAGCTCCCTGATTGGCATCTCCAAGCTCAGTCGCTGGTTTTGTCTCGGACGCTTTGCGCGCAGCGACACGCTCGCGGCGTCCTAACCGGTTCGGTCTTAGCCTGCGCCATACCGATTACGTGCGCAGGAGCATTCCCCTAAAATGACGTCGCGCCGGTGTCGGGGAAATCACCGGGTTGACGCGCCGCTATAAACTAAGCAGCGAGAGCCATAGGCTCAAAAGAAGAGTTGTTGTCAATTCAATTTGACGGTACCCCTGTTTAACGAGGCGAGGAGACCTCGGCTTGCTTCCTCTCTCAGAGCTATCGTGTCGAAACCAGTCGCCCCCGAATGTCGGGAAAGTCTGGATGGTATCGGGCCTGCAAACACCCGATAACCGTCGACTTTTCAAGGAACACGCGGGGTGAACCCCGCTCGTGGATAGCTATCTTACCACGTTCTAAAGGCAGACAGCTGTTCTATGCACGAGCTGTGAAGACCCCAATGTGCGCTGCACTTCGCACTTTTGCTACCGATCGCGTCACGTATATTTTCGCCAAGCAAAATTGACCCGTCGAAAGGACCGTTATGGATACCAAGCAGCAACTCGTCAATGCCCTCGCAGGCCTGGGCTCAACCATTGCCGAAGCTATGGATGTCATCGAAGGCTTTGTCCCCTGCGGACATCCCGCCCTCACAGTATCGAACGCACTCGTCGCGCTGGACGCCGACGATGATGTTGCTCTCGCCCAGCAGCTCGAGACCGTCGAGGGTTTTATCGACCACGTGAGTGAGAACCGCGGCGTGTCCGCCTACCACGGCATCGAGGTCGAGCTCGCGGGTCCCAAAGCCGACTTGCTCGCAGCAATCCGCGAGGTAGGCGCCCTTATGCAGACCGCAGGCGTCAAGAACACCCAGGTCAACGAGTGGGTCTACCGCAGCCTGGCGGCACTCGACAGCTCCGACGAAAAGGCAGCCGAGCAGCTCACCGAAGCCCCTGCCATCAAAGCTGCACTTGCCTAAAAAGGCCTGCACCCTGGCGGCTGCGGTACCGCCCGGGTGCAGGCCATAAGCTCAATCGAAAACCCTAACGCAGATACGCTTTCGCGTTGTCCAAGCTGTACGCAATCGTCGAGCCGTTGTGCAACAGCGACGACGTCTGCGGGGTAATCGCGCCGGTAATACCCAGTGCCAAGAGCGCTGAGTTGGTGAGCATCACCTTAGAGTAGGAGCTCGTCAGACGATCAACGAGGCCCTGGCTCATGCGGCGCAGGCGCACGATCGCAGCGAGATCCGTATCGGTCAGGATGATATCGGCAACCTCCTTGGCGATGTCGCTTCCGCCGCCCATGGCCAGACCCACATCGGCCAAACCGAGCGCTGGCGAATCGTTGACGCCGTCGCCCACCATGGCAACGTGGCGCCCCTCGCTCTTAATGCGCTCCACATAGGCGTACTTGTCCTCGGGCAGCAGCTCGGCCTTAAACTCGTCGACCCCCGCCTCTCGCGCAATGCGCTCGGCTGTGCGTTCCGAATCGCCCGTGAGCATAACGACATGCTTGACGCCCAGCGCATGCAGGTCGGCGATAGCCTCACGGACCCCGGACTTGAGCGGATCCTCGATACCGAGCACGCCGACGACCTTGCCATCGACCGCCAGATACAGCGGCGACAGGCCCTGCATCTGGATCTCGATTTGCTCCTTGATGTCGGACTCAAGCTGCGCACCCTCGTCCTCAAATACAAAGTGTGCGGAACCGATGATGGCGCGACGCCCTTCAATGGACGAAGCGATGCCGTGCGCCACGATGTACTCGACGGCGGCATGGCGCTCGCGGTGCTCGAGCTCGCGCTCGCGTGCCGCATTGACCACGGCGCGTGCCACCGGATGCGGGAAATGCTCCTCCAAGCAAGCGGAAAGGCGCAGAATCTCGTCCTCGCTCCAGCCATCGGTGGTGAGCACGCAGGCAAGGCGCGGCTGCGCCTCGGTGAGCGTGCCGGTCTTGTCAAAGACAATGGTATCGGCCTTGGCAAACGACTCAAAGTACTTGGCGCCCTTGACCATCACGCCCATCTTGGCGGCATCGCTCATAGCGGTCATGACGGCAACGGAACCCGTGAGCTTGAGCGCGCACGAGTAGTCGACCATCAACGCCGCCGAGGTCTTGATAAGGCTGCGCGTGGTGAGCGCGACCAGGCCCGCAAGCAGGAAGTTCCACGGGACGATCTTGTTGGCGAGGTCCTCCATGTGCGACTGACCCTCGGACTTGAGCGAGTCGGCCGCCTGCACAAGTGAGACGATCGAGCGGAGCTTGGTCTGAGCCGTGTTGGCGCGCACGCGCACCAAGATGCTGCCGTCCTCGACGACAGTTCCAGCAAACACATCGTCGCCTGCGCTGCGCTCGACGGCAAGCGGCTCGCCGGTCAGGGTCGCCTGGTTAACCATGGCGCTCCCCTGCTCAACCACGCCGTCGATGCAGATGGACATGCCGGTGCGAACGGCGACCAAGTCGCCGGGCTCAAGCTCGGTGGCGGCAACGCTCACCTCAGTGTCGCCGACGACCTTTTGCGCCTTGTCGGGCACATCGAGCAGCGAGTTGATGAGCTCGTTTTCGCTCATGGCGCGGGTGTAGTCCTCGAGCAGCTCGCCCACGTTGAGCAGGAACATTGTCTGGCCCGCGGTGTCGACGTCGCGCTTGACGAACGAGATGCCGATGGCCGAGGCGTCGAGCACGGGAACGGTCAGGCGCGGCTGCGCCAGCTCATGAAGGGCAGCGCGCAAAAATGCCATGTAACCGGCCACGACAAACACCGCACGCAGAGGCGTCGGCAAGAACCAGCGACGTGCGTAATGGGCGCCGATGAGTGTCGCCAGGTCCATAACGAGTTTGTGCTTGCGCGGCTCGAGTTGCATCACGTAACCCGACTTGGCATCGGCGATGGCTTGAGCATCGAGTGCGCCCAAGGCGTCGAGCACGCTCGCACGACACTGCTCGTCATATTCGAGCGCCATCTGGCCAATACGGCCATATACGCGCACTTTACGCACGCCGTCGATTTCGCCGCCAAGCTTAAGAAGTGCATCGAGATCGCTCTCTGGCACAGGACCCGCCAATTGAAGACGGGTCCTGCCGGGGATCTCGCTAATAATCGAGAATCTCATAGTTTGTGCCTGGGAGCGTTACTCGGCTGCCTCGTCAGCAGCGGCCTCGCTCTGGGTGATGTAGGCAGCCTCGGCAACCATGTCGTCGACATTAGCCTTGGCCTGCTCGACCATGTCCTGGTAGCAGTTCTTGACGCGCATGCCGCACGCGATGCCCTGCACGCAGGCATTCTTGACCGGAGCGCTGGTAAGCAGCTTGATGCCGGCCGTGCCGAGCAGAAAACCGCCACCAACAAGCAGGGTGTTAAACGTGGACTTCTTCATGATGTCTCTCCCTTTTCCGCAACAACTGCGGCACGGTGCCTTAGCACCCGAGTAAACAAGTTTGCTCGAGCACACTTTTGGAAAATAGTTTAGTTTATCTAACTATTAAGTTCAACAAAGGTTAACTTTTTGGAAATCTTGAGGAGCGGAACAGCCGACTTCTGGCGATCCGCCTGCCGCAGCGTACATCTCCGGCATCCAAGAAAGGCTCTCCCCGACCCAACAAATCGAGGTCTAATACTTTTCCGCGAAGTGAACGAGTGAAATCGGATCCCCGAAGCATCCGCATTTTTTCGCAGCAAAACCGCAAGAAACACTCGACAAAACCGCAGGAAACAGAGCCCAAAAAGTGTCGATGCTTCAGGGTCCAAATAAGGTCGTTCACTTCGCGGAAAAGTATTAGACCCCGATTTCCGTCACTCCCACAATGTGGCAAAGGGACAGCCCCTTTGCCACATCCATAAAGAATGAGGGCGCCATCGGCGCCCTCATTCACCAAATTCCATTCAGCCCCGCCTGACCCGAACGGCCGAGTCGTCACGGAACCCGGGAGCCCCGGCAGGGCGGGTGCTTGCTCAAAATGAGTTCCGCACGCAAAGAAGGCCACTTAATGTGGCCTTCGTCTTGCGCAGGACTGTTCGAAATTTTGAGGAAGCACCCGCCCTGCCGGGGCTCCCGGGTTCCCGTTTACGAGAGCGACGTTCTCAGCAACTCGTTGAAGAGCTTCGGGTTACCCTTGCCGCGGCTGGCCTTCATGCACTGGCCCACCAAAAAGCCGATGACCTTCTGGTTGCCGTCACGATACTGCTGCGCCTGATCGGCACAGTTTGCCAGCACCTCATCCACAAGCGGCTGCAGCGCGCCGGCATCGCTCACCTGACGCATACCGCGCTCATCGACGATCTTGTTGGGGTCGTCGCCAGTTTGGGCCATGGCCTCAAAGACCTCGTGCGCCTGGTTGGAGCTGATGGCATCGGTCGCTAGCAGCTTGGCAAGAGCTGCCACCTGAGCCGGTGCAATGCCGGACTCGGTGAGCGACACGCCTGCGCCCTTAAGGTAGGCGATCATCTCGTTCACCAGCAGGTTAGCGACCGTCTGGGCCTCCTTGCCGGCCATACCGGCAGCGGCAGCCTCAAAAAACTCGGCAAACTCGGGGTCGCCGGCGATTTGCTCGGCATCGGCCGCCTTAATGCCAAAGTCGGTCTCAAAACGGGCACGCTTGGCATCGGGCAGCTCGGGGATCTCGCCGCGGCAGCGGTCGATAAACTCGTCGTCCAGGTCGAACGGCGCCAGGTCGGGATCGGGGAACAGACGATAGTCGTCTGCCGTTTCCTTCACACGCATGACCACGGTGCGCTTGCGACTGGGCTCCCAGTGGCGAGTCTCCTGGTAGATGATGCCGCCCTCCTCGAGCACCTCGGCCTGGCGGCAAATCTCGTAGGCAAGGCCGTCATGCAGACTCTTAAACGAGTTGAGGTTCTTGAGCTCGGTCTTGGTGCCCAGCTTGGTCTCGCCGCGGCGGCGCAGCGACACGTTGCCGTCGCAGCGCATGGAGCCCTTCTCCATGGAGCAGTCGGAAATGCCCAGCGTCACAAAAATGCGACGGAGCTTCTCCATAAACAGGCGAGCTTCCTCGGGCGTGCGCAGGTCGGGCTCGGTGACGAGCTCGATGAGCGGCGTGCCGCAGCGGTTGTAGTCGACGAGCGACTCGGCCGCGGCGGTAATGCGGCCCTCGGCGCCGCCCACATGGACCATCTTGGCAGCGTCCTCCTCCATGTGAATGCGCAGGATGCGGATGGGCACCGTGTAGGAACCGTCCTCGCGACGCTCGGGCATCTGCAGGTTGGACGCGTCGTAGCTGGCCAGGTGACCGGCGCGCTGGTTACCCTCGCGCATGGTTGACGTCATGGACGTGGACAGGCCCTCGGCGTTGGCCGAGGCGCTCGCCAGGCTCTGGGCCTCGGCCTCGCCAAACGCGCAGTCGGGGCGCTCGGCGGCACCGCGACCGGTCACATCCAGATCCAGGTGACCGTACATGGCAAAGGCAACCGGACCCTGCGTGGTCTGGAAGTTCTTGGCCATATCGGGATAGAAATAGTGCTTGCGGTAGAACATCGAGTGACGCTGAATCTCGCAGTTGGTGGCGAGACCGGCCTTGACAATGCTCTCGATGGCGCGCTTGTTGGGCACCGGCAGGGCGCCGGGCAGGCCCAGGCACACCGGGCACACGTTGGCGTTGGGCTCGTCATCGTGGCTGAGCTTGCAGTTGCAGAACATCTTGGTATCGAGTGCGGTGAGCTCGGTATGGATCTCCAGGCCGATCACGGCCTCCCAATCCTGCAGGACCTCGGAAAGCTCCTTCATTACAGCTCGCCTCCCTTTCCGGCAAAATCGGGCGCGACGGAAAGCGCGGGCGCGCCCGTGGCGGCATCGGCAAAGCCGCGCTCCAGGGCGCGGGCAAACGTGAGCAGCTGACGGTCCTTAAACGCCGGACCCACCAGCTGGGCAGAAACGGGCAGCTGAGTGTCCTCGCCCAGGCCCAGCGGCACCGAGATACCGCCGTTGCCGCAAATGTTGAGCGAGATGGTGTACAGGTCGGAGAGGTACATCTGCGTTGGGTCGCTGATCTCGCCAAACTTAAAGGCCGTGCGCGGCGAGGCGGGCATGAGGATGGTATCCACCTTGGCATACGCGGCGTCGTAGTCCTGCGTGATGAGCGTGCGGGCCTTTTGCGCGGCGTAGTAGTACTTGTCGTACACGCCCGAGCTCAGCAGGTAGGCGCCGAGCATCTGGCGGCGCTTGGCCTCGGCACCAAAGCCGTGGGCGCGCGAAAGCGAGCTCTGGTCGGACAGGTTGGCGCAGCCCTCCTCCTGATAGCCGTAGCGAATGCCGTCGAAGCGGGCCAGGTTTGAGAACGCCTCGGCCGGGCCGATGACGTAGTAGGCAGCGATGGCGGCATCCAGGTGCGGCAGGTCGACCTCGACCAGCTCGGCGCCCTGGTTCTGCAGCTCCTGAGCGGCGCGATGAACAGCGGCCTTGACCTCGGGCGTCAGGCCCTCGGCCTCCATAAACGCAGGGATAATGCCCATGCGCTTGCCCTCGATGCTGTCGTTGAGGTGCTCGGTAAAGTCGACGGCGCAATCCTGGCTGGTGCAGTCGTACGGATCGTGGCCCGCACCGGTAAGCGCGTTCATGGCCAGCGCGACATCCTCGACCGTGCGGCCAAAGGGGCCCACCTGGTCGAGCGACGAGCCAAAGGCAACCACGCCGTAACGGCTCACGGCGCCATACGTGGGCTTAAAGCCCACCACGCCGCACAGCGACGCCGGCTGGCGAATGGAGCCGCCGGTGTCCGAGCCCAACGAAAGCGCGACTTCGCCCGCGGCGACGGCGGCAGCGGAGCCGCCCGAGGAGCCGCCGGGCACGCGCTCGGTATCCCAGGGGTTGTTGGTGCGGTGGAACGCCGAGCTCTCGGTGGAGCTGCCAAAGGCAAACTCGTCCATGTTGGCCTTACCCATGGGCAGGCAGCCGGCATCGAGCATGCGCTGGACGCAGGTGGCGGTGTAGACGCTCTGGTAGTCCCCGAGCATGCGGGAAGCGCAGGTGGTGCGCGTGCCCACGAGGTTCATGTTGTCCTTGATGGCCAGCGGCACGCCCGCGAGCGGGGGCAGCGGCTTTCCGGCGGCACGGTCGGCATCCACGCGCGCAGCGGCCTCGAGCGCAAGCTCGGGCGCCACCTGCAGGAATGCCTGGACCCCGCCCTCGCGCGCCTCGATGGCGGCAAGAGAGGCCTGGGCCACCTCGGTAGCGGTAAAGTCGCCAGCGGCAACGCCCGCGGCGATCTGAGCAGCGGTAAGGGAATCGAAGCTTAGCGCCATTACTCGCTCTCCCCCTCTCCCAAAATGGACGGCACGCGGAAGTAGCGGTCGCGCGCGCTGCCGGCGTTTTCGAGCGCAACGTCGAGCGGCAAATCGCGCTCGGGCTCGCGCAGGTCATCGCCCATCACGTTGGACAGGCTTCCGATGGGATGGAACGTGGGCTCCACGTCGGGCAAGTCATATTGCAAGACGGGCTCGAGCATCTGGACGGCGTCGTTCAGGTAGGACGTCATCTGGGTAAGCTCGTCATCGGTCAGTGCGATCTTTGCGTACTCGGCGATGCCGCGCACGTCTTTCTCGCTGAGTGCCATAGGCGCTCCCTTCCGCATAACAGATAAACCGCTCTAGTATACAAGGCAACGCCGCTTGGAGCAGGTGCTTTACCCAAATGCAGCGAAAACGTAACGAGGGCAGCGGTTGACAGGCGGCGGGCTGGCGGTTCTGCAGCGAAACCGCACCGTCCATAGCGAAAACCGTCTCATCCGCAGCGAAAACCATCACAACATTCGACGCTTTTCGCCAAAATCGCAATTTTCATCGAATGTTGTGATGGTTTGAAAGCCCCGACCACCACAAAGGTACCTGTCCCCTTTGTGGTTGTTCCGGACGATACCCTATGCCGAGACCTTAGCCTTGCGGCGCTTGCGGACCGTGTGGATCACGATGTCCAGCAGCAACAGCACAATGGCTACGACCACGATAAGCACGGCAAACTCGCGCTTGCCCCAGTGGCGGCCGGCCAGCGACTTTTGCTTGTCGACGTCCTTCTTGTTGTACTTGGTACGCACGCAATGCACCAGCAGGCGATGGTCGTTCACGCCATAGGGCGTGCAGGTGACGAGCGTTACCTTGTCGGCGCCCGGCTCGATGGTCAGCGACTCCATCTCCTCGGGCAACACGACCTCGGAGTCCACCATCTTGTAGGCGAGCGTCTTGTTCATGGTGTGTAGCAGCACCAGGTCGCCGGGCTTCAGCGAGTGGATGTCGTCGAACATGCTCAGGTTGCGCATGCCCGAGTGCGCGGTGAGCACGCAATGCGTCGAGGTACCGCCCACCGGTAGGCTCGTGCCCTCCAGGTGGCCGACGCCCGCCATAAGGACTTCTTCGCTCGTGCCGTGGTAAATGGGCATGCTCACGTCGATGGAGGGGATCTCGACCCAGCTCATCATGGGGTCGCGGTCAAAGATGAGCTGCTGGTCGTAGGGCTCGATCTGGTCGGCGGGGAGCTCGGTAGCCTCGCCCGCCAGCTGCTCGTTAAAGGAGCGCGCCTGGAGCAGGATGCGCTCGCGCTCCTCGGCAGACAGCGCGTCCACGGTGCTGGACACCGTGCTGATCTGGTTGAACACGCCCGAGGCCTCGAGCCGGTCCAAGATCCACGGCCAGGTCATAAGGCCCACGCCGATAAGGATGATGACGATGGTGATGAGCCGGTCGGCCCAGCGCGGCAGTCGCTTGCGACGACGCTTAGGTTTTGGTTGAGGTTTGGGCTGGGGGCTTGAGCCGCCGTTGGCCGCGGCGTTATTGCTCTTCATGTGTTTGGCGCCCTGCACCATCGCCGGTCACTCCTCTACAACTCAAGTTGTCTAAACAAATAATAGCCGATTAACGAGCTTCCGCGCCGGACAACGCAGCGAGACAGCATTGCGCAGCGCGAGCATAGGCCAACATTTGAGTTTTCAAAATGTCCCGAATCGGCGGGGCGATTCGGGATACAATGTCAATAGAAAACGACGCACCCCGCGTAAGTGTTCGAAAGCGCGGGCGGCCTAGTTTTCTGGTTTTGTTAAATGCCCGGGCCTCTAACCCCGGGCATTCTTATTTGCGCTTGTTGCGGCGCAAATGCCTTCTACCGTCCGCACCGCGCGTGCGCCTACGGACCTTAAACCGAACCTCATACGAGTCAAGAAACGCGATGACGAACGTGCCCACCGCCGCGAGGGCGGCGAGCGCGTTAAGGAATTTCAGCATTTGGGGACCTCCGATCGAGTCGTCGGCCGCCCGCGCACGGAATGCGTCGCAAGGATATTTTACTGCGAGCACTCGCACTTACAGCTGGTAAACGCAATATTTGCAAACATTTGTTCGATAATCACACGCCCGATCCTACTGGCAACGGCGCCCCGGCTGCTATGTCCAAAAAGAACGGGGCAGACTCCAGCGCGGAGTCTGCCCCGAAAAGTGAACGGCAAAGCAAGAACGTCGATGGACGAGAAAAGTGTCCGCAAGTCTCATGGCCATCACATCCCACCTGCCAAAGGGATGGGTGAGTGAGCGTTACTCCTGCTCGGACTCCTCAGCCTGCTTACGGCTGCGGATGAGGTGAGCCACGCCGATACACAGCACCGCGCCACCAGCGATCCAAGTGAAGGTCACGCCGTTGAGACCGGTCAGCGGGAGACCAGAGCCCTTCTTGTTCTCGATGGTGATGGGAATCCTGGTCGAGGTAACGTTTCCATCGAGCCCAGAAGTGACCATATCAGAGCTGGGGGTTACGCTGAGTCCTGTCAGTTCGCCGGTCGTCTCATTGTATGTAGGCGTCACCGTAATGGTAAAGCTAATGGAGTTATAACCCGCGGGCGTCTCACACTCCGTAATCTCGTACTCACCTGCAACAAGACCAGGGATAAAGACCTTGCTGTCAGTCTCTTTAGTCCTAAACACTCCAGCCTTGCCTGAATCGCTAGTGAATCCACCAGTCTCCGTCAGCCATTTATCGCCAGTAACAGGAGTGGTACCCTCCTTGGTCATTTTGACCTTAAAGCCGGCAACGAGCTTCTTTTGCGAATCATCCGAAGCAGTCTTGGTAACATCGAGGCCAAAGACGTAGTCAGCAACTTTGTCCGACTCAGATGTGCCCGTGTCCTCAGTCATGGGATTATTGGAGTAGACAAGCTTGACCTCATTGGTGTTACCAGTGCCTTTATATTCCGCCTTATCGGTCAGTTTTGCCTTATAGGTCACAACGACCTTAGAGTCGCCCGTAAGCGTCACGCCTGCGGCTGTTGCAGCAGCCTTAAGATCAGAGAAGGAAATCGTCAGGTCATGACCGCCAGTGAGGTTCCCAGAAGCGTCCTTAGTCTCGTCAAGGCCTACCGTGTAGCCATCTGCAGGCTGGATAACTTTATCGTTAATTGTCACCTTAACGGAGTCCTTGATAGCCTCCAGTCCAACAGAAAGATGATCCTGGAACGAATATTCGTACTTGGTGAAGGTGTCGATGTTGCTCGCGACGGAGCCGGTCAGTTTATATTCAACCTCCTCGCCAATATACGAGTCACTCGCCTTTCCCCATGTCGTGCCCTCGAGCACCTGCTTATCGACGGTGGGAATGCTGGTCTTCTCGGTAATTGAAACCGCTTCATCTCCGACGACAGCGAAGATAGGGGCGGTGGCGGTTTCGGTGCCTGCGACAGTAAGGGCGTCAGTCACAAAGAGCCAATAGCCGTGTGAAAGGTTGTTGGCAACACCATTCAAAGTGGCCGCGCAATCACTTGGATCATCCAGATCGGTCACCTTAGCCACAGCAGCCGCAATCTTATATGCAGCAGAGTCAGATGCTACGCTAGTCGTTTTACCGGTGTGCATCACGTTCTTGCTAATCCAATCTGCAGCATCCTGGGCGGTTGCGATATTGGCGTCCGTATCGAATTCCTCAATCGCTTCCTTAACAGCAGCTTCAACCTTGCCGTTCGCCCATGCGATATTGCTCACAAGCGTCTGGCCGTTCTCATCCTTTGCCACATCAGCGTCAAAGATCTTGTAACCCATGAATTCGGTATCGTTCCCCGACGCTTTTCCGATGGTCACCGAGCCGTTCGCGTCGCCCGCAGCAAACGCCATCGTGACCGGAGCCATAACCCCGCCGAAGCTCAGCGCTGCTGTGAGGCCGGCGGTTACTGCCAGGCGCGCGATGTTCTTGCTCATGCTCATCTTCTTTTCCTCCGTTTTCCGGTTGGTTCTCATTCGATCGGTCATCATCTGTCTGTGTCTTAGCATCTACTTCGCTACGTCTCGCCCCGCTCTCTGTGGGGCTGCCAGCTACTCTTTATGGCCGCCACCTCCCCGCTTGACCAGGAGCGCGACCACGATGAGCGCGGCTCCGGCGACCGCTGCGGCGGCCGCGGCGTACATTGCCATATCGCCAGTCGAGGGCATAAAGCCTCCGGTGGTAATGCTAGGGGGTGTGCCGGTGGGCGTGTTGATGAGCGACGCCTCCAGGCTGCCCGTCGACCCGTCCGCGCTGTCGGCGCGCAGGGGCAACTCGGCCGTGATGGTGAGCTTGGGCTTGGCGGCGGCCACCTGGTCGACGTCCAGGCCCTCGGCCTTAACTGTCACGGAGCGCGTGCCCTCAAAGGCGGTGTAGCCCTTGGGCGCCTTGAGCTCGCGGACCTCCAGCTTGCCCGAGTCCACGCCCGAGACGGTCACGCGGCCGTCCTCGCCCGTGGTGACGGTGGCCTTGCCCTCCGCATCCCACGTGCCGTCGGCCGCCAGCGTGCGACCGCGGTCGTCGGCGATGCTCAGGACCGCCCCGGCAAGCGGCTTGTCGCCGTCGCTGCCGCGCTTGGTGAGCGCGAGATCCCAGGTGTAGGCGCACGCATCGTCGCTCGGCGTGCGGGTAAAGCCGGCGTCGCCGGACTGGTCGGCAAAGGGAGAGCGCGGGTAGCGCAGGTAGACCTCGTTGGGGTTGCCCTTCGCGATGCCGTGGTTGCACGCGCTATTGAGCGGCGCGTTGTACACGGCGACCACGCGGGCACCCGCGGTAAAGGCGTCGGCCCCGCCGAGCGCGGCGATCAGGTCGCCGGTGCGCACGGTGAAGGTCTTACCGTCGACCGAGCCCCTGCACCGGGCCGTGATGTCGGTCCAGCCCTTCGCGGGCTCGGTGCCGGCGCGGCCGTCCTTGCCGGTCTGGACCGCGTCAAAGCCGCCATCCGCGCCCGCCGCCACGTACACGCGCACGCTCGCGGCCATCTTGGAGGGGTCGAGTCCCGCGCTCATGGTGTCGACGAACTGCACCGAGTAGGTGTCGTAGGCGGCAAGGCCTGCCGGGACCGTGGCCGAGAGGCGCCAGTACAGGTCGTCGGCGACCGTGGCGTCGGCGGCCTTCTGCCAGGCGGCGGTGCTGTCCTCCAGCACATGCTTGACAACCTTGGGCGTCGCGGCCTTGGGCTTGACGGTGACGGCGCTGCCGCCCACCAGAACCATGATCGGCGCGGTGCCGGCCTCGCCCTGGGCGATGGCGTCGTCGCCGGCGACGATGAGCCAGTAGCCACAGGGCAGCTCGGCCGCCCTGCCCGCGTTAAGGGCCACGGACACGGCGCCAGAGCTCTGGAGGGAACGAGCGAGCTGTGCGCTCAGCGCGCTCGTAAGGTGAGAATCGGTGTTGAGCCACTCGGCAGCTTCCTGCGCGGTGGCCTGGGATTTGGGCATGCCGGCGCTGTGCAGCACAGGCAGCACGGCGCCGCGCACGGCATCGCTTGCCCAAACGAGGTCGGTGGCGATCTTGGCGTCGTTGTCGCCATCGATGACGTTGGCACTAAAAATCTGGTAGGCGTCGTAGCTGCTCGCCACGGTGCCGCTCACCGTGATAGAACCGGTCGAGGTCGGCGCGGCCTGCGCGGAAGCGGGGAACACAACCGCGCAGGTGCCGATCAGGAGGGCAAGCAGCGCAAACAAGATCGGGAAGGAGCAAACTTTCTTATTCACGACGCTCACCCCCCTTCGCATTCGCCTTGCGACGAATGTACATCCAGGCTGCAGCAGCGCAAAGCACCGCCGCGCCGGCAAGGTACGTCAGCGTGACGCCCGACATACCAGAAAGGGGCAAAGAAGGGGAGTAGGTGTTGGTGAAGGTGGGGTTAGGGGTTGAATTCGCGCTCACATTATCGTTGGCGTCGACCTCGTAGTAGACCGGCGTGCATTTCAGCGTGCCGTCACCGTTGTCCGTTGCCGTTACCACGACCTTGAACCTCTTGGTGTCGTTCTTGTAGCCTTCGTGTTTGGTGCCATCGGCCTCGCTGGCGTCGCATTCACGGATGTAGTAGGTGAACGTTGCTTTGCCATTGGTAAGATCATTGATGCCCAGTGGACCGATTGGTACCGGATCGAACGTTACTGTCTGAGAATTTCCCGACTCAGCAGAAGTATATTTGGTCTGAGGGGGTGTCTCCGTGTTGTCGGAATTCTCAGCATACAGCTCGAACTTGAACCTCTTCATCTCGCCGCCGTCGACCTTCTTGGTCACCTGAGGTGTCCAAGAGCCCTTGGCTGTGTATGCATTAGTAAAGGTCTTATCATTAATAAAGATCTTACCGTTCGTGAGATTAACGGACACATTACTGACATCGCTCGGAGTAACCTCCATCGAGTCCCCTTTGGTGAGATTAGTGACCTTTACTTTTCCAACCGAGTAGTAGGTGTAAGTAATGTCCAGCACCTTCTGTGTCTGGGCCACCGTTGTTTCAAATTCAATCTTGTAGATAGTCTCGTCGCAAGTCACGCCAGAAACGGGATTGTCACCGGGGTCCTCAACGAGGTAGTAGACAATCGAGCCATCGGAGTAGACCTCGCCCAGATTAAAGGCAAAGTTGCCGTCACTATCATTCGTGACCCCATCGCCAACTTTTGTGCAGCCATTGAGTTGCAGCTTGTGATCGGCAAACGAGGGATCCTGCTTGTTTGTACCCCGTTTGAGCAGCTGGAACTTGAACTCTCCGTCTTTAAGCGCACGACCCGTTAGCGCCTTAGTGCCGTTGAGCTTCATCTTGGGGTACACGTTCACCTCCGTGGTGGAGCCAGCGATTACGTCGCCGTTGGTCATGATGCCGCCACCGTGAATGTTGGATCTGTTGCCCGTGATGAAGAGGGACGCAGCCGCGGTAGCAGCATCTTTATCTTCCTGAATCGGCTTAGATTTAAGGCCAATCCTGTACTTAGCTTGGGCGCCCTCGTACTTGCCGATAGACGTTGGTGTTTTGTCGATCGTGCCCGTCCAGTTGGCAGCACCGCCGCCAAGCATCTGACCCGTTACGGCTGCGATGTATTCACCGTTAGTACTATCGCGAATAAGAAAAAGATCCTGGTGACCGGCTTTTTTAAACTCTTCAGTTATTTCGCCGCCTTTGTTGTTAGGGAGCCAATCCTTGTCATCGGTCTTTTCGTGTGTGCCGCCCGATCGGTTATAACTACCGTCAGGTTTACCGTCAGTATTACCGAAAACCGCGATGCCATTGGTATCGGTAATGGCAGTCTTACCAGTCGGGCAAGCGGCAAACCCGCCGCCAAAGCCATTGGCATGATTGTTGGTAATCAGCGCGTTATATATATTGAGGCTCGCCGATTTAATGCCTTGTTCACTGCTACCCTGAACGAACACGCCGCCGCCACCCCAGTCGTTGGTGGTATTGGTCGTATTGTTAGTGATATAAGCGTGTGAACCTTTCGGCACTTCAAACACACCAACGGTAGGCGCAGCGATACGGATGCCGCCACCCTCTGAGTTTTGCGCCACATTGCTGGCGATGATTCCACCAGAAAACGTAAACCCGGAAAGAGCTCGATTCCAAGCGCCAGCATAAACGCCGCCGCCAGCCTCGGCAGAGTAGTTACCGGTAATGTAACCACCGTTAATTGTGAGACTGCCGCCATTGAAAGCAGCAATGCCGCCACCACCATGGCAACCGTTACCTTTGTGTCCTTCATCGATATAGTACTGATATTTGTTGTTAGTAATGTAACCATTCGTAATGGTCACCATAGAGCCCTCAGCACAAATTCCCGCGCCATAACCGCTTTCATAATTATTTGTACCGTTACCGGAGATAATACCGCCAACCATGTCTACCGCAGAATCCTTGGCATAAACGCCGCCGCCACTGGGGGCATAGTTACCAGCAATTACGCCGCCAGAGATCTCCAGGGTTGAGCCCTCATCCAGGGTTGAGCCCTCAACATGAATTCCAGCACCAGCACCATCGCTGCCCATAGAAGCACCACAAACGTATCCGCCACTCATGCTGACGGTAGAGCCGTTATCGGCATAAATCAGGTGGCGAACATTTGCGTCCTGATTCGTGGTCAGCACGCCGCTTTGAAGGTTAAACGTACCGCCACAGACGTTGATGAGCCTCATCGTAGAGTGAGCAGTGGTGCCCACGATGGCGCCATTGATGGCAACCTCGTGCTTGAAAAGGGTCTCGGTAGTAGCAGTGTCACTCGAAGTCGAATCAGTCACGTAGTAAGTGAGCTTACTGGGCGTTGTGCCGTCGTAATCGAGCTTAGCAAGGTTGCCGTTTTTGTCGCCATCCTGCTCGAACTTGTTATCAGCCGCCTGCTGCAGATCCTCAATCGTGAGCGTCGCACCCTCGGGCACATTGAACATGGACATGTTGGGCGACTTGCCAGGCTCCACGCCCGAGTGTTTGATCTTATGGCCGTTGAGGTCGATGGTGGTTTCACCCTGGCCAAGCGTAATGTCGCTTGCATACTCAATATCGAGATTCAAGCGATATTTGCCGGCCTTTTTATCATTTTGAAGGTAGTGAGATAGGTCGTCTGCAGAATTAATCAGCGTATATTCGGTCGCATCCTCCGCAACAGGTGGAATTGCGCCCTCATTGCTAGCGTCATCCGCGGTCTGCTCGGCATCCTCGTCCTGCGAGTCTTCCTCGGACAGCCCCTCAGACTGGACATCATCTCCAGACTCGCCACCCTCAGCGTCGTCACTATTCTGGTTTTCGGTATCCCCGTTGTTGGTGTTGTCTACATCAGTAGACTCACTTGAGGAACCCCCCCCCATCACAGTTTCCTCGGTAGAAACTGTCTGGGCATCATTGGCAATGGCCTGCGAGATCGGAGGCATGACGAGCGACAGTACCAGGCTCAACACGGAGGCTCCGCACAAAACGCCTGCCAGTACACGGCGCGTCGCTTTTTTACTCTGCTTAGTTTTTTCTGAATTCGCTTTCATCGATGTCTCCTCCCCAAGAGACCGCGATCTTGCTCTTTCACTATCAAACGTATCTGCGCAATCTGTAATTGCGCACGCTTAGTAATACTATTGTAACTATTGTTTAAATATCCGAGCAACAAAACCGACATTTTTGTAGCCAGTTCTCAATTCTCTTGACATTCGCTCGGATTAACCTTCGTTTATTCGCTATCTGTTTTTTGTTTCTGCTGGTAATTTAGTTGCCTATTATTTTTTAATGGCATTAGATTTATTTGCACAACATTTTGCTCAAGAGCAAACATCCCGCTCACGGTCGAAAATCGACCGTGAGTGGTAGGTCATTAGCCAGCAGGAATACCTTACTAAACCGATGAGAATATCTTTAACCCATCGGTGGTTAGAAGCGTGATGTTCAGACAATCATATTTGATTTTGTGCGCAGATTTTAGGCATCAATTCGCCCAAATCGCCTGAGGCCGCCACAAAGGCACCTGTCCCCTTTGTGGTGATTCTGCCCTAGCGCTACAGCAGATGTTCCTCGATAAAGATCGCGATGCCGTCTTCGTCGTTGCTCGCGGTTACAAAGTCGGCGGCGGCACGGGTAGCGTCGCTGCCGTTTGCCATAGCCACGCCCACGCCGGCGTCGGCCACCATGCAGGTGTCGTTATCGGCATCGCCAAACACGCAGATGTTCTGGAGCTCCATGTCGTTGAGCTCCGCCACGCGCACAAGGCCGCGCGTCTTGGACACGCGCGGATCCATGAATTCGTAGAGTCGCTGCGTGGTCTGCAGAGCAGCCGCTTTAACGGTGTCGTCGGCGAACGTCGATGCTCGCTCGATGATCTGTGGCATCGCCTCGGGCGCCATGGTAAACATCACCTTGGTCTGCGGCTCGCGCAAAAACTCGGCAAAGTCGACCACCTTGTAGGGCACGCCGTCGACACGCGACAGGTGCTCGACGCATGCATTGCTCTCGGGCACATAGAGTACGCCGTCCCGAGGGCAAACGGGCGTTGCCGGCAGGCCTGCCATGTGCTCGCAGATGCGTGCGATGGTCTCGCCTGGTAGCCGGTAGCTCAGCTCGTTGATGTCGTGCGCGCGGTCGATGACCTCGGCGCCACCGCAACCCACGAGCACGTCCACCAGACCTTCGATGCCCCAGAGCTCGTATATGGCCTCGGTCGCTTGGGCGTCGCGCCCGGTGCACAGGCCAAAGAGTACGCCGCGCTCGCGCAGGGCGCGGATCGCCGCCACGGTGCGCGGGGACACCGTGTGCTGGCTCGTGAGCAGCGTGCCGTCGATATCGCAGAACACGGCTTTGATGTGGCTGAAGGTGGTGTCCATGGGGGCCTTTCTGGGTTGTGCGGCGGTGTGGGGTGTGGTCGGAAATGGCGTACATGGTATACCAAGGCGCAAGCGCGGCCCGTTAACGCAAAAACCACCACAAAGGCGCCTGGCCCCCCTTTGTGGTGGCCGGACCCGCAGGGTAACCTGGCCCGGGGCGCAAAGCATCACAACATTCGACGTTTTTCGGCAAAATCGCGATTTTCATCGAATGTTGTGATGGTTTTACTGCCTTGCGGCACGATCAAAATGCCGGCGCCCAAACAGCAGCAACGCCGCGGGAACTGCCGTCACGACCATGCCCGCCCCTACGAGCGTCTGTTGCACGCCAAATGTCGCCGCCAGCCACGGGGCAATCGCCAGCGGCGCCACGCCGGCAAACATATTGCCAAAGCCCATGACCGAGTTGACGCGACCGAGCTGCTCGAGCGGGGCCGTTGTTTGCACGATGGTGTTGTGGAGCGGGTTGACAACGCCCCAGGCCACGCCCAGGGCAATCTGGCCGACAAGGGCTACGCCCACGTACGGCGTTCCCACGTAGAGCAGGCTTCCCAGACCCACGGACATGAGCGCCACAAGCAGCGTCTTAAGGTTGACCAGGTGCGGAGGCAAGCGGAGCGCGGCCACGGCGCCCAGCACCGCGCCCACGCCCGAGGCCGACGAGAGCCAGCCCATCCATTCGACACCGACGTGCAGGACATCGCGGTAGAAGAACGACTCCAGCGGATCGAAGGCACCGTAGCCAAAGTTCGAGAGGAAGATGATGCAGAACAGCAAGGCGAGGATACTGTTGGTGAAGACTGTCTTGATGCTTGTCGCGAAGGTTGCGCGGGTGGATTTACTGGAGTCGGGGCTTTGATTGGCAGTACTTGCCGTTGTGCTGCTATCCGCGGGAGTACTTTCGCGCGCGGCGACGCGACTTGTTTGCGGCCTAAAGCCCCAACCGGCGACGAGCGCCAGTACGGTAAAGATCATCATGAGCACGAACACCGCGCGTGACGATGCAGCCGCCGCGACAAAGCCTCCCAGTGTGGGACCGACGATAATGCTCACGTTGGAGAACATGGTTATGGCGGAGTTGATGTCTTTGAGCTCGACGGGGTCGTCGGTGAGATACGCCGGATAGGACGTGGCGATGGGCTGGGCGAATCCCATCACAAAGCCCAGGAGTACCGCGCCGAGCAGGACTATGCCGGTCGCGCTGCCAAAAACGAGGATCGCCGCACCCGTTACTAGCGTACCGACGATACTCAGCAAGAAATGGCGGCGCGGGCCCCAAGCGTCGAGCGCCGCACCGCCCGCAAAGGACCCCAGGATCACAAAGACGTTCATAAAGAGGACAGCCAGCGATGTCGCGACGACCGAAGCGCCGTCCGCATAGGTAAGCGTTCCGATGACGCCGATAAAGTAGCTGGTCTGAAAACCGGTGTAGATGAGAAAGCGCATCGCCACCAGACGCTTGGCCTGCACGGACAGCGATGATTGAGGCTTTGAGAAAAGGGAGGCGAGCATGGAGACTCCTTGTTTCATACGAATGCGGACGGTGGGCATTCGCCACTGTCTGTCAAATCAATCTATCCGCATGAAACATTAAGGACGCATCAAGCCCCTTCTCTCCGTTTTTCGCCCGTCATGAACTACTTGGTAGATTGTAAGGCATGTCCTACAGATCTACCAAAGCAAAAACCACCACAAAGGTGCCTGTCCCCTTTGTGGTGGAAATGACGTTTGCCCAGATAAAACCTGCCAAAATAAACCTGTCCCTTTTTGGCATGTTATGGCAGCGCAGCGAGCCGGTTCCAAGTGCCCCAGGTCGCCCCGAAAGAGGAGCGACGCGTACTTTGGTACGCGAGCGACGGCTTGAGGGGCGAGATGGGGTGCTTGGGGCCGGCGCAGCGTCAAGCCTGAAGGTGGTCTTGGATCAGGTCGCAGATGGCTCGGGCGTCGTTGATGTTGACGGCTCGGGTTGCAAAGCCGGCGTCGAAGGCCTGGCGTGCCAGGGCCTCGTTGCAGGCAAGGGCCAACGTGTGGCCATCGACCAGGTCGAGCGAGCTCTTGCCGCGCAGACGGTCGACGCCGGAGCGTGCGACCACGATGTTGTCGAAACCCTCGGTCTTGTAGCCCTCGATGATCACCACGTCGACATCGTTGTAACGCGACAGCAGCTCGCGCGCGGGCATCTCGTCCTCCTCGCGCGTGTCGGCGTACTCCGCCCAGCGCGTGGCGCAGATGAGGCCCACGTGCTTGGATCCGGCTTGGTGATGGCGCCAGGTGTCCTTAGCGGGCACATCGATATCAAAGCCGTGATGCCCATGATGCTTGAGCGAACCCACGCGCAGGCCGCGGCGGGTGAGCTCGGCGATAACCTTCTCGACGAGCGTTGTCTTGCCCGAGTTTTGGTAGCCGATAAACGCGATCGCGGGGACGGCCGGAGCTGCGGGCGTGACGGCAGCGGACGCGCTCGCGAGGGCGGCACCGTCAGCAGCCACGGCCTCAACAGCAGCGGCCTGACGCTCTGCACGATCCCACACGCCCGAGCGGCCGCCCTCCTTGTGCAGCAGGCGTACGTCGACGATCTCCATGCCGCGATCGACCGCCTTGCACATGTCGTAGATGGTCAGACACGCGGCACTCGCGCCGGTCAGAGCCTCCATCTCGATACCCGTCTTGCCCGTCACGCCGGCCGTAACCAGTACGTGAAAGCCAACCTGCCCGTCCGCGCGCGCCGGTGCCCAGCCCTCGGGCACATCCTCGGCAGGCGTTCCCGCCGAAGCGATGGGCTCGATATCGCACTTACTCTTGGTAATGAGCAACGGATGGCACATGGGGATGATGTCACTCGTGCGCTTGATGGCCATGATGCCCGCCACGCGTGCGCAGGCAAGCACGTCGCCCTTCTTGGCGCGGTCCTGCAGCACCATAGCCTGCGTCTCGGAGTGCATGAGGATAGTGCCCTCGGCGATGGCAATGCGATGGGTCTCGGCCTTGTCGGACACGTCGACCATGCGTACCTCGCCCTTGGCGTCCACATGCGTCAGCTCGTCGCGACGGGCGTCGCGGGCGGCACGGGCGGGCTCAGTGGCAGCACCGGCAGACGGCTGCGCGCCTGCAGCGGCATCGCTGGCCGCAGCCGTGGCTTTGTGGGCAGACATCGCAGCCCTGCGAGCGGCCTTGGTGGCATCGGCGTACCTGCTCTTGGCCATATGATCATCCTCCGATTTGGGACATAAATCGTTGCGTGCCCTCAATTATCGCGTGTTCCTGCGGTTTGTGGGCCACGGCATCGCGCCAAATCGAAAGTACCTGCATATCATCACCACGACGCAGTGCCTCACGCACCGAATACTCGGCATCGCTGAACAGGCACGGACGCACGTTGCCATCGGCCGTCAGGCGCAGACGGTTGCAATTCGCGCAAAAATGGTTGGACATAGCGCTAATAAAGCCAACTGTTCCCGCCGCACCCGGAAAGTGCCAATAGCGCGCAGGGCCCGCGCCGGCAGGAGCGTCGTTGATGTCGAGCGGCTCGAGCTCGCCCAGTCCCGCCGCGGCGGCCCCGGCATTGATGCGCGCCCGCAGCTCGTCGCTCGGCACGGTATCGCTCGCGTCCCACAGCTCGGGATTGAGCGCGGGCGCATGCGGGTCCACAGCGCAATGCGAGCTCGTGCGTTCGTCGCCAATGGGCATATATTCGATAAAGCGCAGGTGAATGGGGCGATCGAGCGTGAGCCGCGCAAGGGCCGCCACATCCTGGTTGAGCCGGCGCACAACAACGCAGTTGACCTTAACGGGCTCAAAGCCCCAAGCCAGCGCCGCGTCGATGCCAGCCATGGTCTGCTCGAGTCGACCCAGGCGCGTGATCTTTCCAAACAGCGTAGGGTCGAGCGTGTCGAGCGAAATGTTGACGCGGCTAAGCCCGGCATCTTTGAGCTGCGGCGCCAACTTGGGAAGCAGGGCGCCGTTGGTGGTGAGCGAGATGTCCTCGATCTGCGGAATCGCGCGAATGTCACGAATGAGCGGGATGATACGGCGGCTGACCAGCGGCTCGCCACCCGTCAGGCGCACGCGGCGAATACCATCCCCCGCCACTAGGCGCACAAAGCGGGCGATTTCCTCGGCGCTGAGCAGCTCGTCGTGCGCGCGGGGCGCCACGCCGTCGGCCGGCATGCAGTAAATGCAGCGGAAATTGCACTTGTCGGTAACGGCAATGCGCAGGTAGTTGATATCGCGGCCAAAACCGTCATGTTGCACGTGCCCGTCCACGCAGCCCTCCCCTCACGCGGCGTTTTATTCTTCGGAAAACATAATACCCCACGAGAGAATCATGCCGACACCCGTACGACAGGACAGGTCGCCTCGAACAAAACGGACCTTCCAAGCCCATCCTCAACACAGACCATCACAACATTCGATGCTTTTCCCGTTTTTGGCAAAAAACGTCGAATGTTGTGATGGTTTGCCTGCCCACAGCACCCCGCAGAAGGACCAAAACGCCCCTAAAGGCCGCCGTCCCAGTGCCGAATCACGAATTCTCGTAGGTCGTTCTGACGTTTTTGGAACGCTTCGCTCCGGTCGCACTTGAGG
Source organism: uncultured Collinsella sp. (assembly GCA_902479075.1). Lineage (GTDB taxonomy): Bacteria > Actinomycetota > Coriobacteriia > Coriobacteriales > Coriobacteriaceae > Collinsella. The sequence continues at coordinate 33,039 of CABSNK010000005.1, forward strand.
CCCATTGCGAGCGCGATGGCGTTCATCGCCCGGTGAAATTGCAGCTGATGGGCAAACTGAGTCCCGGTGAGGACGATCATCCTAAAGCCCAGCGCGCTCAGCACGGTCATACGCTCCGCATCCGACGCGCTGCGCTGTTTATCAAGATGGTCCGAGCCGTTGTATTCAATCCCCGTACCACTCGCAGGCGCATATACGTCGATCTCGAAATACCCGGCCTTAGCGAGATATTTGAACTCGTTGGGAACATCGACCCGATGGTTGAGCTCGATCTTGGCGTATCCCAGCCCTCCCTGGGAACGCTTTGCTACGACCATGATTGCGGTGGCCGTCTCCATGGGCGACCGCGCGCCATCGTGCACGCGCCTGAGCACGGCGGCCGCGCGTATAGCCCCCTGACGAGGTCGGTTCTCATTGCAATAAGCAATCAAGTCGGCAACGGTATACCTCTGCCCCATCTCGATATAATCGCCTGTCGACAGATGATTCAAATGGTATCGGGCGCAGATTTCGTAGCCATATTCCAGCTGCTCGGGCTCACTCATCCACGAACCCGCTTGGACAAAGCACATGGCCTCATCAACCACTAGAAGGCCCTCTGCCACCTCGATAAGATGGCCTGGAGGTACCGGCGCCCCAAACACGTGGCACCTAAATCCAGCCGGCGTCGAACGCTCAAAATCAAAGTTGACGAGCGTGTCGATATGATCGAGCTCTTCTCGTGGAATACCGAACGAAACCAGATAGTCGGTAACAATCCCGGCAGCCGTTGAAGCCCTCAGTCCCTTGGCATCGAGTCCCAATTTGGGCAGGCTCGCGGTCGGCTCCGCCTCGTTAGCAAGCGAGTCCTCATCGTATAGGCTGCTTGCTCGCGAGAGCGGCTCGGACGGGCGCGCCACGTTGTGGTACAGCCAGGCAGTCTTATGGGACAGGACGATCGGCAGGTCCATGAGCCCTCCAATGAAGTCGGATAACCAACCTTATTCCCCTGCCCACGGGTCCGCACACCTTCGTGCGCAAGAAAGCGATTCCACCCGTTCGAGTGGCAGAAAACCCATCACAACATTCGATGCTTTTCCCGATTTTGGCAAAAAACGGCGAATGTTGTGATGGTTTGAGGCGAGGTGAGGGGCACAGAGGGCCAAAGCATCGTGCTTGGAGCGTGACTTTTTTCGCCCGGCACCCAACAAAAACCTTGACTCTACAATAGTTATAGGGTTTTCACTACACTGGTAGCTAAACAAACCCAGCCAGAAAGTGCCCCGCCCATGGAACACGACCTCACACGCGGCAATGTCCTCAAGACCATCGCGGTCTTTGCCCTGCCTTATATGCTCTCGTACTTTTTGCAGATGCTCTACGGCATGGCCGACCTGTACATGATGGGGCAGTTTAGCGGCGCTGCCGGCATCACCGCCGTGGGCAATGGCGCGCAGACGCTCTATATCATTACCGTGACGCTCGTGGGCCTGGCAATGGGAACGACGGTCATCGTCGGCCACGCCGTGGGCTCGCGTCGCTTCGACCGCGCCGAGACCGCCATCGGCAACACCATCACGCTCTTTATGGGTGTCTCGGTGGTGCTGGCCGCTGTCCTGCTCGCACTGTGCCCGCAAATCGTGGCACTCATTGGCACGCCTGCCGAGGCGGTCGAAGGCACCGCCGCCTACCTGCGTATCTGCTTTGTCGGCATTCCCTTTATCGCCGCATACAACATCCTCTCGGCCATCTTTCGCGGCCTGGGCGATTCGCGCTCGCCCATGTACGTGATCGGCGTGGCATGCATCATCAACATCGCGCTCGACTTTCTGCTTATCGGCCACATGGGGCTCGGCCCCGTGGGCGCGGCGCTCGGCACGGTAACCGCCCAGACGGCCAGCGTTGCCCTCGCACTCGTGTGGCTCAAGAGCCGGCGCACGAACATCCACGTTAAGCGCAGCGACCTGCGCCCCCAGCCCGAGGTGCTCGGCAGCATTCTTAAGATCGGCGTACCTGTGGCCGTGCAGGACGGCTGCATCCAGGTGGCGTTTATGTTTATCACCGTCATCGCCAACCACCGAGGGCTCGTCGACGCCGCCGCCGTGGGCCTGGTCGAGAAGATGATCAGCTTTTTGTTCATTGTTCCGAGTTCCATGGGCGCCACCGTCAGCGCGCTCACGGCGCAAAACGCCGGTGCAGGAAAGGGCGGTCGTGCGCGTCAGGTACTCAAGGATGCCATGACGATCTCGGTGGTGTACGGCTGTCTGATCACGGTGCTGATGTGGCTGGTGGCGCCGGCGTTTATCGGCTTTTTTGCCAAGGACCCCGCGGTGGTCGCGGCCGGTACCGGCTATATGCACAGTTATATTTTCGACGCAATCTTTGCCGGCATCCACATTTGCTTTAGCGGCTTTTTCGCTGCATACGGCAAGAGCTACATCGGCTTTGCGCACAACGTGCTGGCCGTGGCGCTCATTCGCGTACCCGGCGCGTGGCTGCTGTCGAACGCCTATTCCGACACGCTGTTTCCCATGGGCATCGCGTCGCCGTGCGGATCAATTTTGTCGGCAGTCATCTGTGTTGTCGCGTTTACCGTGCTCAACCGGCGTGGGGCTTTTGACAAGTTGGTAGCGTAGCGGGACAACGCGAGATCGCCCTCATCGACGACATCATCAGCGACGACCCCACAACCTACGTGACGCAGATCACAGTGCCCGTTGCCCCGTCCAAATAAGATCCGCCCGGAAGGCAGTTCAATCATGCTTTCCGGGCGGTTCTTCAATTTGACTATTGATGCCTTAAGCCTGGGGCACCTCACCGGTAGCCAAGATCTGCTCGAGTGCGTCCTCGTCCAGCACGGGCACACCCAGCTGCTCGGCTTTGGTGAGCTTGGAGCCCGCTTTGGGGCCGGCGACCAGATAGCTTGTCTTCTTTGACACGCTGCCCGAAACCTTGGCGCCGAGCACCTTGAGCGCCGCACCCGCCTCGTCGCGGGTGCGGTTGACGAGCGTGCCGGTGAGCACGAAGGTCAGACCCGCAAGCGGCTGTGCGTCAGCAAGCTCACCCGCCACGCCAGCGTCGGCTGCGGCTTGCGCGTGCGCAGCGCCCAAGTCGACCTCGAGCGAAAGGCCCGCCTGGCGCAGACGTTCCAGCACGGCAAGGTTCTCGGGCACGGCCAGGAACTGCTTGACGCTCGCCGCAATCTTGGGACCGATGCCCTCGCACTCGGCGATGTCCTCTTCGCTCGCCAAAATGAGCTTGTCAATCGACAGGAATCGCTCAGCGATGACCTCGCCCACGCTCTTGCCCACGTGGCGGATACCCAGGGCAAACAGCACGCGACCGAGCGGCTGGCTCTTGGACTTGTTGAGCTCGGCGATGATTTTCTCGGCCGTCTTGAGGCCCACCGGGATGGGATCGCCCTTCTTGACGCCTTTTTTGCTGTTGGAGCTAGCATAGGTGCGCCCCGTGTCCAGGCCTGCGATGTCGTCGACCGTGAGCTGGTAGAAGTCCGCGACATCGTGGATCAGGCCGGCGGCGATCATCTTGTCGACGATCTCGTCGCCCAGGCCGTCGACGTCCATGCAGCCGCGGCTCACCCAGTGGAGCAGACGCTCCTTGAGCTGCGCGGGGCAGTCGATGGACACGCAGCGGTAGGCCACCTCGCCATCCTCGTGGACCACGGGGCTGCCGCACACGGGGCAAACCTCGGGCATACGCCAGTCGACCGAATCGGCCGGACGCTTGTCGAGCACCGGGCCCACGACCTCGGGAATCACGTCGCCCGCCTTGTGCACGATGATGGTGTCGCCCTCGCGCACGTTTTTGCGACGGATCTCGTCGATGTTGTGCAGCGTGGCGCGCGCGATGGTGGAGCCGGCGACTGTCACCGGGTCGAACTCGGCGACCGGCGTGAGCACACCGGTGCGACCCACCTGGATACGGATTTCGCGTAGGATGGTCTGCTTTTCCTCGGGCGGAAACTTAAAGGCAATGGCCCAGCGCGGCGCGCGGGCGGTAAAGCCCAGGTCGAGTTGCTGCTGGAAGCTGTCCACCTTTACGACCACGCCGTCGATGTCGTAATCGAGATCGCCGCGGTGCTCGAGGGCCTGGGCACAGAACTCGTGAACCTCGGCCGGCGTGGCGCAACGAGCCACGTTGGGGTTGACGCTAAAGCCGGCGTTGCGCAGCCAGTCGAGAAATTCGCGCTGGCTGTGAACGTGCAGCGGATCGGTATCGGCGATGGCGTAGATAAAGGTGGCTAGGTCGCGGCGCGCCGTGACCTTGGGATCCTTCTGACGCAGGCTGCCGGCGGCAGCGTTGCGCGGGTTGGCGAAGGGGTCGCGCCCCTCGGCATCGGCCTCTTCATTCAGACGAACAAAGCTGCCCTTAGGCATGTAGACCTCGCCGCGCACCTCGATGGCGCGCTCGCGGTCGGCGCCCATGTGAGCGAGCGCCGGCTCGGACAGGTGCATGGGCACATCCTTGATGGTACGGACGTTGAGCGACACGTCCTCGCCCGTGGTGCCATCGCCACGTGTGGCCGCGCGTACGAAGGTGCCGTTTTGGTAGGTAAGTGCCACGCCCAGGCCGTCGATCTTAAGCTCGCAGGTATAGGTGACGCTGCCAGCACCGAGCGCATCCTCGGCGCGCTGGAGCCATGCGTCGAGTTCGTCCAGATCCATGGCATCGTCCATGGAATACATGCGCGCCATATGCGTGACCGGCGTAAACTGCTCGCTCACGTAGCCGCCCACGCGCTGGGTATAGCTGTCGGACGTCACCAGGTCGGGATAGGTCGCCTCGATTTCCTGCAGCTCAACGAGCATTTTGTCAAAGGCGGCGTCCGTGATCTCAGGCGCATCGAGCATATAGTAGCGATAGGCGTGGTAATCGAGCTCATGGCGCAGCTCGGCCGCGCGCGCTGCCGCCTGGGCACGGGCGTCGGTCGGTGCGGTGGCTTCCGCGGTCGTGGGCGTTTCGGTATCGATGTCCACGCCGTCACCAAACAGGCTCGATTGCTCCATAGCGGCACTCCTTCGCTCGATTTCAAACGGATACAAGAGTACCACCGGTCGCAACGGGGCCGAATAGCGGTCTCAAACCGCACCGAATCGGCAGCCGCTAGACCGGGGTGGATCGCGCGATCCAACCATGCTCTTATCAACTCTAAATGATCCGTTTTCCTCCGTCCCCAACGGATCAATAAGAAAAGAGGGGCTGTCCCGCGTTGATGGGACAGCCCCTCTTGCTTCGATATGTGTAAAACGGCTCGCTAGAACCCCTGGCCGTAACCTTGACCCTGGCCCTGCTGGCCTAGCAGCTCCTCCAGGTACTGGCGCAGCTGATCGTCGGTAATACCGCCGTCGCCGGTGTCGGTCGAGCTGTCGTCCTGCTGCTGGTTCTGCAACTCTTCATCGGAGCCCAGCTCGACCGTGACCTTCTTCTCTTCCTTGCCGCGCATAAGCGTGATCTCGACCTTCTCGCCTACCTCGTGGCTGCGCAGCGCGATAATCAGACCATCGGCGCTCGTGATCTCGTCGTCGCCCAGCTTGGTGATGACGTCGCCCTCCTGAATGCCAGCCTTAGCAGCAGGACCATCCTCGACGACGCTCGCCACATACGCGCCGCTATCGGTGCTCAGCTTGTTGGTGCGGGCGTTGAGCGCATTGACGCTCGAAAGCGTAGCGCCCATGTACGGATGCACCGGCGTCTTGCCGTCGATGATCTGGTCGGCAATGTTCTTGGCGTAGTTAACGGGAATAGCAAAGCCCACGCCCGAGCTGGAGCCCGAGTAGCTCTCGATGAGCGAGTTGATACCCACGAGCTCGCCGTTGTCGTTGACGAGCGCGCCACCGGAGTTGCCCGGGTTGATGGCGGCATCGGTCTGGATCATGTTGGCGTAGATGGTGTTGCCGCTGGTAGAGCTCATGGCCGTGGAGCGATACAGCGCCGACACGATGCCCGTGGAGACAGACTGCTCGTTGCCGAACGGCGAGCCGATCGCCATGACCCACTCGCCCACGTTGAGCTTGGAGGAATCACCAATCTCGATCGGCGTGAGCTTGGAGGCGTCGGCGTCCTTGAGCTTGATGACGGCCAGGTCGCTCGAAGCGTCGTTGCCCACGAACTCGGCCTCGTAGGTGGTGCCGTCGTCCATGGTCACCACGTACTGGTCATAGCCATCGACCACGTGGTTGTTGGTGAGGATGTGGCCCTCGGTATCGAGCACCACGCCCGAACCGACGCTGCCCGAGCTATCCGACTCATCAGCAGACTGCGAAAGCGAGCCATTCTGGCTGCCGCTCGAAGTGGCGGTGATGGAAACGACGGAGGGCAACGCCTTGGCAGAGACGGCCTCGGCCAGCGTGGTGTCCTCGGAGTCAATCGTGATCTTTTGCGTCGAAGAACCCGAAGCACCCGCCGTCACGGCATTCTTTCCGCCGCCAATATTGAGCGTGCCGCTCATAATGAGCGCAATGACCAGCAGGGCTCCGCAGGCACAGCCGGCGAGTGCCGTAATAAAGATCGGCAGCTTTTTGGTCTTGGTCTTGACCACCGTGTGCTTGTTTACAACCTGCTGACCGCCCAGCGGCTGGCCGGTCTGTGTATCGTAAGCCTGCACGTAGGGAATGTTACTGCCGGCAGGCGTCGACTCCACCTGCACACGCGGCTGCTGCTGGGTCTCGCCAGCGTTGCCCGCATCCTGAGGACGCTGGGAATCGTTCTCGCTCATGGCTGCGATCCTTTCGTCTAATAACCAAAGGCCCGCCAAACATGTGGCGGGCCATCATTGTTCACGTTGAGTTGTACCCCAATATGCGGGCATACGTGTATGAGAACGCAATCTTTTAGGAAGGCTTAAGTTCTGTTGCAGGCCCGAAAGGAACCCGCACCTGCGTCAATGCCACCACAAAGGTGCCTGTCCCCTTTGTGGTGGAAATCTAGTCCTTAAACAGATAACCCACGCCGCGGACGGTGGTGATGTGTGCCGCGATCTGCGGGCCCACCTTAGAGCGGATGCGTCGGATGTGCACGTCGACGGTACGCGTACCGCCGCAGTACTCAAAGCCCCACACGCGGTGCAGCAGCACCTCGCGGCTGTAGGCACGGTTGGGGTGCGTCGCCAAAAAGCTCAGCAGCGAATACTCCATCAGCGTCAGGTCGATGGGCTCGTTATCGAGCGTCACCTGGTAGGTAGCCAGGTTAATCTCGAGGTTATCGATGTTGAGCACATCGTCGGCGGCGACGGTCTCTTCCTCGCCCATCAGGCGCTGCGCGCGAGCCTTAAGCTCGTTGGGCGTCGCCGTGGGGCATACAAAGTCGGCATGCGCGTGATTCGGCAGGCGCAGGGTGCCGAGCACCTCGTCGTCGACGATCACCAGCATGGGGACGCCGCCGCGATCGTCAAGCCACTTGGCAATCTGATCGATGCGGTCGCTGCGGATGCCATCGGAATCGAGGATCAGCAGGTCAAAGTCGTGCGCCGCAGTCGGCGAATCGGGGGTGGCCAGGCTCACCTCGACACCCAAGGTGGTCGTCAAGCTGCGGGCAAACTCGTGGAAGCGCGTCGTGCGCGCCATGAACAGGGCACTCTTTTCGGACATATCGGCCTCCAAGGAAATGAGCTCAATCGTACTGGAACAAGCCAGCGCGATTAGGAGTTCGCCAGGTAGTGCTTGATCTCCCACTCGGTAATCGTGGACTCAAACTTATGCCACTCGTCGCGCTTCTTTTTAAGGAAGAAACTGTGGATGTGCTCGCCGAGGGCATCCTTCATAAACTGCGAGTCCTCAAACACGTCGAGCGCCTCTTTGAGCGAGCGCGGCAGCGGCGTGTAGCCGGCCTCGACCATCTGGCGGTCGGTGAGCTTGAGCGTCTCGGCCGTGGCCTCGGGCGGGAGCTCCAGCTTGCGCTCGATGCCGTCCAGGCCAGCCGCCAGCGTGACGGCGTTGACCAGGTACGGGTTGGCCATGGGGTCGGGGCTGCGAAGCTCGATGCGCGTGGACAGCTGCTTGCCGGGCTTGTAGACCGGGATGCGGACCATACTCGCGCGGTTGCGCAGGCCCCACGTGGCGTACTGCGGCACGGAGTCGCCGCCGGTAGTAATGCGCTTGTAGGAGTTGACCGTGGGGTTGGTGATGGCGCTGATCTCGCGCGCGTGCGCCAGGATGCCGGCCATGTAGTGCTTGGCGATATCGGAGAGGTGGTACTTCTCGTCGTCCTCGCCCCAAAAGACGTTGTTACCGTCGTGGTCGAACAGCGACTGATGCAAAAACATGGCGCTGCCGTCCTCGCCCGCCAACGGCTTGGGCATAAAGGAGGCGTGGCAACCGCTCTCGTAGGCTTGCTGCTTAATGATGAGCTTGGCCGTGGTGATGGCGTCGGACATGCTCAGGGCCTCGGCGTGGCGCAGGCTCATGCCGTGCTGCGAGCGGCCGGCGGCGTGGAAGGTGTACTCCACGGGCACGGACATCTTCTCGAGCGTGAGGACCGTGTTGCGGCGCAGGTCGCGAGCGGCATCGCTCACCGAAAGATCGAAGTAGCCCACGTTGTCGAGCGGCTCGGGGGTGTGCTCGTCGGGGAAGTAGTAATACTCCAGCTCGGCACCCACGTTGAGCAGATAACCAGCCTTCTCGGCCTTGCGGAACATGCGGCGCAGGGCATCGCGCGGGTCGCCGGCAAACGGCTTACGATCGGGAGTGCACACGTCGCAGAACACGCGGGCGACGCCGTTATGGCTCGGGCGCCACGGCAGAATCTGGAAGGTCGAAGCATCGGGGAACGCCAGCATGTCGGCTTCCTCGGGCGTGGCAAAGCCCTCGATGGCAGAGCCGTCAAAGCCAATACCCTCCTCAAAAGCGACCTCGAGGTCCTCGGGGCTAATGGCAAAGTTCTTGAGGCGGCCGAGAATATCGACAAACCACAGACGCACAAAGCGGATGTCACGCTGCTCTACGGAACGGAGTACGTAATCGATGTTCTGCTGGTTCATGTCGCTCCCCTTTCTTTCGGGCGGGTTTCGACTGGTCTATATCGCAGATACTATCGCAGAAAAATGTTTCCGCAGGGTTAAAGCGTATCAAGCGCTCAAAAAACGTGCGCGAACAGGCCGTTGCGAACGAGCGGCTAGCGCGAAGTCGAAGCGCGGTGTTCAATGTGACCAGGAACCTCGATGCGCTTGGGGGCGAGCTTTGCGGCTTCGCCCACGGTGGTGGTAACAACGTCGATGCGCTCGGACAGACGCTCGACTACGCGCTCGGCAATGGTGAGGGTGTCTTGCGCTGCTGTGGTCACACCGCCAAAGAGCACGTGGTTCCAAGGATAATCGTCAAACGTCGCAATCTTAAGACCAGCCGGTAACGAGGGACCAAGCTGCGCCAGAGCCTCGGTCAGGCGCAGGAAGACCAGGCCGTTGACGGCAATGAGGCCGAGCTTTTTACCGGCATAGTCACGCATGGTCTCGTCCAAGCGGCCGATGCCCGTGGCGCCACCGTCGGCCAGGGTGACAACCTCGCCCGCAAGTCCGCGGCGCGACAGCTCGTCGGTAAAGGCCTCGGCGCGCTCTCGACGCACGGGGCTGTCGTCGCTTGCCTCGGTGAGCAGGCACAGGCGCTCGCTGCCAGCGGCGGCGAGCTCGTCTACCAAGCCAGCGACCAGCTCACGGTTGTTAGATGTCACCAGATCGACACCGCCGTCGGCAACGTCGCGGTCGAGCAGCACAACAGGCAGACGTCCCGCTGCCGCAGCGATCGCCTCGTCATTGCCTCCGCAGGTGTTGACGACCAGGCCGTCCACGCCGGCATCGATAAGCCTGGTAAGCGACTCCGCTTCCTTAGCGGGGTCGTTGCCGCTAATGGCCGTCATGAGCGAGCAGCCGCGCGCGGCGGCGCTGACGGAAAGCCCTTCGAGCATGGCGCTGGAGAACGGGTTGGCGATGTCGGCCAGGATCACGCCGATGAGGTTGGTGCGCGAGCTGCGTAGATTGCGCGCGGCGGCACGCGGGCGATAGCCGGTGCGCTCGATAACCGCCGCGATGCGAGCACGGGTTTCCTCGGTCATTTGCCCGGGGCGGTTGTTGAGATAGCGCGAGACCGTGGCCGGGCTCACGCCCGCCTCGGCGGCAATGTCCTTGATTCTCATCTGCGCCATAACGCACCCCGTTTCCCAATTGTCGGCGATCTGAGCCATTTTAGGCATTTTTTTAAAAATCTCGGTTGCAAAACGCTGTAGGTGAGTATACTACAACTCGAAACGAAACCGATTTCGTAAACCGATTTCGGTGAGCGTTGGCACGCAGGTGCAAAGACGCACCCTACCGTCTTGGCACCTGCGTGCCAACGCCATATCAAAGGTGTACGCACGAGCAAGAAGGAGCTACGCGACCATGGGTAAAACGGTTCTTACCTTCGGCGAGATCATGATGAGGCTCTCGCCCAAAGACCACCTGCGCATTGAGCAGGCGACCGAGTTTGATGTCCGCTACGGCGGCGCCGAGGCAAACACCGCGCTTTCCCTGGCCTACCAGGGCGACAAGGCCGCTTACGTCTCCGTTGTCCCGGCCAACCGTCTGGGCGAGTGCGCCCTGCGTTCGCTGAAGGCCTACGGCGTCGACACCACGCGCGTCGTGCGTCAGGGCGACCGCCTTGGCTCCTATGTGTTTGAGGTCGGTGCCTCGCAGCGCGGCAACGGCTGCGTCTACGACCGCAAGTTCTCTGCCATCAACATGGCCAAGCGCGATGTTTTTGACTGGGACGAGATCCTCAAGGGCATCGATGTCTTCTACTTCTCCGGCGTGACCCCCGCCGTCTCCGACGAGATGGCCGCCGCCTGCAAGGAGGCGCTCGCCGTCTGCCGCGCCAAGGGCATCACCACCGTGTGCGACGTGAACTATCGCGGCAAGATGTGGTCGCCCGAGAAGTCGCAGGCCACCATGAAGGAACTCCTGCCGCTCGTCGACATCTGCATCGCCAACGACGAGGATGCGCCTGCCGGCCTTGGCATGACCTGCGTCTCCGGCTCCCTTGCCCACGGCATCGAGGAGCGTGACACCTACGTCGAGATGGCCCGTCAGATCTGCGCCGAGTACGGTTGCAAGAAGGTCGCCTCGGTCGTCCGCAACATCTCCTGCGTCGAGCGCTCCATCTGGATGGGCATGCTCTTTGACGCCGAGAGCGGCGAGCACTGGTTCTCCCCTGCTCACGACGTGCACGTGCTCGAGGGCGTTGCCGCCGGCGACGCTTTCAACGCCGGCCTCGTCCATGCCCTCATCAACGACTTTGACCCGCAGGATGCCGTCAACTACGCGATTGCGGCCTCGATCCTCAAGCTCACCATCAAGGGCGATTCCAACTTGGTGACCGCAGACGAGATCGCAGCCGTGGCATCCGCCGCCGACGGTGGCACCCGCGTCGCGCGCTAGTCCGTCTCCATTCCGCGGGCCGCGGCTTTCCAATCCCATACCTCTGCGGCCCGCTCCCCGATTCCTCCGGCCGGGCAAAACCACCAGTCCCATTCCGGTTTTGCCTGGCATTCCCTACATGACTGGTCGAGCAGCCGGTTTTGGAATTGCTTGAACCCCAAGCAGTGCCTCCGATAACCAATCCAAAATCGGCTCCTGACCAGCACATTTGGCAATTACGCGCACCCGCGCGCCTCACATCGAAAGGAACATCATGTTCGATCAGTTCTACACCACGCTTGAGTCCCTGGGCATCGTGCCGGTCGTCGTGCTCGATGAGGTCGAGGACGCCGCACCGCTCGCCCACGCCCTTATGGCAGCCGGCATGAAGTCCGCCGAGGTCACCTTCCGCACCGCCTGCGCCGCCGAGTGCATCGCCGCCATGGCCGAGGCCGAGCCCGAGATGTGCGTTGGTGCCGGCACCGTCCTGACCGTCGAGCAGGTTGAGCAGGCCCGCGCCGCCGGTGCCGAGTTCATCGTCTCCCCGGGTTACAACGAGGACGTCGTGAAGCACTGCATCGACATCGACCTGCCCGTCCTTCCCGGCACCGTGACCCCCTCCGAGGTTACCGCCGCCGAGAACCTGGGCCTCAAGGTCACCAAGTTCTTCCCCGCGTCCCAGTATGGCGGTCTGAACACCATCAAGGCCCTTGCCGCTCCGTTTGTCGGTCACCGCTTTATGCCTACCGGCGGTGTGAGCACCGGCAACGTCGAGGAGTACCTGAGCTCCTCTGCCATCATCGCCTGCGGTGGCACCTGGATGGTTAAGCCGGCCCTGTTTGCCGACGGCGACTTCTCCAAGGTCGAGCAGATTGCCCGTGATGCCATGGACGTCGTCAAAAAGGTCCGCGGCTAGGTTTAGCTCTCTATCGTGAAAGGGGGCGTGCCCTAGACCTCGCCCCCTTTCTTTTAAAACGGCTCGGAAGCGCGCCGTTTCCGTCACGAGCAAGAACCAAAACCGTCTTGTATGCTGATAGAACGTGACGGAAGCGACACGCCCCCGAGCCGCTTTGTCTACTCGGCTGGCAGTCGCACTCAACTAAGACACTTCGACAAAAGCCGAACCATCAAAACAGCTGCGGCACCGTCTGGAGGAATGGACCCTTGCTTCCGGTCTTTTCCTCCAAGCGGCGCCGCAGCGTTTTCGTGCCCCGATGTGCCCCGGCACTTGCGGTGGAATACGGACTGCTTACACCATCAGAGCCGCAAAACAATCCCTATTTCACCGCAACTAATGAAGGGAACGAGTTAGATGGCCGAGTCTTTGGACAGCTCAAAATAGTCAGGATGTAAGGCGATAACCGGGCCCTGCTCCTCGGGCATCAGGTGCAGGTGTGTCTCGGCCAGATAGCTCGCCGTGTCGGTATCGCCCTTTTTAATGGCCTCGAGAATCCGGCGATGCTGCCGACGAATCGGCTCCCAATCCAGATCCTGCGAGACCATACGCAACCAGTTGTATCGCTCAAAATGCGTATTGACGCTCTTCATCCAATCCCACAACATGTGGCGGCCGGCAATCTCAAAACACGTCTCATGGAACAGGTTGTCCAGATCGAAAAAGCGACGCGTTTCGCTATGGTCGAGCGACTCGGACTCGGCAAGAATCTGCTCAAGCCGCTGCTTTTGCTCGGGCGTAGCAGCCGAACAACATTTAATGAGTACGCTTCTTTCGAGCTTTTCGCGCAAGAAACAGGCATTCTCGGCGTGTTCCATGCTGATCTTAGAAACGTAGGTGCCGCTTTTGGGACGTGTTTCGACCAGCTCCTGCTCGCGCAGGCGCACAAAGGATTCGCGAATGGGCGTACGCCCGATTCCTGTCTCTTTTTCCAGACCAATCGCCGAAAGGCGCGTGCCGGGCTTGAGCTCGGCATAGATGATCTTGGAGCGCAATGCGTTATATGCCTGATCTTGCAAGCTCTGATAATGCTGGTGTTGTTCCATAAAGCCCTCGGATGAAGCCCACGGTTTGTCGAATTTCACCACGTAATACTATCGCATCCCCCATCCCCTCAGTTGCGGTGAAATAGGGGGCGCTGGCGTCACCCGCGCTGTCAAACAATCCCCAATTCAGTGCAACTTCCAACCAGTCTTTTTGGGACGGGGCTTTTTTAGCCAAGGTTGAACAAAAAGGCCCCGAGCTCAGTGCAAGCTCGGGGCCCTTCGTACTGCGAATCTATGAGAGGAGATATTTGATGCGCATGGGCGCTACTCCATGTAGCCACCCTGAATGGCGGAAACCGCATGCTCGGTAAAGAACTTGAGCGTGCCGGAGGTATAGCGATTAGTCTTGGGCTTCCAAGCGGCTCGACGCTCGGCCAGGACGGCGTCGACCTCGGCCGGCTCCATCTTCTTGCCGGCGATGCCCACGATAAACAGCGAGCGCTCGGGAATGTTGATCTGGATAAGGTCGCCTTCCTCGATCAGGGCAATCGGACCGCCCACGGCAGCCTCGGGCGAAACGTGACCGATAGCCGGGCCCTTGGAGGCGCCGGAGAAGCGACCGTCAGTGATCAGGGCAATGCTCGCGCCCAGCTCGGGGTCGCTGGCGATAGCCTCGGTGGTGTAGAACATCTCGGGCATGCCGGAGCCCTTGGGGCCCTCGTAGCGAATGATGACGGCGTCACCGGGCTTGACCTCGTGCGTCAGGACGGCGTGGATAGCGTCCTCCTCACAATCGAACGGGCGAGCCTTAAGCGTAGCCTGGAACATCTCGCGCGGAACAACCGTGTGCTTGACGACGGCGCCCTCGGGGGCAAGGTTGCCGTGGAGGATGGCGATGGAGCCATCGGTACCAAAAGCCTGGTCAAACGGGCGAATGATGTCTTCGCGCTTGAGGTTCCACTTCTCCAAGTAGCGGCCACACTTCTCGTAGTAGCCGTTGTTCTTAAGGTCCTCGAGGTTTTCGCCGAGGGTCTTGCCGGTGACGGTCATGACATCGAGGTGGAGCATCGACTTGATCTCCTCCATGATGCGCGGCACGCCGCCCGCATAGTAGAAGAACTGCGCCGGCCACTCACCTGCGGGACGAACGTTGAGCAGGTAGTGGGCGCCACGGTGCAGGCGATCGAAGTCGTCGGCGGACATCTCGATGCCAAACTCGCGGGCGATCGCGGGGATGTGCAGCAGCGAGTTGGTGGAGCCCGAAATGGCGCCGTGGACCATGATGAGGTTCTCGAAGGACTCCTTGGTCACGATGTCGCGCGGGCACAGGTTGTGCTCGGAGAGCCACACGGACTGACGGCCGGCCTCGCGCGCAAACTCACGCAGGTCGGAGCTGGTGGCGGGCAGCAGGGCCGTGCCGGGGAGCATAAGGCCCAGGGCCTCGGCGGTAACCTGCATGGTCGACGCGGTGCCCATAAACGAGCAGGCGCCGCAGCTGGGGCATGCGTTGTGTTTGGCAAACTCAAGCTCCTCGCGGGAGATCTCGCCGCGCTCGTAGCGGGCAGAAATCGCGCCGAGCTGCTCCAGGGTCAGCAGGTCGGGACCGGCATCCATGACACCGCCGGTGACGACGATGGAGGGGATGTTGATGCGACCCATGGCCATGAGGTTCGCAGGCAGGCCCTTATCGCAGCTGGCGACAAAGACGCCGGCGTCGAACGGGGTGGTCTTGGCATGGATCTCGATCATGTTGGCGATCATGTCGCGACTGGGCAGCGAGTAGTTAATGCCGTCGTGGCCCTGGGCCTCGCCGTCGCAGATATCGGTGCAGAAGTAACGGGCACCGTGACCGCCAGCCTCGGCAACGCCGGCACGGACCTCCTCGACCAGCTCGAACAGGCCGGCAGAACCCGGGTGCGAATCGCCAAAGGTCGACTCGATAATGACCTGCGGCTTGTCCAGATCCTCGATAGACCAGCCAGAGCCCAGGCGCAGCGGGTCCATCTCGGGGCTGATGGTGCGAAACTTGCCGGAACGCGGCTGCAGCTTGGCAACCAGGTCGGCTGCCTCCTGCTGAATCTGTGCCTTGGTCTTCTCGTCCATGGTGCTCTCCTCTTTTGGTTTGAACGGTTGTACCAATCGTTGGTTAATGAATCAGGTGTAAATGGGTACCGAGCGATGCACTCGGCAAAAGATGCTTAGCTACGCGAACTAGGCGAAGAACGAAATCACCAGGGCGCAGGCAAGACCCGAAAGGCCGATGAGCGTCTCCATAACGATCCAGGACTTGAGGGTGGTCTTCTCGTCAATCTCCAGGAACGAGGAGCACATCCAAAAAACCGGCATCGTTGACGTGCGAGAGGGCCGTGGCACCGCCGCAGATAGCAAGACAGATAGCGGCACGCATGAGCACTGAGGCTCCGGAAACCGCAGGCATGGCGGCCATAATGCCCGATGCCATGGTCATAGCGACGATGGAGCTGCCGACAGAGGCACGCACCATGACGGCAATCAAAAAGGCAACGACCACCAAAGGCAGCGGTGAGGCCTCGAGCATAGGGCCGATAACCTGGCCCAAGCCGCAGTCCTGCAGCATCCAGCGAATGACGCCGCCACAGGCGATAACCAGCAAGATCATGCCGACGGGCTTAAGAGAGCGGTCGAGCAGGGCCTTGAGCTCGGCGCCGGAGTAGCCGCGGCGCGCGCCCAGCAGATACATCGCGACGAGCGTGGCAAGCGTCAAAGCGACGAACGGCTTGCCCAGGAAGGCGAGAATCGAGGCGAGCTCGGCGGGCATGGGGATATAAGAAGACAGCGTGCCCAGCAAAATCAGACAAAGCGGCGTGAGCACGATGGCAAGCACCATACCAAAGGAGGGAAGCTCCTTTTCGTCGCTCGCGCCCTCGGCAGAGGTAAAGTGCTCCGGAACATCGGTAAAGATGCGACCGCCGACGTTGCGGCCCCAGATGACGCCAGCGATTGCCATGGCGATGAAGGCGGTGGGGATACCGACAAGAATCATGGTGCCCAGGTCGACACCGAGCGTGCCGGCGACCAGAACCGAACCGGCCGATGGCGGCACAAACGCATAGCCAGCGGCAAGTCCCGCGAGCAGCGCGATGCCGTAGTAGAGCGTCGACTTTTTGGTCTGGGATGCCACGCTAAACGCAAGCGGAATCAAAACGACTACGCCCGCCTCAAAGAACACCGTAGTGCCGATGACCAGACCGGTAATGCCCAGTGCCCAGCTGGAGTGACCCTGCCCAAAGGTATCGATGAAGGTCTGGGCAATCTTCTTGGCGCCGCCGCTCTCCTCAAGAATCTGGCCAAACATCGAACCCAGGCCAATGAGCAGGGCGATGTTTTGCAGCGTGGTGCCCACGCCCTTGGTGACAGTGTCCGCCACCAGGTCGAGCGGCATACCGGCGCCGATGCCAGTCGCGAGCGCCGAGACCATCATCGACAGCACGGGATGCAGCTTGAACTTGATGATGAGCGCAAGCAGCAGCGCGATGCCCACGATGGCGGCGATGACCAGCCTGGTGGGATCAGCCATAAACGTTGGGTCTGACATCTTTCCTCCAATTCATCAGACCTTTTGAATTCGTCTGATGACTATAGCGTGTTTTGGAAAGGTCTGATGTTTCATTTTGAAATTTGTTCGAAATACATCTGATGTATTTGGTAAACGGTCGTATTTGCGCTGCGAACGGTATATCTAAGCCGCCCGACTCTAATCCAGCGGCCAATATCGCATCCGTGGTGCGCTAAAATAGCTCAGATGAATTTTGTAATGAAAGGTATAGCTATGGCCCGCGCCGAATCGGGACTCCCCGAGCAAATATCGGAGAAAATCATTCAATTGATTCTGGATGAACACCTTGAGCAAGGCGATCGCCTGCCCAAGGAAACCGTGCTGGTCGAGCGCTTGGGCGCCGGCAGGAGCACTGTGCGCGAGGCCATGAAGTTGCTGCAGTCGCGCAATATCGTGCGCATTAAGCAAGGTTCGGGCACCTATGTGGCGTCAAACCCCGGCGTTGCCGACGACCCGCTGGGCTTTACCTTTATCAACGACAAGCAGCGTCTGGCGCGCGACCTACTCGAGGTGCGCTTTATGATCGAGCCGCAGATGGCACGCATGGCGGCCGAGCACGCAACCAACGACCAGGTCGTCTGTATCAAAGATCTCTGCGACGAATCCGAGCGCCTGGCCGAGGCCGGTGAGGATTACTCCGCCGCCGACACCGCGTTCCACAATGCCATTGCCGAAAGCTCCGGAAACCTCGTCGTTCCCCGCCTGATAGGCGTGCTCAAGGCATCCGTCCCCCTCTTTATCGACGTGACCGGCAAAAAGCTGGTTGAGGAGACCATCCGCACCCACCGTGGCGTGGCCGACGCCATCGCCGCGCGCAATCCCACCGCAGCGCACGATGCGATGTATTTGCATCTGGTGTACAACCGCAACATGATCGCAGAGGGCATGCAGGAACAGGGCGAATAAACGTCCGTGCGGCAAGGACAAGACTGCCGTTCGCCTTTTAAAAGTGAACGTTCACCTGATTTTAGGAAATAAGGGGTGGCTATTACGCCGCTTCACCTATACTGACCTTGTATGAGAAGCATGACTTTTATAGATGAACGTTTCTTTTGAAAGGATCGCTATGTCTGATCTTATGGACAGCTTCCGTCTGGACGGCAAGGTCGCACTGGTAACCGGCGCCACCTATGGCATTGGCATGGCTATCGCCGAGGCGCTCGGAGAGGCTGGCGCCAAGATCGCCTTTAACGCACGTCACGCCGACAAGGTCGCCGAGGCCGAGAAGCACTACCGCGAGCTGGGCTTTGAGGCCCATGGTTACGTGGCAGACGTCACCGACGAGGCCGTCGTCGCCGAGCTCATCGCCAAGATCGAGGCCGACTTTGGCACCACGCCCGACATCCTGGTCAACAACGCTGGCGTCATCCAGCGCACCCCGATGCTCGACATGAGCGCCGAGGACTTCCGCCGCGTCGTCGATATTGACCTCAACGCACCGTTTATCGTGTCCAAGGCCTGTCTGCCCGGCATGATCGCCAAGGGCCACGGCAAGATTATCAACATCTGCTCGATGATGAGCGAGCTAGGCCGCGAGACCATCGCCGGCTATGCCGCGGCCAAGGGCGGCCTGAAGATGCTCACCAAGAACATCTGCTCGGAGTTTGGCGAGGCCAATATCCAGTGCAACGGCATTGGGCCCGGCTACATCGCCACGCCGCAGACCGCGCCGCTGCGCGAGACGCAGCCCGACGGCAGCCGTCACCCGTTTGACCAGTTCATCATTGCCAAAACGCCGGCCGCCCGTTGGGGCACGCCCGAGGACCTGAAGGGCCCCGCCGTGTTCTTGGCTTCCGATGCATCGAACTTCGTCAACGGCCACATCCTCTACGTCGACGGCGGCATTCTGGCTTACATCGGCAAGCAACTTGCTTAGGCGCTGCGCGGGCTTGAGACGGGCATCTTGCCTTTCAATCGTCGGTCGCGTACCCAAGTACGCTTCCCTCCTCTTTCAAGGCAACCTGCTCCGCCTCAAGCCCGCTCGCTCACCGCACGCCCACATTAAGGCCAATGTAATAGTTGCGGTGAAATAGTTCCTGTATAGGCCATCTATCAGGATAAATAGGAACTATTCCACCGCAAGTTAGAAATAGGAAGGTAATTCGCAATGAAAATCGCTCTGATCAATGAGAACTCTCAGAACTCCAAGAACCCTATGATCGAGTCTGCCCTTAAGAAGGTTGTCGAGCCCATGGGCCACACCGTCTTTAACTATGGCATGTATGCCGACGCCGACTCCAAGCCCCTCACCTATGTGCAGAACGGCATCCTTGCCGCCGTGCTGCTCAACTCCGGCGCTGCCGACTACGTCGTGACCGGCTGCGGCACCGGCGAGGGCGCCATGCTCGCCTGCAACTCCTTCCCCGGCGTGCTGTGTGGCCACGTTGCCGACCCGCTCGACGCCTACACCTTTGCCCAGGTCAACGATGGCAACGCCGTCGCCATGCCCTTCGCCCTCAAGAACGGCTGGGGCCAGGAGCTCAACCTTGAGTACACCTTCGAGAAGCTCTTTGGCTTTGGTTCGGGAAACGGCTACCCCGCCGAGCGCGTTGAGCCCGAGCAGCGCAACAAGAAGATTCTCGACGGCGTCCGCGCTGTGACCATGCGTCCACTCGTCGACGTTCTGGGCGAGATCGATCAGGACCTGGTGAAGGGCGCACTTGCCGGCGAACACTTCCAGGAGTACTTCTTTGCCAACGCAACCGACGAGGCCATCATCGCCAAGGTCAAGGAGATCCTGGGCCTCTAATCGCACGACTCATTGCAGCTAACGCAAGCGGCGGTCGTCCCATGTACGGGACGACCGCCGCTTTTTGCTATCTACCGACTGACGCCGCGGGGATAGGCCTCACATGCACCAAGGGGTTGACTAGAGCTCGCAAGCAACCTTGTAGCCATCGCCGATGGCGTCGCGGATGTTGCCGCACTTGTTGGCATCGCCCAACACGTGGGTGGTAACGCCGGCTGCAGCAAGGTCGTCGGCCAACTTGGTATTGGGACGATAGCCCATGGCAAGTACCAGCGTATCGGCATCGGCGATGGTGTGGATCTCGCCGTCCTTTTCGTAGCTGATGGCATCCTCGGTAATCTCGGTCACCTTGGCCTCGGTCAGCACGTGAACGCCCTTGGAGAGCATGCGCGTGATGAGCACCGCGCGACCGGCGCCGCCCTCGTTGGCGGCGAGCGTCTTGGTCATCTCGATGACGGTGACGTCGCGATTGGCCGGCGACAGATCGTTGACCAACGGGGCCAGGTAGTCGGCCGTCTCGCAACCGACGGTGCCGCCGCCCACGATGACAATCTTCTTGCCCGGGAAAGCCTTGCCGCCCAACAGGTCGTCAGCCGTCATAACCTGCTTAAAGCCCTGCATGAAGGCCGGAGCGATGGGCTCGGCGCCATAAGCCAGGACGACCTCGTAGCCGGCGTAGTCGCGCTGAATGTCCTCGGCAGTAAGCTCGGTGCCAAATACGCACTTCACGCCTGCCTCGGCCAGGCGACGGTACTGATACTTGATCACGCGGGTGAGTTCCTGCTTTGCTGGCGGAACGGCTGCGATGCGCATCTCACCGCCCGGTTCGTCCTGCTTGTCCACGAGCACCACGTTATGGCCGCGCTTGGCGGCAATGTAGGCTGCCTCCATGCCCGCAGGACCAGCGCCCACAACCAGTACGTTCTTGGCCTCGGCGGCAGGCTCGTAACCGGCCTCGTCGCGCTCAACATCGGGGTTGACGGTGCAGGAGATGCGCTTGCCAAACATAATGCCGTTCAGGCAGCGCAGGCAGCCAATGCAGGGGCGGATGTCGTCGGCGTTGCCGGCAGCGGCTTTGTTGCAGAACTCGGCATCGCACAGATTGGCGCGGCCCATCATGCAGATGTCGGCAGCGCCGTCCTCAATCAGCTCCTCGGCGATCCAGGCCTCGTTGATGCGTCCAACGGTGGCGACGGGAATGTTGACGTGCTTTTTGATCTCGCGCGAGCAGGCGGCATGCGAGGCCTGCTGGGTACCGGCGGCGGGAATTGCGGAGCCGCGCTTGATGGTGGTACCACCCGACACATGAATCATGTCGACGCCGGCCTTCTCCAGGCGACGCGAGACGTAGATCATGTCGTTGAGGGTCAGGCCGCCATCGGTGTACTCGTCGCCCGAGATACGAACGTCGATGATAAAGTCCTTGCCGCAGCGCTCGCGAATCTCGGCGATGACCTCGAGCAAAAAGCGCATTCGGGCGTCGAGCGAGCCACCGTACTCGTCGGTGCGCTTGTTGTAGAGCGGAGTCAAAAAGCCGCCGAGCATGCCGTGGGCGTGTGCCGCATGGACCTCGACGCCATCGACACCGGCCTTCTGCATACGCACGGCGGCGTCACCGAACTGATGCGTGAGCTCGTGGATCTCATCGACCGTGATGGGACGCGGTGCCTCGCGGGCGTAAGACGGGCCCACAAAGGACGGAGCGATCAGGCGCGGCGTGCCCGGAATGTTAAAGGCCATATAGGCGGGGTGGAAGAGCTGCGGCATGATCTTGCAGCCATACTCGTGGACGGCCGCGGCGAGCTTTTCCCAGCCAGGGATAAACGTGTCGTCGTAGCAGCACATGTCACCCGGCAGATAGGTATAGGTAGGCTCGACCGTCACGACCTCGGTGATGATGAGGCCCACGCCGCCCTTGGCGCGAGCACGGTAATGATCGACCAAGTCGTCGGTCACATAGCCATGATCGGCCAGGTTGGTGGACACCGGCGGCATAAAGACGCGGTTCTTGACCTCGGTCGTACCGACCTTGATCGGGCTAAAGAGCATTGGATAGGCAGAGGACTCCATACAGGGTTCCTTTCATTTGAGCCGCTCGGCGGCAGTTGCTAACGTACCTATCGTACCAGCAACTGCACAACACCCGACCGCACGCACTCCCCTGCCTACGTATCGACCCACAAAAAAGTTGCGGTGAGATACGGAGCAATCGAGGCTTTTGACAGCCAAAACAGTCCGTATTTCACCGCAACTGATGGATGGGATGTGTTAGAGGCCCAGGTAGCTGGTCATGCCTTCGACGGCGAGCTTAGCACCTGCCACGGCATGAACCACGGTGAGCGGGCCGTTAACCACGTCGCCGGCGGCAAAGACGCCAGGTACGGTGGTCATGCCGCGCTCATCGACCGAAAGAAGGCCGCGATGGTCGGTCTCCAAGCCACCCGTCGTAAGCACAAGCTTGTCCTTGGGCACCTGCGAAGCCGCAATCACAACTGTGTCGGCAGACACATGGTCAAGCTCTTCCTCGTAGCCCACCACATTGTTGTCCTCGTCGAAGATAGCCGTCTCGAAGACCGGACCGTTATCGTCGATGGCATAGATCGCCTTGCCGCACACAATCTCGGCACCATCGAGCTCGGTCAGCTCTACCTCGTCATCGATGGCAGAGATATGGCGCGATCGGGCATACACGGTGACCTTGCGAGCGCCCGAGCGCAGGGCCGTGCGGGCAACGTCCATGGCCACATTGCCGGCACCGATGACCGCCACGTTCTGCCCGATCGCCACGCTCGAGGGATCGACCAGGTAATCGATACCAAACAGCACGTTGCCGCGCGACTCGCCGGGAATACCCAGTTTGCGAGCTCGCCAGGTACCGGTACCGACAAAGACCGCGTCGTAGCCGTCACGTAGCAGGTCATCGATGTGCAGTGCGCCGCCGATGGTGGTCGAAGGGCGCACGCGCACGCCAAGCGAGCACATCACGTGACGGTACTTTTGCACGAGCGCACGGGGCAGGCGGAACTCGGGGATACCGTACTCCAGTACACCGCCGACCTCGGGGCGCTGTTCAAATACCGTGACGGCACAGCCCAGCTGGGCCATCTTAATGGCCACGGTAATACCGGCAGGACCGGAACCGACCACAGCAACCTGTTTGCCGCACGACGGCGCGGGCGTCCACTCCTTACGATCCAAATACGCTGTCGAGATATAGTTCTCGATGCTCGAGAAATGCACGGGTGTGCCCTTGCGGCCCTGGATGCAAGCACCCTCGCACTGGCCCGAATGGTTGCACACCATGGAGCAGACCGCGCTCATGGGATTATTCTGGAACAGCAGCTCGCCCGCCTCTTCTAGACGACGCTGTTTGAACAGGTCGATGACCCGCGGAATAGGCGTCTGAACCGGGCAGCCCTTAATCTGACAGAACGCCCTTTTACAACCTAGGCAACGATTCGCCTCTTCGACAATGTGGATAGCCACGCAACTCCCCTTTTTAATGCAATCCAATGGGGCGACGATAAAGACCCTTCACCGCCGCCCCATACAGGTAATCTCAATCTGCCGACACGGCAAAAGCCAATGCTATAACTCGCGATGCGAAGCCCCGCAGCGAGCGGACATGTGCTCGAGTGTTGCCAGGCAGTCAGCCGCCGTCGCCGGCACGCTGTTCTCGACCACGCAGGGAATCCCAGGGCAGGCGGCAGCCGCCCAGGCCACCACGGGCTCAAAGTCATATCGTCCCGTCTCGCCCACGCCATGACACACCAGGCGCGAACCCGTACCGTCGCACCAACCGGCTTCGTCCTCGTTATCAACGACCTCAAAATCCTTGGCGTGCAGCGCGCGGATCTTACTGCCGCATAAGTAGAGCATGCGCGCGGTGATTTCCTGCGCTTCGTCAACAACACTGGGGTGCAGCAGTGATACCGGGTCATAGATCACGCCGAGCGACGGACTCGAGACGCGCTCTAGCACCTCACGGCAGCGATCCGGCGTGTTGACCGTTTCGTTCCAACCAGGCTCGATCAAAATTTGCCCACCCACGGCCTCGGCCCGATCGCAGACGCGTGCAAGCCCGTCTGCAAACGCATCGAGTGCCTCATCGGTCATGCGGTCGTCAGCAACGCGGTTCTGTGCATTGGGGCGACCGGTCTCGGTGCCAACCGGGCATCCGCCGAGCATCTGGGCAAAGTTCAAGCATGCCTCGTACTCGGCAAAGTTATCCATGAGCTGTTGGCGATCGGGCGTCGCCAGATTCTTATAACAGCCGAGCACGGCGACCGAAACGCCCGCCTCGTCGAGCACCGCACGCAAATGGTCGGCAAGCTCGTGGGTCAGGCCGCCTCGATCGATCCCCATCGATGCGTAGAGCACCTTGCTTGGCAGCTGAATGCACGAAAAGCCCAGCTCTCCCGCCATGCGAATGCGTTCCTCGACGGTTCCCTGCGGAAGGTCGTGCAAACGTACGCCCGGAGTAATAGCCCCCATGCTATTCACATCCCTTATGAGCGTTGATGCCCGGGGTGTATCCGCCAAACGGGTCCTCGATAGAGCACACGCCCGAAGGGGCCAGCGGGTCGCGCTTGCCGGCAAGCTTGTCGTGATGCATGGTCTCGATATAGGCAAGCACCAGCGGCGCGACGCCCTTTGCATCATTTTTGACCACGGGCTCGCTCATGTAGTAACCAAACGTGCCCTCGCGGTGTGCGGTGTTGCCCAAGCCTGCGACCAGGCAGATGTTGTCGAGCGCCAGCTGGCCATCATGCTCGGACAGGCAGGTCTCGCAGATGCCATCGAAGGCGCGACGGCCGTACTGGTAGTAACGCTCGCCCAGCACGCCCAGACGCACGCCCTTCATGATGGCGTTGGCAAAGATGGCGCTGCCCGACTCCTCCAGGTAGTTGGGGGCGATATTGGGCAGGTTGATGACCTGGTGCCACATGCCGGTCTTCTCGTCCTGATACGGCAGCATGGCGTCGATCAGATCGTGGAACATCTTGCGGATCTCGTCCTTCTCGGCCGACATCGAAGGCGGCATAAGCTCCCAGGTGTCGATGAGTGCCATGGCAAACCAGCCCTCGGCGCGCAGCCAGAAGTTAGCCGAAAGACCGGTGACCGGGTCGCACCAGAACTGTTTGCGGCTCGCGTCGTAAGCGTGATAGTACAGACCGTTGAGGGGGTTGCGCATCAGGTCATGCACGACCTGGAACATATGGAAGCTGTCCGAGCAGGCACGACGGTTGTGGAAGCTCAGCTCGTACTGCATGTAGAACGGCTGTGCCATGTACATGCCATCGAGCCAAATCTGGTTGGGATAGACGGCCTTGTGCCAAAACACGCCCTCTTTGGTGCGCGGCTGGGTCTCGAGCTGGCGGTAGATGGTGTCCATGGCGGCACGGTACTTGGGCTTACCCACCAGGTCATAGAGCTTGTAGAGGGTCTTGCCCGCATTGACGTTATCGAGGTTGTACTCCTGCGGGTTGTAATGCTTGATGGTGCCATCGTCCTGGACAAAGAAATCGATGTAGTCATCGGCAAACGTCAGGTAGCGCTGCTCACCCGTGATCTCGTACAGCTCGATGAGCGCCTTGATCATGCAGCCGTCGATATAGTTCCAGGTGTTCTCCTTGCCGGCGCGAATCTTTTCGATATTCCAAGCCGGCGCCTGCGGCGTAGAGGTTTCGATCAACTGCTCGATATAACGGTCCAGGATTTGATTGCAACCCATTGCTGTCCCCTCTGACATAAACGATAGGTGAACGTTACCCCTAGTGTAACGCGAACGAGGAATATAGGGTGAACGTTAACCCTATATTCCTCGCGAACGGCAGACTTTTAGCGGCAAACGGCGGTGAGACCCGCGGCGATGCGATGCGCCAGGCGCTCATAGCCGGCAGGACTGTAATGCAGACCGTCCGGCATATAGAGCTCGCGGTGCTCTGGCAAAAACGGGCTGATGCCACTTTGCGCATACAGGTCAATCACCGGAACGGAGTAGCGGTCACAGACCTCGAGCATCGCCTTTACGTAGGCGACCTGCGTCAACCCCAGGTGATTGAGCTCATCGCTTGCCGGGATATCCTTCTCGTGCTTACCGCTCGTCTTGCACGGCGTCATAAACACAAGCTTTGCCTGGGGCGAACGCGCCGTGATGGTGCGGATCAGGTAATCGAGTGCACCATAGAACTCGTGCACATCGGTACTGCCCAACTCGCCAAGCGGCACGTTGCGGCTAAAGTCGTTGACGCCGCCAAAGACGATGTAGATATCAGCCGCATTGCCGATGCCGTCCAGGCGCTCGACAAACGAATCGCTGCGGTCGGCCTTGATGGCGATACGCGAACCCTTGATGCCAAAGTTCTCGATGACCGCGCCTCCCAGCAACGCGCCCAAATGCGAGGTCCACGAGATGTCGTTGCCTCCCCCACCGCAGCCGTTGTCGCCCCAGGTCGTTGAGTCGCCAAAGCAGCAAATGGTCGATTCACTCAAGCTCTTCGTTTCCATAATCTTCTCCTCATCCGCCCATCGGCGGTCATACAGGAACGTACCGTTTATTCGCAGCATGCCGAGGGGCTATGCACGGGGGCGCATTCCGCAACGTGCGAATCGAGCCATTCGATATCCTCGGCAAGATGTGCCACGCCCAGATGGTGTTCACCCGGACACACCTCGTGCCGCAGGCCATCTCTGCGACCCAGCAACTTGTAGGCATCGCGCACGATCTTGAGCTGCTCGTCAACATTTTTCAGCCCGCGCGCACCGTTCAGATGATCCTCTTCGCAGCTCTGCACCAACAGCGGATGCGGCGCGATGAGCGAGGCAATATCGCCCATGTCGAGTAAGCGCCAAAGTCCGGGTGTGTAGTTGCAGCTGCAATTGCCATTGAGATGCAGCAGCGAATCACCGACACCATACAGATAGCCCGAGACAAACGCCTTGCGCACACGCGGGTCGAGTGCGGCCAGGTACAACGTCATGTAGCCGCCACCCGAAAAACCAAAGCAACCCAAGTCATCCATGGCAATGTCGCCGCGCGCCTCCAAGTAATCGATCAAGCGCATGTTGTCCCAGACGTTGAGGCCCGCAACCGTAAGACCCAGCGGCTCGGCCATACGTGCTTGATTCAGACACGTACCGCGCAGGTAGCTGTTCTCGTCATCGCCTTGGCCCTTCCAGTCACGACGGTATCCCCAACCGCGCGCATCAGGACAGACGGTTACGTAACTCATGCGTGCCAAACGCAGACCGTAGTCGTAATTGAACTTACGCACGGCATCATCGACAGCCGGCACGCCCGCAACACCGGCTACGCTTGCTGCACCCGCTCCCTGATGGCCATGCGGGCAGATATAACAGCGTTTGAGTCCCCGCTCATCAAGCTTAGGATGAGACGGTTCCAACAGGTAGAACGGCATCCAAACATCGCGCTCGACCTGCAACATCGCATGAGTGCGCACGATGCCGCCGGCAACCCGCACGCGGCTGAGCTCACGAATCTCAATCGGGACGCGGTCCATAAGCGAAAGGCCCAAAACATCGTACAGACGAGTCCTGGTCGCAATCTTCCATGTCTCAAAATCTGCAGGAGTCTTGCCCGTAAAAGCAGCCGAACGCCCCTCGCGCTTCAGCCGGGCACGCAGCGCAGGTTCGTCTTCGCAGTACGTCTCGATGTGCACGGTGCGGCCGTTGGCAGACAGTTCAGCCGTCTCAACCGCATCACCGTCGCCGCCCTCGGGATCCCAGCCATCCCCACCGGCAAGCACCTGCTCGCGAGCGTACCCGGCGGCAGCCATCACATCGAGTTCATTCGCCCACGGCACCCAGCCGGTAGTATCACCCGCCGGCCCATGCAGAATCGCGCCAGCATACTGCACGCAGTTGTGTGCCGCCGGCTTATTCCAATCCCACCAGCCTTCGCGCTTGACATGTCGCCCCAGCCAGCAATCGATCAGCACAGTTTGCGCCCATTCGCGCCAAGGACGACCCAGGTAGACCGAATCCGGCGCCACGCCATCCGGAGCTGTAAACGAACAGCCGTGGAACACAAAGCCGTGCGGCTCGCCTTCGGGCGTCGACGCCGCCGTCACGTAGCCGTTCACGTCCATATCGCGGTTGAGCGAGCGAATCTCGCACCCCTCAAAGTAGGCACGCGCGCCGCCAAAGATAAAGTCGACATCGCCCTCGATCCGGCAACGTCGAAAATACTGGCGCCCCACCCGGCGCGGCGCATACTGTTTGGGTCCTATAAACCCGCCCGGTTTGGCCTCATACGGCGGCAGCGGACCCAAAAACAGCGTGTCTTGGTGTCCCTTAATGCAGCAGGCATCGACAACCAGACGGTCGCCATCAGCATACAGGGCAATCGCCTGACCGATCTCGCGCCCATCGCCCGCATCGTTTTCGATCGTGAGGTTCTCGAGCCGTACGTCGTCGGCATCGACCAAAACGGTATAGGTCCTAAACGTGCCGAGCGTGCCGTCGACGCCCGAGCCGTCCTCCGAAGGCATCTTGGCACCCAGGCTGCCCACGATACGCACGCTGTCGGCCGTCTCTCCCTCAATCGTCACATGCGAGCGACGAATCTCGACCCGTTCGCGGTACTCACCCGGCTCGATATGGATTGTCACCGGCCGTCCGTCATTCGGACAGGATTCGTCAATTGCCTCCAAGGCCTTAGAGATACTGTGATATGTCCCCGCACGCTCGAGCGAAACCTCAAAAAATCGTTTCTCACTCATCATCAGTCACCGCGTCCTTTCGTCGTAGACCGTCTACGTTGCAGTTTCGGCATATAAAAAGTTCGCGCAATGGGTCGGGAAGGCCCTGCCCATCGCGCGCCGCGACATACCGAATGTAATTGTTTAGGAGCAAACGCCTACGCACGGATAACCTTGTCGACGTTCTGGAGCTGCAGTTCCTCGCCGTCCTGGCCCTCGATCACCACATTTTGCAGGTCGAGTACCTTGACGTTTTGCGCGATGATGCCCTGACGCACCATGGGCTCAACGCCACAGGCCATGGCCGGAACAAAGGGCTCGGCATCCGGCGCGAAGGTCACGTGGACATCCTGGAACGTCAGACGCGTTACTTTGCTCTCGGGCAGACCCGTGATATAGGCCGCGGCAGCATGGCAGTTGGTGGCCTCGATATCGCAAAACGTCGTGGCACCAAAGCCGGGCGTGCGGTCGTCGACAGGCAGCGCCTCGCGAGACTGCACGTAATCGGTCTTGCCGTCCTTGTCACAGAAGTAGAAGGAGTTGACCACGAAGGGCGTGAGCACCTCGTCCATGCGAATGTGCTCAAAGGTAATGCCCTCGTTGACGGCATCCTTGCCGCGCCCGCGGCGGGTCTTGACGCGCAGGCCGCGGTCGGTGCGCTCAAAGAGGCACTTGCTCACGGTAAGGTCCTTGATGCCGCCAGCGGCCTCTGAACCCAGGACCACGGCGCCGTGACCATCGTGCATGTAGCAGTGAGAGATCAGCACGTCGTGCGTAGCGGGACGAAGCTCGGGCTCAATGCCCAGCTTGCCGCTCTTGATGGCGATGCAGTCATCGCCCACCGAGAACTGACAGCCAAGGATGCGGACAAAGCCGCAGCTCTCGGGATCGAAACCGTCGGTGTTGTGGGAGTTCTTGGGACCCTCGATCGACAGGCAAAGCGCGTCGACATGCTCGCACAGGACGGGATGGATATTCCACGCCGGGCTGTTGCGCACGGTAAAGCCGGCAAGGCTCACGTTTTGGCACTCGGACAGGAAGATCATGCGCGGACGGGCGACCTCGCGGCCCTCCTCGGGACGGAAGATGTTCTTAAAGTCCTTGTTCCACCAGTTGTCCTCGGCAAAATCGGTCTGACCGTCAATCGCGCCGCGACCATAGATGTACACGTCGTGCACGCCCAGACCCGTAAAGGTAGAACAGTAGGTCGAGAAGCTCTCCCCTTCCCAGCGGCCCAGGGGCAGCATATCGGTACCGGCATAACCGGCGCCCTCGTTGCCCGTGACCGTGCCCGGAATGTAGGCAAGCGCGGCACGATCGTGGCGGGCCAGCAGCACTGCCCCGTCGGCGAGCTCGATGTTGATATTGCTCTTAAGGAAGAGGGACTTGATACGATAGCTACCGGCGGGAATCAGCACGCGCCCGTCCTTGGGACAGGCCATGATGGCAGCCTGGATGTTGGTGGTGTCATCATGCTCGGCATCGCCCTTGGCGCCACAGTCGCGAACGTTGATGGTAAAGGGCTCAGCCGGCGTGGTGACACCTACGCTCAGCTCACGCTCGCCACAAACAAAACGAACCAGGTTGCGCTTGCCGGGGGTCAGGCCGTCGACATAGGTCTCGACCGTATTCGTGGTACCGGCGGGCTCGTCGTTGACAAAGATCTCCCACGTATCGGCGCAGGTAAAGTAACCGCCGTCGTCAAGCTCGATCACGGCCGCGCGGGCGTTGCGCCAGATAACGTTCGTCTCCATGGGTTTCTCCCTCAAAAAGATGCTCTAAAGGCAAATTGTACGCTGTTGAAAAAGGGCCGTGCCTGCCGGCGGAATTCCGGTGGCACGGCCCTGTGATTTGGACGATATGTCGGCCTTACTCGGCGGGAGTTACGCTACCGTCCTGGAAGCCAACGTTGTTGTGGGCAAAGCAGTCCTCGTACTTAAAGCCGGAGAGCTCCTCGCAAAGCGCCTTGACCTCGGGCTTGACGTCGGCCATCTTGCCACCCTCCTTGACTCGGTGAATCTCGTCGCAAAGGACGTCGCACTGCTCCTTGTCGATCTTGATGCCGCGGGCAAGGACGGCTGCAAGCAGGAAGAAGCCGGCGCAGCCGATGATCATGTAGCCGCAGATATACAGAGGCACGGTAGCGGGCTGGGTCACGGCGTCGCTATTGCCGGCGGTCTGAATGAAGCCGGAGGCAGCAAGGACGATAGCCCATACGTTGACGGCGATAGCCTGGGCGATCTGCTGGCAGAGCTGCTGAGCGGAGCTGTAGATACCCTCGCGACGACGCAGGGTGATGAGCTCATCGACATCGGGGATGTAGTTGAGCAGAACATCGGGCAGGTACTGGAAGCCGACGTAGAAGAACTTCCAGATGGCGAAGATGATGGGGTAGGCGATCATGGCGATGGCGACCGTGGAGGTGCCGTTGATCTGACCAAAGGCGAAGTAGTTGAAGGCGATGATGCACGCAGCGCAACCGACATTTGCCAGGTACCAAGACTTGTGGAAGCCCTTCTTGGCCATGAGGGCGACCCAGATGGCGGTGCAGACGATAGCGACGACCTTGCCAGGCATCTCCATCACGGACTCGTAGGACTTAGGAATCTGCAGGCAGTAGACGATGAAGAAGGACAGGCACGCAGACCAGCAGGCAGCAGCGAGCTTCGTGGAGACCTGTGCATACAGGACCTTGCGGAAGGACTTGTTGCGGAAGGTGGAGATAACGTCGATAAAGAACTTCTTGATGCCCTCGCCGACGCTCTCGATCTTCTCCTGAGCGACCTCCTCGGGGGTGTGCTCCCACGTGGACAGGTACACGCAGAGCAGCGAGATTGCCATGACCGAAGCGTTGACCGTAGCAATGATGAAGTAGCTGAACGGGTTGGTCTCGCCGAAGGTGCCAAAGCCAAAGCCGACGAGTGCAGCCATCAGGAAGCCGGCGGCGTTACCAAAGAGATGCTTGTAGCCGGTGAGGTACGTACGCTCCTTAAAGTCGTCGGTCATCTCGATGGTAAGCGGCGAAAGGTTGGCGGTGCAGAACGTGTACGCGACGTTGTAGATCAGGTACAGCACAAAGTAGTACGGGAAGCCAAACGGCGTAGCCACGAAGATGAGCGGCTCGGCGATCATCATCGGGATGGCCAGCAAGATCCAGAAACGACGACGACCAAAGATGCGGCCAATCTTGGTGGCATAGAAGTTATCGGCCACAAAACCCATCAGCGGGCAAAGAATGGCGTTGACATAGATGGCAAACGAGCTGATCAGTGCAGCCTCGCCTGCGGACAGGCCACACTCCGTGGACAGGAACAGCACCATGTAGCTGTGCGTAAAGGTCAGGGCACCGGAATTGAGCATACCGCCCATACCAAAGCCCAAGCGCGTCCAGAATGTGATCTTACGCTTTTTTCCGATCTTATTAGTCATCGAGCTCCCTCTCTTTTCTCGATTGTCTTGTAACAAGACACTGGAGTCCATACCGACGTCTGTCTGTATGTCGTCCACTGGTAAGGTGAACGTTTAGCTAGATTATGCGCGATTACTTATGATAGGTGAACGTTCACTTGAATAATATCCTTGAACGGTCGTTTTTTATCGCTGAACGGATATATAACTCGAAACAATCTCGATTACAGGGGCATTAACTGGGTTATGCTTTTTGAGCAATTAGGTGAACGTTTCTTATTTCGCCCCTCGTGCCCCTATAAAGACGCGCCATAACAGACAGAACAAAATGGCCCCGCCGGGAACACTCCCGACGGAGCCATGGTCAATAGCGCCCTATACGGACTTGTTTGCCACTACAGGCAGACGCCGTCCTTCCAGATACTGATCTCGTGACAGCCACGGCGCTCGGCACTCGTAAGTTTACCGCTCGCCGTCTCCAGCACCAGCTGGTACAGATCGTGGGCTGCCTCGTCGAGCGTGCGCTCACCTGTGGCAATCACGCCAGCGTTAAAGTCCATCCAGTTGGCCTTGTGGTCACACAAACGCTGATTGGTGAACACCTTGAGCGTAGGCACCGGCGCGCCAAACGGTGTGCCGCGGCCAGTCGAGAACAGAATCACGTGGCAGCCGGCAGCCGTCAACGCCGTGGTGGATACCATGTCGTTGCCCGGACCGCACAGCATGTTCAGGCCGTGTTTAGTTGCCTGGCCGGCATACGGCAGCACGTCGACGATGGGGGCAGATCCGCCCTTTTGCACGCAGCCGCAGCTCTTGTCCTCGAGCGTGGTAATACCGCCGTCCTTGTTGCCGGGACTCGGGTTCTCATAAACGACCTCGCCGTGGCTAATAAAGTAGTCCTTAAATCCATTGAGCATGTCGGAGGCAGCGTTAAAGACCTGCTCGTTCTCGCAACGGTCGAGCAGGATGCTCTCCGCGCCAAACATCTCGGGCACCTCGGTAAGCACCGACGTGCCGCCACGGGCGACGACCATATCGCTCACGCGACCGATCGTGGGGTTGGCGGTAATGCCCGAAAGACCGTCGGAGCCGCCACACTTAAGACCAATGACCAGCTCGGAGGCCGGAATGGGCTCGCGCTTGGACTGCTTTGCCAGGTCTGCCAGCTCGGCCAGAATCTTGTGGCCCTCGATTTGCTCGTCGGCTACATCCTGGCAGGTGAGAAAGCGAACGCGCTCGTGATCGAAGTCACCGAGCTCGTCGAGCACCTGCTGGTGTGTGCAGTTCTCGCAACCGAGCGACAGGAACAGCACGCCGGCCGCATTAGGGTGACGCGAGAGCGCCACCAGCAGACGACGCGTCTGGACATGGTCGGCGCCGGTCTGCGAGCAACCGAACGGATGCGGGAAGTAGTAGACGCCCTCCAGCGAGCCATCGACCAGATCCTGGGCCTGCTCGCACATGGCACGGGCGACTTCGTTGACACAGCCGACCGTGGGGATGATCCACAGCTCGTTGCGCGTCGCGGCACGACCGTCGGCGCGGCGGAACCCCATAAAGGTCTCGGGCTCAACCGACTCAACGACCGGATGCGTGGGGTTGTAGGTGTACTCGACCTCGCCCGAAAGGTTGGTCTTCACATTGTGCGTGTGGAGCCACTGACCGGGCTGGACATCGCCCGTCACGTGTCCGATAGGAAGGCCGTACTTAATGACGTCCTCGCCGGCGGCAATCGAGCGCACCGCCATCTTATGGCCCTGCGGAATATCCTCCGCGGCCACGACCTCGCCCACCCCGGGAACCGCGACGGCGGTGCCCTTGGCAAGCGGCGACAGCGCGACGATCACGTTGTCGGCCGGATTGATCTGGATAGTGTTCATTGCAAATGGTCCTAACCCTACAGGTTGAGCAGAAGTCGAGACGCGGGCACGCCGTCCCGCGCCCGCGTCTGCGCCGGAAATTTACGCCTGAGCGTTGGCGAAGGCCTGCTTGGCACCCTCGGTGCGCACGACGGCGAGCGCACTGACGACAAACTCCTCAAGACCGGCGATCTGCGTAAGGTCCTCGCCCCACATCTGCTCGTTGGTGAGCACGTCGTGCACCAGCTGGGCATCGTCGGCACCGGCGTGGGCGGCGTAGAAATCGAGTACGAAGGCGTCGTCCTGAGCGGTGTACTCGGTGCCGTCGGAGCGACGCAGGTGCAGGCCGTCGCCCTCGCGGGACACGAGCTCCTGCGTGTAGAAGGAGATGAGCGTAGCGAGGCTCGTCGCCAGGCACTTGGGCAGGTTGCCGGTCTCGGCAACGTAGTCCTTGAGCGTGGGCAGGTCGCGAGCGCGCCACTTAGCCGTGGAGTTGAGGCAGATGGAGAGCAGCGCATGATCAATAAACGGGTTGTCGAAGCGGTTTTCGACGGCGGCGGCAAAGGCCTTGCAGTCCTCGACATCCAAGTCGGCGGCAAGCGTCGGAATGACCTCGTCGTAGAGCATGGTGTTCATGAAGCCGCGAATGGTCTCGTCATGCATGCAGTCGCGCACGATATCAAAGCCGGCAACCCAGGAACCCGGAACGAAGGCGGTATGGGCACCGTTGAGGATGCGGACCTTGCGCTTTTTGTACGGGGTGACGTCGGGAGTCACAAAGACACCCGGAAGACCAGCCTTCACAAAGGGAAGCTTCTCGGCAAGCGACTCGTCGCCCTGGATGCCCCACATCTGGAAGGGCTCGCGCACGGCCAGGAAGGGATCCTCGTAGTCCAGACG
This sequence comes from uncultured Collinsella sp., assembly GCA_902479075.1. Lineage (GTDB taxonomy): Bacteria > Actinomycetota > Coriobacteriia > Coriobacteriales > Coriobacteriaceae > Collinsella. The sequence goes on from CABSNK010000005.1 coordinate 67,594, forward strand.
CTCGGCAACCGCCGCGGCCTCCTTAGGATCGCGGATGCGGCCGGGGACGATGGTGTCGACGAGCGTGGTGCAGACGGTGCAGTCGTTAGCCATCCACTGCGCAAACTCGTCCTCCCAGCCCCAGTCGCTCACATACTGGTTCATGATGCGCAGCAACTCCTCGCCGTTGTGATCGATGAGCTCGCAAGCGAGGACGATGACGCCCGGCTTACCGGCAGCCCAGCGGGTGTGGAGCACCTGGGCAAGCTTGGCGGGGAAGCTCGCAGGTGGCATGTCGTCGGCCTTGCAGGACGGGTCATAGGCGATACCGGCCTCGGTGGTGTTGGAGACGATGATCTCTAGGTCGTCGGAGACGGCGACCTCCATCATGGCGCGATAGTCGTCCTCACGATACGGGTTAAGGCAGCGGCTGCAGGCGCTGATCACGCGGGACTCGTCAACCGTGTTGCCGTTCTCCTTGCCGCGCACCAGCACGGTGTACAGGTCGTCCTGGGCATTGATACCGTCGGCAAAGCCAAAGGCACCGCTGATGGGCTGCACCATGACGACCTTGCCGTTCCAGCCGGTGGCCTCGTTGCCCATGTCAAAGAAGCGGTCGACGAAGGCGCGCAGGAAATTGCCCTCGCCAAACTGCAAAACCTTCTCGGGAGCATCCTTGGGCAGCAAATAGCCCTTGTAGCCGATCTTCTCGAGCGCATCGTAGCTGATGTTCTCCATCTATGTGTCTCCTTAGATGTTTGTTAGCGTGCAAGCAAAACGGGGCTCCGCGTGTGGCAACGGCGCCCAGGGTTCGATGTGATTCGATGCGGGCTTAGGCCTCGTCGGTGTCCAGGTCAAAGCCAAAGTAGCGGACCGCATTGTTGTAGCTGATGTCGCGCACGATACTGCCCAGCAGCTCCATGTCGGCCGGGTACTTGCCCTGCTCGACCCACTCGCCGATCACGCTGCACAGCACGCGACGGAAGTACTCGTGGCGCGGATAGGACAGGAAAGAGCGGGAATCGGTAAGCATGCCCACAAAGTTGCCCAGCACGCCCTCGTTAGCCAGAGCCGTGAGCTGCTCGCGCATACCGACCTCGTTGTCGTTGAACCACCAGGCGGAGCCGTTCTGGATCTTACCGGCAGTCGGAGCCTCCTGGAAGCAGCCCATCACGGTATCGATCATGGTGTTGTCGATGGGGTTCAGACTGTACAGGATGGTCTTGGGCAGGCCGCAAGTCTCCTGAATGGAGTTGAGGAAATCGGCGAGCTGGTCGGACGGCGTGTAGTTGGAGATGCAGTCGTAGCCGGTATCGGGACCGAGCTTGGCAAACATGGCGCGATTGTTGTCGCGCTTGCAGCCAAAGTGCAGCTGCATGGCCCAGCCCAGACGGACATACTCGCCAGCGACAAACTGCATAAAGGCAGTCTTGTACTTGAGGACCTCTTCCTCGGTAAGCGGCTCGGCAGCCAGACCCTTGGCAAAGATAGCCTCGATCTCGTCGGCGGTAGCCGGGACGTACATAACGTAGTCGAGTGCGTGGTCGGATGCGCGGCAGCCCAGCTCGTGAGCAACGTCGTAGCGCTTGGAAATCGCAGCCTTCATGCCCTCAAAGTCGCTGACCTCAACGCCGGCAACCTCGGAGAGGTGCTTGCAGTAGTCGGCAAACTCCTGGCCGCGCTCGATGCGCAGGGCGGCATCGGGGCGCATGGCGGGAACGACCTGAACGTCAAAGCTGTCGTCGGCGGCAATCTTCTTGTGCCACTCAAAGCTGTCGGCGGGGTCGTCAGTAGTGCAGATCATGCGGACGTTGGACTGCTTGATCAGGTTGCGGCAGGTGAAACTGGCCTCGGCGAGCTTGGCGTTGGCAAGGTCCCAAACCTCCTGGGCAGTCTTGCCGTTGAGGACGCCCTCGTAGCCAAAGTAGCGCTTAAGCTCCAGGTGGCTCCACTCAAAGACGGGGTTGCCGACGCAGCGACCCAGGGTCTCGGCCCACTTTTGGAACTTCTCGCGAGCAGGGGCGTCGCCAGTGATAAAGCGCTCGTCGACGCCGTTGGCACGCATCAGGCGCCACTTGTAGTGGTCGCCGCCCAGCCAAACCTCGGTGATGTTCTCGAAACGCTTGTCCTCCCAAATCTCCTTGGGAGAAATGTGGCAGTGGTAGTCGACGATGGGCATGCCCTCGGCAAAGTTGTGGAACAGCTCCTCGCCGGTCTTGGTGCTCAGCAGGAAATCCTGATCGTCCATGAAGTTTTTCATCAAACAACCCCTTTGTTTGCGGAGCGGGCGCACAATACGCTCGTCATCCTCTAGGTGAACGTTCACCATACTAATCCATTACGACTCAAAAGGTGAACGTTCACCTAACAACCATGGGGTGAACGGTAGGTTTTGCCCGTTCAACGGTTGCCGGAGCTGTGACTTGCATGCATTGCGGACCGGTTGGCGTCCCCGAACACCGAACTTGAGCGCTTTTGCTCAGGTGGGTCATGTCCCGACGTACATTTTTGGGAGTATTCAGCATTGGAGCGCGCCGTGCGCCATCCTCAGCGTCCTATTTGGAACGCAGATGGCGCCCGATCGGCATAAAAAGTGCCCCCGATGGCAAATTACGCCATCGGGGGCACTTAAAACAGTCGTTCTGCACCTCATTCAGGGCATGCCAATGCTGAATACTCCCAAAAATGCACGTCGCAAGAGGGGGTACCTGCTCAATCGGCTAAATACCCGCAAGTTCGCAGTAGCGGTCGACATTGCTGGCAAATACCATCTCGACGGCGCCCTTCTGGACGGGCTCCGTCGGGGTCCTTCCCCACAGCAAATAATTGCCCAGTGTCTTGGCGCCGCGATACGCCAGGCTCGTCGGGTCCTTATAGACAATATTGGTAAAGATACCGCGGCGCAAGGCCAGGGCGCTTTCGGGAAACAGGTCGTTGCCGATCACCATGACCCGACCGGCCTTGTCGGTCGAGACGAGCGCGTCGGCAACCACTTCGGAACCAACGGCAAAAACGCTACAGATAAGTTCGGGGGCGTCCGGCGCACTCAAGCGCTTTTCGAGCTCATGTTCGAGTTGTTTGACTTGCGCATGGGCACCTGCAAGATCCTCAACCTGCCATGGAATATCACGTTCGCGCAGGTAATTGTGGAAGGCGCGGGCGGTTAGATAGTGCGAATCGGTATATGGGTCGCCTGTCAAAAGGAGCACGCGGGCGTCGGCCCCAGAAGCATGGACCAGGTTTGCCGCCTGCTCGGCCATAAGGCTGCCTGCCGTCGAATAATCGGCCAAGCTCGCACCCAAACGATTCAAATGCGGACGGTCGCCGTCGACAAGCTCAATCGTCACGCCCGCCTCGGCGATCTGCCCCAAAAGCTCAGTCGCACGATCGTCGCCCGGCGCATAGGCGAGCAAGCCATCAATCTTCTCGCCCACCTGCAGACGCTCGTCGATTTGCTCGAGTGCATCAGCGTAGCCGCCCACGCCAAATTCAACGCGCTCAACCGTAATGCCCCGGTCGATGACCTCCTGTTCAAAGCGATTGCAGCCTTCCCACAGGTAACGGAAAAAGTACGCTCCCTCGCGCGATGCGCGGGGCAGGCAAAACACCAGATTGATATCCTTGCGGCGCAGGCTTGAGGCACTTGTGTTGCGGTGATAGCCCATGGCCTCGGCCTTAGCGTTCACCTTGGCGCGCACGGATTCGCTCACGCCGGCCTTTCCCGTCAGAGCCTTGTGCACGGTATTGATGGAAACGCCAAGCTCGGCGGCTATGTCCTTCATGGTTACGCGAGCGCTCATGCGGTTACTCCGTTATAGATAAGTTGCCAATTAATAGTCCAGTTAACGATACCCCAAAAATACTCTTCGACTCGCCGTGCTCTCCCTCAAATGCACAAAGCGCCCCGCGAACGGATGCCCGCGGAGCGCTTGGATGTCCGGACCTTATTTGATACCGCGACCCAAGTCTTCGGCGATTTTGTCTACGCCCTTAAGTGCAGCGCACGTCTTTTTGTTAGAGCAATGCCCCGTGCAAACGCCACCCTGAGCGCAGTCGGCGCAGGTGCCCTTGCGGTAGATGCGCACGCACACGGCGACAAACGCAACGCCGATAACAGCCAGTACAACAATATCGATAGGTGCCATAGCAAGCCTCCTCTAGTTAACCACCACTTACTTTACCCCATTCTCCACCTACCAAAAAGGGACAGGTTTATTTTGGTCGGTTTTATCTGCGGAAACGCCATATCTTAACTTCTGGGGCAAAGTAATCTGTCTCCCATGCACAAAAAGCCCGGGGTCGCTGGGACACCCGGGCTCATGGAAAGGGGTTAATCCTTATTCGGACTTAAGCAGAAACTGCAGCAGAAGCAGTGTTGGTCTCGTCCTCGTCCGTCCAAGCAAACTTAGGCATGGGACGGAAAATCTGGAAGAGCATCGCAACGAGCAGCACGACGGCAACAATCGTCCAGAAACCAAACTGTCCCAGCACAAGCAGGTTGTAGAACTGGTTGATGAACAGGGCGATCACCCAAGCAAAGGCGCACTCGTAGCCGATGGCAATCGCGGTCCACTTGCCGGAATCCATCTGGTTGCGGATGGTGCCAATGGCGGCAAAGCACGGAGCGCACAGCAGGTTGAAGGCGCCGAAGGCAACGCAGGCGCCCATAGTCGGGAACATGCCGGCGAACGCGGTCCACAGGCTCGGGTCGGTCTCGCCCGCGTCGGCGACGGACAGCAGCGAGCCGGCGGTGGCGACGACGTTCTCCTTGGCGACAAGGCCAGAGACGGTCAGCGCGGTTGCCTGCCAGGTGCTAAAGCCGAGCGGGGCGAAGATCCAGGCAACCAGGTTGCCCAGCATGGCGAGCACAGAGAAGTCCGTGAACTCCTCGGGGATGCCGTCCATCGCAGGCAGGAAGCCAAAGGAACCGTTATAGCTACCAAAGTTGGAGAGGAACCAAACCACGACGGTGGACGCGAAGATGACCGTGCCGGCCTTCTTGATAAAGGCCCAGCAGCGCTCCCACACGTGCAGCGCCCAAGAGCGGATCGCCGGGAAGTGGTAGGCAGGAAGCTCCATAACGAACGGCGTCGGGCGACCGGCAAAGAGCTTGGTCTTCTTGAGCATGAGACCCGAGGCGATGACGGCAAAGACGCCCAGGAAGTAGAAGAGCGGGCTGATCCACGCGGCCGTGGTGGAAGAATCGCCAATGATGGAGCCCATGAGCAGGGCGATGATCGGCAGCTTGGCGCCGCAGGGGATGAACGTGGTGGTCATGACCGTCATGCGGCGGTCCTTCTCGTTCTCGATGGTCTTGGTGGCCATGACGCCGGGGACGCCGCAGCCCGAGGACACGAGCATGGGGATGAACGACTTACCGGACAGGCCAAAGCGGCGGAACACGCGGTCCATGATAAAGGCGACGCGGGCCATGTAGCCGCAGTCCTCCAGGAAGGACAGCATCACGAACAGCAGGAACATCTGCGGCACAAAGCCGAAGATGGCGCCCAGGCCGCCAACGATACCGTCGCAGACCAGCGAATCGACCAGGCCACCGTCCTCGGTGCCACCCGCCACGAGGGCGTCGTGCACCATGGTGGTGATACCCGGGACATAGGGGCCGTACTGTGCCGGGTCGACCGAGTCGGCGTCGTCACCCGCGGCCTCGACAGCCTCATCGTAAGCATCGCGGCCCTGGCCGAGCACATACCAGCCGTCGGTGCCGAAGAGCTGGTCGTTGGTGAAGTCGGTCACCGTGCCGCCCAAGGTGGAAACGGCGATGTAGTACACGCAGAACATGATGACCACAAAGATCGGCAGGCCCAGGATACGGTTGGTAACCACACGGTCGATCTTCTCGGAGGTGCTCATCTTGGCCGGGGCCTTGGTGAGGCACTCGTCGATGATGTGTGCGATCACGCCGTAGCGCTCACCGGTGATGATGGACTCGGCGTCATCGTCGCAGTCCTGCTCGCACTGAGCGACCAGCTCTTCGACGCGAGCGGCCTTCTCCTTGGTGAGGTTGATGAGCTTGCAGGCGTCCGCATCACGCTCGAACAGCTTGACGGCGTAATAGCGGCGCTTGTTAGCGGGAACGCTCGCAGGCAGATTGTTTTCGATGTGGTCAAGAACGTCCTCGATGGAGGAATCGAACTTGTGCTCCGGCACCTGGCCCTTGGAAGCAGCAGACTTCTTGACCTGCTCGAACAGCTCCTTGATACCCTTGTTCTTAAGAGCCGAGATCATCATGACCGGGCAGCCGAGCTTCTTGGAGAGCTTGTCCGTGTCGATCTTGTCGCCGTTCTTCTCGACCAAGTCGGCCATGTTGAGGGCAACAACCACGGGCAGGCCGGTCTCGATAACCTGAAGCGTCAGGTACAGGTTACGCTCGAGGTTGGTGGCATCGACAACTTGGACGACAACATCGGGCTCGCCGCTCATGAGGTAATCGCGCGAGCATTGCTCCTCGGGGCTGTAGGGGGAAAGCGAGTAGATGCCAGGGAGGTCCGTGATGGTAACGTTCTTGTCGCTTAGGAGCTTGGCTTCCTTTTTCTCAACCGTGACGCCGGGCCAGTTGCCAACGTAGCCGTTGGCGCCGGTGATCAGGTTGAAAAGCGTGGTCTTGCCGCAGTTGGGGTTACCCGCCAGCGCGACATGGATCTGAGAATCCGCCATTCAATCCTTCTTCCTTGTGTGCCTGCGCTGCTTTCTCCGCGCAAGCTGGATAATGTGCTTCAAAGTTGCAGCATTAAGTTAGAAATACCTAACTTTATCTGCAGAAATACACGTCGCGAGCCCTTACTGGACCTCGACGACGGCCGCCTCCTCCTTGCGGATGGAAAGCTCGTAGCCGCGCACGTTGATCTCGACCGGATCACCGAGCGGTGCAACCTTCACGACCTTGAACGAAGTGCCCTTGATGAGGCCCAGGTCCATAAGGTGACGGCGAAGTGCACCCTCACCGTGAAGCTTGACGATGGTAGAGCTCTCGCCCACCTTAACGTCACCCAACGTCTTCATCCTCTTGTCCCCCTTTCGGTTTTTATGAAATGCTGCGAACTAACCGACGGTCATGATGTGCATGGCAACCTTGGAATCGATGCCAAAGCGTGCGCCCAGCACCGTGACGATGATATTGGCGCCACTCGAGCTCACCACGTGGATTTCGTTGCCCTCGACAAAGCCGAGGTCCTTGAGGTGGTGCTTCATGTCCTCATTGCCCTTTACACGAGACACGCGCACGGTTTCGCCCGCTTTTACCATCGAAAGCGGCATGGCCGGCATCTGCGGTCCGCAAGACATGAGTGGCTCCTAACGTCAGTTCGTCCTCAACATCGACGCGATAAAAGTTAACCACGTCTATGTTCGCTTTAGTAAACTAGCACGTGGTTAACTTTTTGGAAAGGGTCCCTATTCAGATTTCGAAAAAGTTTCCTATATGAAACAAAAAGGCGCGGCAAAGAGCTGTCCTTTGCCGCGCCCTGTCATGCTTAGAGCGAGAGGTTTCTGATCGACGTAACGCAGGAAGCCTCGTCTACGCCCGAAACGCGAAAGATGATGTCCTCGCCGCACTCGCCGTAGAGAGCCATGAGGCCCATGACATCGCGACCGTCGGTATGGCGGTCGCCGATGCTGACCGACACGTCGCTACGGTGCTTGGCAATGATGTCATAGAGCAGCGCAACCGGGCGGGCATGTAATCCCAACGGATCTTTAATCGTCTTCGTAAACTCGACCATGTCCCCTCCCAAGACATCGCACATTCGGCCGGCAAACCCAGCCACGTGGTAGTTATTGTACGTTACCGGCGCACCCCCGTCTCACAAAAAACGAGGGAAGGCACACGTCCTTCCCTCGTTGCTGGCAATAGGTAGCCGCTCGCCTACATCAGGCGCAGGCTGACGTCCTTGAGCTGGGCGCCGGAAACGGCACTCGGAGCACCCGACATAAGGTCGGAGCCGCTGGCCGTCTTGGGGAACGCCATGACGTCGCGGATGGAGTCGGAACCGGTGAGCAGCATGCACACGCGGTCCAGGCCCAGAGCGAAACCGCCCATCGGGGGCGCACCAAACTTGAGGGCCTCCATGAGGAAGCCGAACTGCGACTCGGCGCGCTCCTCGGTAAAGCCCAGGAGCTTGAGCATGGACATCTGCATCTCGGCGTTGTGGATACGCATACCGCCACCGCCGGCCTCAAAGCCGTCCATGACAAAGTCGTAGGTGCAAGAACCGGCCGCCAGCGGGTCGGCCTCGATCTTGGCGATGTCGGTCTCGGTCGGCAGCGTGAAGGGCTGATGCTCGGCAGCGTAGGCCTTGCGGTCCTCATCCCAGTGGAACAGCGGGAAGTTGACGACCCACAGGAAGTCGTGGCCCTCACGCTTGATCTCGAGTGCGTTGGCCATGTGGGAACGCATGCCGCCCAGGATCTCGTCAGAGAGCAGGCGCGGGCCGGCGGCGAACATCACGAGGTCGCCAGGCTCGACGTCCATGCGCTCGCGCAGAGCAGCCATCTCCTCGTCCGAGAAGAACTTGACGATGGGGCTGTTGATGGAGCCGTCCTCGCGGAAGGCGATCCAGGCCAGGCCCTTGGCGCCAAACGTGGAGGCCACGCCGGCGAGCTTATCGATCTTGGCACGTGCCCAGGCACCGGCGCCCTTGGCGTTGATGGCCTTGACGACAGAGCCCTCCTCGTTCGCGGCAGTCGCAAAGACCTTGAACTTGGAGTTGGCAAAGATGTCGGTCAGGTCGACCAGGTGCATGCCATAGCGGGTATCGGGCTTGTCGGAGCCATAGGTGTCCATGGCATCCCAGTAGTTCATGCGGCGCAGCGGCGTGGGCATCTCGACGCCCATGCGACCGAAAGCATCGGCAAGAACCTCTTCGAGCGCGCTCATGACATCGTTCTGGTCCACGAAGGACATCTCGATATCGACCTGAGTGAACTCGGGCTGGCGGTCGGCACGCAGGTCCTCGTCGCGGAAGCACTTGGCAACCTGGTAGTAGCGCTCGACACCACCGACCATGAGCAGCTGCTTCAGGAGCTGCGGGGACTGCGGCAGGGCGTAGAAGTTACCCGGCTGGATGCGGCTGGGGACGATGAAGTCGCGGGCGCCCTCGGGCGTGGACTTGAACAGGGAGGGCGTCTCAACCTCCATGAACTCACGGTTGTGCAGCGCCTCGCGAATGGCAAAGGTGAAGTCGGAGCGCAGCTTGAGGTTGGCCATCATTTCGGGACGACGGAGGTCCAGATAGCGATAGCGCAGGCGGGTGTCCTCGCTGGTCTCGATGCCGTCCTCGATCTGGAACGGCGGGGTGACGGACGTATTGAGTACCTCGGCGTGGTCGGTCAGGACCTCGATCTCGCCGGTCGCGAGCTTGGTGTTGGTGGTCTCCTCGCCACGAGCGCGCACGACGCCGTGGATCTTGATGGGCCACTCGGGACGCATGGTCTCGGCGATCTTAAAGGCATCGCCGTCGGAGTGCTCGGGGTCGAAGGTGAGCTGCGTGATGCCCTCGCGGTCGCGAAGGTCACAGAAGATAAGGCCGCCGTGGTCGCGGCGACGGCTCACCCAACCGGTGAGGGTGACCTCTTCGCCCACGTTCTCGAAGCGAAGCTCGCCGCAGGTACGGGTGTGCATGGAATGCTCATCGATGGGACGGGTCTGGCTCATACCAGTGATCCTCCTTTATGGATCTGTGCCGCCCCGTGTCGTTCCGGGCGGCGTCGTACAGATTTGCCCAGCCTGCGTAAACCGCGCAGCCGGGCATAGCGTTCTATCTTATCGCACCCGCGTCGATGTGCCGCGAAAAAGTAGCTCTTGCCCAAAGACTTGACGGAGACGAAACAATTGACGCGGCCTGGCCGTCGCCCAAGCGCGCGGCGTGCGACAATGTGCCCCAATACAACCGCACTCGGAAAGGCCCGTCATGACCGCACGCCTCATCGTTATGGATATCGACTCCACGCTCATCAACCAGGAGGTCATCGACCTGTTGGGCGAGGAGGCCGGCGTGGGCGAGCAGGTAGAGCAGATCACCGAGCGCGCCATGCGCGGCGAGCTCGACTTTAAGCAGGCGCTCGAGGAACGCGTGGGGCTGCTTGCCGGCTTGGATGAGAGCGTATTCGAGCGCACCTTTGAGCGCGTGACGTTTACCCCCGGCGCGCTGGAGCTTGTGCGCTCGGCACACAGCAAGGGCTGGAAGGTCGGCGTGGTAAGCGGCGGCTTTCACGAGGTCGCCGACAAGATCGTGGCCGCCGCGGGCATCGACTTTTGCCTCGCTAACCGCCTGGAGGTCGTGGACGGCAAGCTCACCGGTAAGCTGGCGGCAGACATCGTGACCAAGGAGTCCAAGCTCATCCAGCTGCTGGATTGGGCGGTTGAGTGCGGTGTCGACATGGCCCACACCGTCGCGATCGGCGACGGCGCCAACGACATCCCCATGATTCAGGCCGCGGGCGCGGGCATCGCGTTTTGCGCCAAGCCCAAGACGCGCGAGGCCGCCCCGTTTGCCATCGACGAGCGCAACCTGATGCTCGCCATGGACATCATCCTGCGCGACTAGCCGATCCGTCTAACAATTGAATCAGTCTGTCCTATAGTTTCCGAACAATTTTGTCTTAGTGTTCGGAAACATACCCTTTGAGTGCTAGACTTTGCGCCGTCGAAGGGAACATATATGGATAAGCGAGATCTTGAGCAGTTGCTGAGCGATGTTGCCGGCGGAGCAGTCGCCCCGGCAGACGCCCTCACGCGCATCCAGACGGCGCCAACCGCCGACCTGGGTTTTGCACAGCTCGATCTTTCGCGCGGGGTGCGCCAGGGAGCCGGCGAGGTTGTCTACGGCGCCGGTAAAACCGCCGAGCAGGTTGCCGCCATTATCGAAGCACTGCGCGATGCCGGCCAGGAGCGCATCCTGGTCACGCGCCTGGACGCCGAAAAGGCAGCCCACACCTCGGAGCTCCTCGACAACGGCATCGACCTGGGATATGCCCCGGACGCACAGCTCGCCCTCGTGGGAGGCAAGCCCTCCCCCACCGGCAACGGACGCATCGTCGTCGCCTGCGCCGGCACGAGCGACCTGCCCGTCGCCGAAGAGGCGGCAGTGACGGCCGAGTTCTATGGCAACGAGGTCAATCGCCTCTACGACGTAGGTGTCGCCGGCCTGCACCGTCTGCTCGCGCATGCCGAGGAGCTTGCCCAGGCACAGGTGGTCATCGCCATCGCCGGCATGGAAGGCGCGCTGGCGAGCGTTATCGGCGGCCTGGTGAGCTGTCCGGTCATTGCCGTTCCCACCAGCGTGGGCTACGGCGCGAGCTTTGGTGGCGTAGCCGCACTGCTCGCCATGCTCAACTCCTGCGCCAGCGGCGTTTCGGTCGTCAATATCGACAATGGCTTTGGTGCCGCATACCAGGCAAGTCTTATCAATCATCTGAGCGCCGGCACACCCCGCGCCCGTTAAGGAGCATTCCATGTCTAACCATCAGCACACGCTTATCATCGATGGCACCTCGGGCATCAGCGGCGATATGACCGTCGCGGCCCTGCTCGACCTGGGCGCCAGCGAGGAGCACCTACGCGAACAGCTCGCCACGCTGCCGGTCGACGGCTTTTCGATCGCCGTGACGCGCGTAAACAAGCATGGCATCGACGCCTGCAATTTCGACGTCCAGCTTGCAGAGGGGCTCGAGAACCACGATCACGATATGGCCTGGCTCTACGGCAACGAAGCGGGCACCGAGCACATGCACGAGCATGAGCACCACCATCATGACCATGATGAGCACGAACACGAGCACTGCCACGAGCATGACCATGAGGGTCACCATCACGCCCACCACCATCACCACCGTTCTTTGACGGATGTCACCGCCATCATCGATGGCTCACGGCTAAGCGATGGTGCCAAGCGTCGTGCCCTCGCCATTTTTTCCGTACTCGCCGATGCCGAGGCAAAGGCTCACGGCAAAACGCCCGACACCGTCCTGTTTCACGAGGTGGGCGCCGTCGACTCCATCGTCGACGTCTGCTCTGTCGCCATCTGCCTCGACGACCTTGGTATTGAGGACATCGTGGTCGAGTCGCTCTCCGAGGGTCACGGCACCATCCACTGTGCCCACGGCCTCATGCCCATTCCCGTCCCCGCTGTCGTCAACCTGTGCCAGGCGGGCAATATCGCCCTCACGCCTGCACCGGTCGCCGGCGAGCTCGTGACGCCGACGGGCGCCGCCATCGTCACCGCGCTGCGCACGTCCGACCAACTGCCCTCACGCTACCGCATCGAAGCCGTCGGCTACGGCGCCGGCAAACGCCCCTACGAAGGTTGCTCCGGTACGCTCCGCTGCCTGCTCGTTCACGCGGACGCATAGCCATGGATGCCCGCAAGGCAAAAAGCCGCGCTGCCATCGTTACGGCGTTCTCCGAGCTCCTGTGCGAGAAAGACTACGGCAAGATCACCGTCGGCGACATCATCGCTCGTGCCCACGTAGGTCGGGCCACGTTCTACGGGCTCTTCAAGAGCAAAGATGACCTGCTCGCTGAGCTCGTGCGCGATATCTGCACCCATGCCCTCGACGATGACGGTACGCCCCTCGATGACCCACTCGTACAGGTCGAGCATATCCTCAACAACCTCTGGAATCGTCGGCAGGGTGTACGGGCACTGGTAGCCGGCGCCGGCTCACGCGTCTTCGCCGACTGCTTACGCAAGACCATCATGTCACGAGCAGCCGAAACCGTGCCCGTCGACCCCTCAGGCCCCGCCGGCACCATGGACCGAAGCTTCCTACTACACCACATAGCCTCAAGCTTTGTAGGAATGGTCCAATGGTGGGCCTGGCACAACTTCGAAGCAAACAAAGCCGACGTAGCCAAAGACTACCTCTCAGCCATAAAACCCCTCTTCAACTAAACGCCCCATCCCATCCCAAGGCGTCGCCCCTTCCCAAAGTACCGCTTGCATTCCAAAGCACCCAACAGCCAAGCGCCCACCACATCCAAATTCAGATATATATGTTGGCTTGCTTGTTCGAACACAGCCAAGAATGCCCAGGGCTCGGTAGGGGTTAACTTTCCAACGCACTCCGCAGGACGCAAAAAGGCTCGCCGCACGAAGTGCGCAGCGAGCCTTTTTGCATGTCCGAGGACGCGTTGGAAAGTTAACCCCTACCGAGCCCGGACCTTATAGAGCCGTCCTTTGACTAGAACATGCCCAAGAAACCATGCACAAACAGCGCGGCCAGAGCGGCACCGACAAACGGCGCGATGCCAGGAACAAGCAGGCCGTACTTCCAGTTGTTGTCAGCCTTGTTCTTGATCGGCAGCACCTGATAGGCCATGCGAGGACCAAGGTCACGAGCCTGGTTCATGGCGAAGCCGGTGATGCCGCCCATGCCCATGCCAACGGCCCAAACGATCAGGCCGACGCAGATGGCGAGCATCAGAACGTTCTCGCCGGCGCGGTTAGCGGCAGCGAGGATGGCGCTGATGAACACAAAGGTGCAGATAGCCTCGCAGAAGAAGTTACGGGCGTAGTTCGTACCCTCGGTGGTGGGGTTGGTCGAGAAGATGTTGCGCTGGGCAATGGGGTCGACGACGCCATCGGAAGCCTTGAACTCATCGGCATACATCAACCACGCGATCACGGCGCCCGCAAAGCCGCCGAGCATATCGGCAATCATGAAGGGAATGCAGCTGCTCCACGGCACCAGGCCTACGATGCACTGGGCAAGCACCATGGCGGGGTTCATGCACACGGCGCCGCCAAAGATAAACAGAGCGACCGAGATGCCAAAAGACCAGGTGGTGATGGCAAACATGTGGCCGGAGCCCTGATACTTGGTGCCCTTAAGCACGGTATCGCAGTGTACGCCCACGCCAAAGATGATCATGAGGGCCGTTGCGCCGAATTCGCAGAGGAGTTTGGTAAGCATAAAACCTTATCTTTCTTGTCGGTTAAAAACGATTCGTTTAGGCCACGCACTAGTGCTGCGCGACGACAACACCCAGGCCATCGGGAATGACGGCCACCTTGGCGTCAGCACCCTTCATCTCAAAGGCGAGCTTGAGCGCCTCCTCGAGGGTGTTGACCGGCGTCATGTGCATATCCTTGATCATCTGGTGATCGCACAGGTCGGTGACCATGATCACAGGGTGATGCGCCAGGATGCGGGCGAAAATCTGGCTCGTCCACTGGTCGGGCAGGGTCTCGTCCTTAGGACGGTCGATGCAGGCGCACTCAAACTCTGCCGGATCGTTGTCGGCGATGTTGTGATAGAAGCCCTCGCCGCCGTGACCGTCGGCACAACCGGCGACATCGATGATCACGCCACCCTCGGGAAGCGTGGCCTCGGCAGAGCACATGCCCTTCACGGCCTGGTAGATGTTCTGGTCGAGCGGGTAGCCGCCGTTGGTGGTGACGGCAATCTCGCACTCGACGGGCTCAACGCCGGCAAGGCTCTTCACGAACTCGCAGCCAGCCTCGTGCGCCTTGTGGATGTCGCCGGCAAAGGAGCCGATGACCTCGTGCTTGCCGTTGAGCACCACGTTAAGCACAAAGGCAAGGTGAGCCATCTCGGCAGCGGCGAACATGTCCTCGCTCACGTGGTTGTGGCACAGGTTGCCGGCACGCGAATGGGAATCGTTCACAAACTGACCGTTGTGGTTGTACATGATGGTCTTGTAGCTGGCGATACCAGGCAGGACGGACTTGCGGCTACCAGAGAAACCGGCAAAGAAGTGCGGCTCAATAAAGCCCTCGGCAAGCAGCAGATCGCAATCGGCAGCAATCTTGTTGATGATGCACTCGCCGCCAGAAGGCAGGGTGCCGATCTTTTTCATCATGCTGTCATCGGTCGCGACGTGCATAACGATTTCCTCGTTGGCAACGATCTCCTCGCCGTACTTGTTGACGAGCTCCTCGTGCGTCGACGGACGATGCATACCCGTAGCAACCAGAATACGCACGCGAGCCTCGGGCGCAGCAGAATGGATGTGATGCAGCAGAATAGGCATCGTCACACGCGAGGGAACGGGACGCGTATGATCGGAGCTAATGATGACGATATCCTTCTTGCCAGCACAAAGCTCCTCGAGCGAAGGCGAGCCATAAGGATTGGCAAGCGACTCCTCTACCAGCTCTTCCTGCGATTTCGTGGTCTTAAACTCGTTTTGATGACCCTCCATCACACCAGCGAAGTTCTTATCCTCGAGCTCCAGATGCAACGTCTTGTGGTCAAACGGCAGTTCACATTCAAACAATGACGAGCGCCCTCTTCCTTTTCAACTGACACACTAGATAAACCGTTGGAAGGATTCGCCGCTCACCGAAAAACACCACCGTCCACCGACTCATTAACACAACGTTCATATTTGACCCACAACAAAACGGCCGCAATCCCAAACGGGACCGCGGCCGCTACAGTCGTAAGGCGAGAAGCGCCACATGCATCTCAATCCCAATCGATAAGACGCGAGGCGCGCTTTATTATCATCAGCTTTAATCCCTGAAGACCGAGGACGAAGGGGCCCGATGGGTTTCCCTCTGAATGCATTCCGCAGCACGAAGCCCCCTTATCCGCAGCTCCGAAGGAGCAGGATAAGGGGGCTTCAAGTGCGAGGACGCATTCAGAGGGAAACCCATCGGGCCCCGGTGAGAGCCACAGGGCTATCGATTACCCCGTGTTCTGCAAACCTGCCGAGACGCCGGTCACAGTCGAAAGAATCAGGCTCATGTACTCGGCCTTCTTCTCTTCGGCCATCTCGTCCTGGTTCATACGCACCTCGCGAAGGGCGCGAACCTGGGCGATGGACAGGGCGTCGACGTAGGGGTTGCGCACGCGGACAGCACAGCCGAGCACGCGGCGGCGCTGCAGCGGCCACTCGTCACCGACGATGGCAAGGACCCACTTACGCGTGAGCTGCATCTCGGTGAAGACCTTCTCGGACAGATCCTGGCGATCGCCCAGGTGCAGATACATCTTGGCGATGCGCTGGTCAGTCTTGGCGATCGACATCTCGATGTTGTCGATAAAGGTACGGAAGAACGGCCACTCCTGGTAGGCAGCCTTAAGCTGGTCAAGATCGCCCAACTGCTCGCAGGCGGTGCCCAGGCCGTACCAAGCGGCCAGATTGATGCGCGCCTGGCTCCAGCTGAAGATCCACGGAATGGTACGCAGGTCGTCGAGCGACTTGGCGCCCAAGCCGCGCTTGGCGGGACGCGAGCCAATCGGCAGCAGACCGACCTCGGTCAGCGGCGTCACGGTCGAGAACCACGGTGTAAAGTCCTCGGTGTTCAGCAGGTCCAGATAGCGCTCGTGGCTTGCGGCGTTAAGCTTCTCGGCCATATCCCAGAACTTCTGCGTGGTCTCGGTGTTGGTCTTCTCGACACTCGGGGCCGACTGCAAAAGCGTTGCGGCGGCAACGGACTCAACATGGCGCTGAGCCAGCGTGCGGTTGCCGTAACGGGCAAAGATGACCTCGCCCTGCTCGGTGAGCTTAAAGAAGCAG
This sequence comes from uncultured Collinsella sp., assembly GCA_902479075.1. Classification (GTDB taxonomy): domain Bacteria; phylum Actinomycetota; class Coriobacteriia; order Coriobacteriales; family Coriobacteriaceae; genus Collinsella. Next base: position 84,077 of record CABSNK010000005.1, read on the forward strand.
TTGACCGAACCCTTGGGCTGCGCCAGCACGGCCTTGTTGGCCGGGCCGCCGCCACGGCCCACGGCACCGCCGCGACCGTGCATGAGCACCAGGTCGATATCGTTCTTCTCGGCCCACTTGGCAATGCGCTCCTGCGCGGAGTGCAGCGCGAGCATGGCCGTGGTAGGACCGGCATCCTTGGAGGAGTCGGAATAGCCCAGCATGACCTCCATGCGGCGGTTGGTCTGGGCAAGGCGCTTTTGCACCACAGGCAGCGTAAGCATCTGGTCGAGCACGTCGACGCAGCCCTCGAGGTCCTCGAGCTGCTCGAACAGCGGGATCACGTCGAGCTCGGGGACATCCTCCTCGTGTGCAAAGGACAGGTGGGCAAGCTCAAAGACGTCGGCCACATGCTGGGCGCTCTTGGTAAACGAGATGATGTAGCGGTGCGCCATCTTCTTGCCGTAGCGCTTTTGGATGGAACCGATAGCGCGGAAGGTATCGATGACCTCGCGCGTCATGGGCTGCAGGTCGCCATGGATACCGTTCTCGTGGATATCCTTGAGGGCGCGGGCGTGCACCACGGAGTGCTGACGGAACTCCATCTCGACCATATGGAAGCCGAAGGACTCGACCTGCCAGATGATGGTTTGGACCGGACCGTAGGCGGCACGGACGGCACCGCAGGCAGCAAGCGAACGCTGGACGACGCGCAGGTCATCCAGGAACTCGTCGGCGCTGTGGTACATGGTGTCGGTGATGCGGCGCACGGTGGCGTTCAGGCGGTCGGCCATGACGAGCATGACGGCGCGATGCGGCTCGTGCTCGGAGATCAGCTCGGCGCGGGCCGTGTAACGAGGGCTCATCTCGACCTGATGGTTCCACAGGTTAATGAGCTCGGCAGAAGGCTTGCTGTAGGTGGCCTCGAGCGTGAGGTTGTGGCCGATGCGGCGGCACTTGTCCTCGAGCTTGAGCACCATGTGGGTGAAGTACTTGGCGGCGACCTCGCGGCTCACCTTGGCGGTAACGTTGGGGTTGCCGTCACGGTCGGAACCGATCCAGCTGCCGGGGTGGAAGAACGCCGGGCACAGCGGCGGCACGGTGCCGGCCTTGTCGCCCAGCACCCAGTCGTCAAAGCGACGGTAGATGACGGGGATAACGTCGAACAGCGTGTTATCGAAGATGTCGATGATGGTATCGGCTTCCTCGACCGGCGTGGGCTTCTTTAACGCGATGGGGCTCGTGCGTACCAGGGCGTCGATCTCTTGCAGCATATGGCGCTCGTTCTCCACCAGGTCGGAGCCGCCCAGACGCGGACGCTCCTCCAGCAGGTTGGAGATACGGCGAATCTTGCCCTCGACGGCCTTACGACGGGCCTCGGTGGGATGTGCGGTAAAGACAGGGTGGAACTCGAGCTTGCCGAGCAGCTCATTGGCACCCTCGACGCCCATCTCGTTTACCAACTGGTGATAGGCGACGGTGAGTTCGTTGGCGGGATCGACCTCGGTATCGGTCGATGCGCCGGCCTCGCGCTCGCGCAGCTGCGCCACACGGTAGTTCTCCTCCGACAGGTTTGCCAAGTGGAAGAAGCTCGTAAAGGCGCGAACGATGACCTGCTGCTTATCAAGCGGCAGGCTGTCAATCAAATCGACGACTTCGCGAAACGCCACGGCGGTGGGCTCGTCGGCAGTGGGCACGCCCTGTTCGTCAACGGACTCGTCGGCAGCGCGGCTACCGGGGTTGCCAGCATTGACCACAATCTCGGCTGTCAAAATCTTGTCGAACAGGTCCGCGATCTCGGGATCATACTCGCTAAGCACACGACGTTCCAGGCGCAGGAACAGCGCCAGATTATCGCGCAGCTCCTCGGGGATCTCGATCTCGGCGAGACGCTCCCTGGACTCGGCATTCGAGCCGATTCGGTTAACGAGGCGGTTGACCACGGCAGCGACGCGCGCCGCGGCTTCGGGTACAGACTGGTTGCTTAGGTTCTCAGCCACGTTTCCTCCCATTCCTCCTTCTATGCACGTAACATGCGGTATTCATTATAGGCGCTTGAGAAATACTTTCGACACTGATTGCGCTTTACCACACAAAAGTATTTTCTGCATTGCAAGGGTTTTTGCCCCAAATGGTCGTATTTCTCGGTGGGCGGCATATGCAAACGAGGGCATTCCGCATAAAAGCGAAACACCCCCGTAACAATTACTCTCCATGAGCAGGGCACGTTAGCAGGCCCGCAGCTCAAAAAGATGCGCTACAGACGCTCGCGAACCGCCTCGACGACGTTGGCCAGATCGGCAAGAACCTCTTCGTGGCTCTCCATGTCGCGCACCTTGACCTTGCCGGCGGCAAGCTCGTCGCCGCCCAGGACCAGGATGAGCTTGGCGCCCACCTTATCGGCCTGCTTAAACTGGGCTTTGAGCGAACGGCCCTGATAGTCGGCCTCGGTCACAATCCCTGCGGCGCGAAGCTCCTGCGTAATGGCAAAGACGTTCTGGCGCAGCTCCTTGCCTGCGTTGGCGACATAGACGCACGGGGCCTCCTCGGCACCCAGATCGCTGCCAAAGGCCTGCAGGGCCAGCAGGGCGCGCTCAAAACCGACGGCAAAGCCGACGCCTGCCGTGGGCTTGCCACCCTCGAGCTCGACCAGGCCGTCGTAGCGGCCGCCGCCGCCGATGGAGCCGACGCCGGCGCCAGGGGCCTCGACCTCAAAGACAGTACGGGTGTAGTAGTCCAGGCCGCGCACCAAGGTGGGATCCTCGACATACTCGATACCGGCGGCATCCAGATAGCGCTTGACTTGCTCGTAGTGCTCGCGGCACTCGTCGCACAGGTTGTCGCCCATCAGCGGAGCGTTGGCCATGATCTCGCGGCAATGGTCGTTCTTGCAGTCGAAGGCGCGCAGCGGGTTGAGCTCGGCGCGCTCGCGGCACTCGTCGCACATCTCGTCGGCGTGGTCGAGAATGAACTGCTTAACCTGCTCGCGATAGGCCGGACGGCACTGCGCATCGCCCATCGAGTTAATGAGCAGACGGAGCTTGGAAAGATCGAAGCCCAGGCGCTTGTAGAACTCCATGAGCATGATGATGCACTCGGCGTCTGCCGCCGGATCGGGAGCGCCGAGCCACTCGATGCCCACCTGGTGAAACTGGCGCAGGCGACCCTTCTGGGGACGCTCGCCACGGAACATGGCCTCGGCATAGTACGCCTTAAACGGCGTGGAGCCCTGGGGCACTAGGTTGTTCTCCACGACGGCGCGCACCACACCGGCCGTGCCCTCGGGACGAAGGGCCAGGCGCTGCTTGGGCTTAAGCTTGGTGTCGGTGCCCTCGGTAAAGACGCGCTCCAGGTTGGCGCCGCTAAACACGCGGAACATCTCCTTGCGCACGACGTCGGTCGACTGGCCGATACCGTGGACAAACACGTCAACCTGCTCGATCGCGGGCGTCTCGATGGGCTTAAAGCCAAACGGCTCGAACACGCCGGCAGCAATCTGCTGCATCTTTTGCCAGGCGCGCATCTCGGCGCCGATAAGGTCGCGGGTTCCCTCCGCCTTCTGTGCCTGCATGGGCAAACACCTTTCTTTTGTATCGCGTCATAGGTAGTGGACATTATACGGCACAAACACAAACAGCGGCGGTGCGTCTGACCGAACGAGGGTATGGGGACTCGTTCGGCCTGACGCACCGCCGCTGTTTGCGATCCGCTTTCCTCCGTCCCCTTCGGATCACGTGATCTGTTGGGGACGGAGGAAAACGGATCATTTCGTAGGCCCGTGACCGCCTTGGAAACCGAATGATGGTACGAGCATCCATTCGGCTTCCAAGGCGACCACGGACAGAACGGGACAAACAGAAAAGAGCGACGGACGTCTATTCCCCCGCCACGCTCGCGCGCAGCTTGGCGGCGATGGGCTCGGATGCCAGCAGGAACACGAGCATGACCACGGAGCATGCCAGGCACACAATCCAGGTGCTCGCAAAGGAGCCCGTGGCATCGAACAGCACGCCCGAGACGATGGCGCCCACGGTGCCGCCGACCATCTCGAGCGAGGTAATGGTGCCCGTGACCTTGCCGAGGTCGGCCATGCCCGCAGGCTTGAAAGGCAAGGTTGGGTGCTACCGGTGGTCGGCGATATAGCCCAAAGCGACTGCCGCATAAGCCGCGGCGCCGAGCGGCAGCTCGGCATCGCTAAAGCGGGCCTTGGGATGGTGCTGGGCAAAGTGTTCGTCCGTGTCGGTTACGGCCGCGCCCACGGTAAAGTACGCACTCGGAATCTCGCTCGAGATAAGCGCGAAGTCTTCACTCGCCATGGCATGGAAAAGCGGCAAGAAAGCCGCCTTGGGCAGCACTGCGCCCACGTAGCCAAGCGACGCCTGGGTCATATCGCTGTCGAGTACAAGCGGCGGAACATCCGAAAGCGTCTCGATGGTCGCCGGCGTACGATATGTTGCAGCAACGCCGTTAACGACCTCGGCGATGCGGGTCTTGAGGTGAGCCATGAGCTCAACATCAAAGCCGCGCAGCGTTCCCTCGAGCACGCAGGTGTCGGGGATGACGTTGGCCGCCAGGCCGCCAGCAAACTTACCGACGGTAAGCGCGACCTCCTTGGCCGCCGGCACCTCGCGGGAGATGAGCTCCTGAAGCGCCAGATGCACATGGACGCCGGCCGTGATGGGGTCGATGCAGATCTCGGGGCTCGAGCCATGGCCGCCCTTGCCCTGAAGCGTGACGCGAAAACCGTACACGCCCGAGAGCGCCGGGCTGCCGTAGAGCACCAGGCCAAGCGGCGACTGGCTATTGACATGCATGGCAAAGGCGGCCTGGGGGCGTGGGCTCTGCAGCAAACCGTCGACGATGGCAGCACGGGCACCCTCAAAGGTTTCCTCGCCCGGCTGGAACAGCAACTTAACCGTGGCGTTGGCGTCGAGAAGCTCGGACTCGCGGGCCTTGAGCATACGAGCCGCACCAAGCAGCGCCGTCGCGTGCATATCGTGACCGCAAGCATGCATGCAGCCATTGGTGGATGCAAAGGGCTCGCCGGATTCCTCGGCAACGGGAAGGGCATCCATGTCGCCGCGGAGCATGATGACCGTACCGGCCTGCTTGTCCGTGCACGTACCGTTACCCCGAGCAGCAGCTGCCGCGCCGGCACCGATAAGGCCAACGACACAGGAGCCGTCGACAAGCACGGCATAGGGAATATCCATCTCGTCCAGACGCGCCTGGATAAAGGCGGACGTCTGCGGAAGGTTGTTACCCAGCTCGGGCATCTGGTGTAGATCGTGTCGCCACACAGCAAGCTCGTCTGCAAAAGTCTGAGCTTCTGCAACAAGACCGTCACCGATAGCGGCCTGCGCCGCTGCGGTAGCCTTGGGCGCTGGTTGCGGTTGAAAATCGGACAAAGCTGGTGCCATAGATGCCCTCCAGTAACGTTTTTGCAGCAAGCACTTTGATAGCATAAAGTGCAAGGTACAACTTTAAGGGCGACGCATAAAAAATGCCGCCCCGGGAGGGCGGCGCAACAAGTTGTTTACAATTGCGGGCGCGGCTTTTTGCGCAAAAAATCGAAGTGAGTCTCACTCAAGATAATCGACAGGAAGATAAGCACGAAGCCGGCGAGCAGGCGCGAGGTGAGCGCCTCCCCCATCAGCAGCACCGAAAACAACACGCCCGAAGGCGACTCCATCGAAAGGAGCAGTGAGCCCGTCGAAGCCGGGACATGCGCCAGGCCGACGTTTTGGATGAGCAGAGCCACGCATGTGCAGCCCACCGAGAGAAACGCCATCACACCGATAAAGTTCGGCGTCCACACGGACAGAGGCGCCTGGGTCTCGAATAACAGCGACGAAACCAGGCTCAGCACGCCGTTGCCCACAAACATCCAAAACGTGATAACGTTGATGTCCATTTTGCGACCGTACTTGGCGGTCACCGCCATCTGGATGGCGAAGAAGACCGCGCCTGCCAGCGTAATGACGTCACCGATGTTGAACTCGACGCTATCGAGCGCCACCAAGCCAATGCCCGCCAAGCACAGCAGTGCCGCGCCCAGGTTATAGCGGGTGAGTTTTTCTCCGCTCAGAAAATAGCTCGCGAACGGCACGAGGATGCAATACGTGCCCGTCAAAAAAGCATTCTTGCCCGCCGTAGTATATGCCAGACCGACCGTCTGCAACGCATAGGCCGCCCACATGAGCACGCCCATACTCAGGCCAACGATCAGATTGCGAGCGTTGAAATGTGCAGTGATGCGCTTGTGGAAGACGGCAAACATGACCAACGCTGCAGGCAGAAAGCGTACATAGAGCAGCTCGAACACCGGAATGGTGCCGAGTGCGTCCTTCATAGTGGTAAAGGAGTAGCCCCAGATGACCGCCACCGAAAGTAGCAAAACTTTCCAGAACAGCGGGGAGCGTGCGCCGGCGCCCCTGGGAATACCGCCCGCGCCCAAATCCTCACGGGCCACAGGGCTATCGGGCATGTTTTCGATTTCGTTGGCAGCGTATTGGGCCATGGAACATCCTCACACTCAATCTGGGCGTGGTGTCCGCACGCGTATGGCTGCGTGCCGCCTCATGGTCAAATAAAAACGGGGCGCACCGGACCCCCGGCACGCCCCGCTACTGTAGCAACAGCCAAGCAGCCCACGCAATCCAGCCCACTAAAGCGTCGGCAGAGTAAACCTCGATGTTTCGTCGATGTCACGCTGTTGCACTAAATAAGTTTCGTGCTTTCAAGCTTTTCGATGATCCAGTCGTTGGCTTTGATGACCGGGCGGCGGAAGATGACGCCCAGGGCCAGCGACGGAATCAGATAGCTCGCCAGAATACCCAGCTCAACCCAGTACTCCATATGGTAGGCGCCAGCCATGGCGGCATGCATGGCGTTGATGCCGTGAGTGAACGGCAAGAACGGATAGATCGCCTGGAACACAGGGCCGGTCATCTCGATGGGGAACGTGCCGCCCGAACCGCCGACCTGCATGACCAACAGCACGACTGCAAGCGCCTTGCCGATATCGCCAAACGAAACCGTAAGCGTGTAGACGATATTGGAGAACACGAGACTCGCGACCCAGCCCGCTAGCACAAACTGCAGCGGGTTGTCGCACTGAATGCCAAAGAACAGAATGTCGCCCGCGCACACGAGCGTTGCCTGCAGCAGAGCCAAACCGCCAAAGAACAGGTAACGACCCAGATAGATCTCGTGCAGGCGCACGGGGATGAGCTCGTTGATAAGCTCATCGTCAACCGAGACCTTCATCATGGCCGCCAGTACGATCGAGCCGACCCAGAGCGACAGAATCGTGTAGAACGGCGCCATGGCCGAACCGTAGTTGCGGATCGGATAGACCGGCTTACGGTCGAGTGCGACAGGGCCGGAAAGCGACACGGCCAGACCCTCGGGATCATTGCCGATCATCGTCTTGATCGTGGCTAGATCATCAGACATAAGGGCACCGTCGAGCTCGTCCTTAAACGCGCTGATCTTGCCCGACGCCTCGCCCAGCTGATCGGAAGCCTTGTTGACCAGCTTTGCAGCCTTAGAGAGGCCCTTTGCCAGCGAACCGGATGCGTCGGTCAGGTCGTCTACGGCACTATCCAGATCGCCCGAAATACCATTCAGTGAATCCAGAACCCCCGAGACGGTCTTCTTGAGCTCTTTGGCCTTGACCGAAAACGTAGAGTCGTAGTCAATCTTGGCGCCCGAGATACCAGCCTTGGCATCGGCGATGGCCTGATCGACCTCGGCACGCGATTTGTTAACCTCTGCCATACTCTTCGTGAGCGACGTCGCGATATTCGTCAGCTCATTGGCATTGTTGCGGTACTCCGTTGCGGTTTTATCAAGCTCGGCAGCCGCGTCCTCAAGCCCTGCCTTGAGCTTATCGTTACTCACCTGGCCAGCAAGACTACGGAGCTCATTCGCCGTGTCATCAATCTCGTCGGCACGTTTATTGAGTGACGCTGCGCCATCGTTGAGCTGAGACACCGTAAGATCGACGTGCTGGTTTGCAGCGTCGAATGCCTTTGCGAGCTCGGTAGAAACGTTATCGAACGAACCCGCGCTCCCATCAATAGCGGCATCGATCGCATCGCTGGCGGACTTGAGCGCTTGCTCGGAATCGGCAATACCGCTCTCGGCATGCTGCATGAGCTGCTTCACCGACTCCTCGGTCGATCCGGACTGCTTGAGCATGCCGCCCGCCGACGTCAGTGAATCGGCCGTGGAGCTCAAAATGCCCGCAAGCGACGTTGCGCTGGCCTGAACGTCCTGCAGGTCCTGGACCGAATCGCCGAGCGTCGAGGACAGGTTGGCGATAAAGTTGCTGACCTGGTCGGTGCTCATGTAATCGAGCAGGCTGGACACCGTCTTAAGACCGACGCTCGTAATGGTCTCGGTAAAAGATTCGTTAACCTGGTTCTGAACGGCGCTCGAACCCTTCTCGGTCACGATCTGCGCGATGGCGTTGGCCTTCTGGTTCTCGTAAAACTCGATATCGGCGTGCTTCACGTCGGTCGAGAAAAGCGTCATCATGTCAGCGCTAAACGTTTTGGGGATAACGACGGCCGCATAGTACGCACCCGACTTTACGCCCTCGATAGCTTTATCGCGATCGTTAAGCACAACCCAATCGAAGCTCTCGTTGCCGCGTAGGGTGGCGGTCACGTTTTCGCCCACGTTAACCTCGACGGGGATCAGATCGCTCTCGTAACCCTCATCGGTGTTGACCACGGCGATCTTGAGGTTGCCGGTGTTGCCGTACGGATCCCAGCTGCCGGCGATGTTAAACCACGCGTACAGACACGGCACGATAATGAGGCCCATCACGACAACCAAGCCGATTACGGAGCGAGACACGTTTTGGACATCGCGCTTAAACAGATGCAGGATGTTCTTCATTTATGCCTCACCTCCTTTGGAGTGCTTGCCAAGCGGGGTGGTATCTCCATTATTTGTGGCTGTGCTGTCGCTGCCCTGAGATTTATGGTGCGAGCCTATATGCGGCAAGCGGCCCGTGGACTGATCGCCACCCTTGGCATCACGCTCGCTGGCGTTGAGGCCAAACATGCGGCGGGCGGCAGGAATGGCGGCCGTGTGCTCGCGCATCTCGCGACGCAGGTCCTCATCGGAAAGCGCCGAGATGCGCATCTGGGTATTGAGGCTCGCGCGGATATATTCGATATTGATAAGCCAGCCGCAGATGGCAATAACCGAGATGATCCAAATGACAAGCAGGATGATCTTGCCGTTATTGTCGATATCGAGAACCGTCGACAGGACAAAGAGCAGGACCTGAACGCCCACCACGGCGGCAAAACCGCCCTTGATGTAGTACGGGTAGCGATGTTCAAAGGCGACCGCATGATCGAGCAGTTCGCGACGGTACGAATCGGAATCGAGCACGACGCGCATGGCCGTTCGCAAGGAGTAGCGCTCGCGCGGCAGGTCGTTAGACTCGCAAATCATCATACCGGTCGTGGAAAGCTGTTTATCAAAGAGCAGGTTGAGGTTGAGCAGCAGCGGACGCAGCTGCAGGCCGATAAAGAGCGCCACGATCAAGAACACGCCCAGAATGCACAGGTTAAACAGGTAGTTGAACGAATACATGCCGCCGACCGTCTCACGCAGCAGATTGATGCCATAGGTAAAGGGCAGCAGCGGGTGCAGCCACTGGAAGAAGCCGGGCATCATCTCGATGGGGTACATGCCCGACGAACCCGGGATCTGCACGATGACAAGAATGACGCCGATTGCCTTGCCGATATGCTTAAACGTAGTGGACAACGCGTAAATGATGTTGACGTACGTAAATGAGATGGCAATGCCGCCCAGCACAAATAGGAGCGGACTGACGCACTGTACACCAATGACAAGATCTCCCACCGTAACGATAATGGCCTGCAACGCGCCCAGGATCACCAGGAGCAACCAGCGGCCAAAGTAGCCCTGACGCGCGGTAAAGCTGCCAACGCCTTCGCGATCGACCTCGAGCTTGTAAATGGCGATGAGCACGTAGCCGCCCACCCAAAGCGCCAGATTGGTGTAGAAAGGAGCAATGCCCGAGCCGAAGCTCTTAACCGGATAGATCGACTTGGAGGTCAGCTCGACCGGAGATGCCATGAAGTCAGCAACGTCATCGACGTCGACGCCCATCAGGTCGGCCAGCTCGCCCATGGACTCGGAGGTCTGCAGCGCCGCGATGTCGTTGGCGGCGGTGGCGAGCTTGTCCTGGACCTTGGCAAGCGAGGCGTCGGTCTGGGACAGCGTGGTCTTGGCCTGACCGAGCGTAGCGTTGAGTTGCGAAAGTGTACCGCGCGCACTTGCAATAGTAGGCGTGAGGCCAGACACGATTCCCGTCAGATCACCCGAGACGGCGGCAAATGAATCAAGCGCGCTCGAGGCCTTCGGCAGCGCGTTTTGACCCAGGTCCGTCTGGGCCTGGCCAAGGTTGGTCGCACCGGTCTGGATTGCGTTATTGATAGCGTCGCTGGCACCCGAGACAGCCGCGGCGTCATTCGCCATGGCGCTCGACTGTGCAGACAGACCGTCCTTGATGCTCTGAAGCTTTTCATTCTGCTTGCGGAGCAAATCGATGGTCGATACAATGCGCGCGTCAATTTCCTTGGAACCTGTCGACGTGTCATTGACGAGAATTTCCAAGTGCCCGATAACGGCCTTATTGTGGTCGATCGTCGCCTGGAGAGACTCGAGCGAGTTGTCGATGCGGGTGGTCGTAGATGTGATCGTGCCCGTCAGCTTGCCAATCGCAGCGTTCGCGGAGGCTGACGTCTTGGTGAGCGCAAGGCTGCCTTCCGAGAGCGCCTTGGAGAGCGAGGCGACAGAGTTACCCGCCGTGGCGCGAGCCTCGCCCAGCAGGTCGTTGCCCTGGGAGATCGCCTGCGTCAGCGACGGCGCCTGACCCTGCAGACCGGCAAGTGCTGCATCTGCCGAGGCAATGGAACCACTCGTCTTATCGATGGCGGCATTCATGTCGCCAATCGAATCGCGCACTTCGCCCAACGTATCAGAAGCCTCTGATACCGAACCGGCCAACGAATCCTGAGCCTGGGTTGCCTTGTCCTTTAAATCGACTCCGGCATCCTTGGCAATACTGGCAACGGTCTCACCCACCGTGGAGACGAACTCCGAGTTAATCTGCTGCTCGATGGTGTTTGCACCGGTGTCGGTAACCTTGGGTGCAATAGCGCTCTTTTTCTCATTGACGTAGTACGTAAGCTTGGGCTGATGGTAGTTGCCGTCGAGCATCGAGACCAGGTTATCCGAGAAGTTCTTGGGGATTACGATGGCCGCATAGTACTCACCGCTCTCGACGCCCTCCTTGGCGTCGGCCGCCGAATCGACGAAGGTCCAGCCCAACTGATCGTTCTCCTTGAGCTGATCGACGACCTTATCACCCGCGTTGAGCTCACCCACCAAGTCGTTTTGGGTGCCCTGATCGTTGTTGGCGATGGCAATCTTGATACCCTGAGTGTTTCCGTACGGATCCCAGTTTGCCACGATGTTGTACCAGGCATACAGCGAGGGAATAACGCACACGCCGAGGGTAACCACCAAGGCGACGGGGTTCACAAGTAGTCGCTTAATGTCGCGCTTGAATATCGCAAAGGAGACCTTTGCATCGGATAGTTTGCTGCCGAGACTCACGCTTGGGCCATCCATCCTGTCGTTGAATCAAATCGTACTATCGACAACCATTGTACGTAGGCGCTTTAGCGTCTCAGAGCACAATGGTATTGAGTTTTGCGGGTAGCAATATACTACGAAGACGAATTAACGTACAGTTGTACAGTATCTTTAATTTCAGCATGTCACAAAACCACAACCCGCACAAATTAGCAATTCAAATAGCATCGGGGACGTTCTTAAACGACTAGTCAAACAAAAACGCCCCCAATGACTACTTAGGACCACGAAAGCGTCGCTGGTTGAGCATAAGTCAGCGAAAACGCCCCTAAGCGAGCAAGGTGACGCGAAAGAGGAGGGAAGCGTACTTCGGTACGCGACCGACGATTGAACGTCAGATTGCCGCTTAGGGGCGTTTGCAGCGTCGAGCTGTTACGCGGTTTGGTAAAACCGCGTAACTACCTAACTACATCAAGTTGCAGACAGCCGCCGCGAAGGCCACGGGGTCCTCGGGCAAAACGCCCTCGACCAGCAGGGCCTGGTCATAGAGCAGGCCGGAGTACTGCTTGATCTTGTCGGTGTCGCCCGCCTTCTGGGCAGCGACGAGCTTGGCAAAGACCGGGTGCTTGGCGTTGAGCTCGAGCACGCGCTGGCTCTTGGGCATACCGTCGGGCGCGCCCTCGGGACCCTTCTGGAGCACCTTCTCCATCTCGAGCGAAAGCGGGCCCTCGGTGGTGATGCACGCGGGAGCATCGGTCAGGCGCGCAGAGACGGCGACCTTCTCGACCTTGTCGCCGAGCGCCTCCTTCATGGCGCTAAAGAGGTCCTCGTTCTCCTTGGTGGCGTCCTCGGCCTCCTTCTTCTCGTCCTCGGTCGCCAGGTCAAGATCACCGGTCGCGACGTTCTTGAGCTCCAAGTGACGATCCTCGACCTCGGGCTCAGCACCGTCGGCAACGGCCTTCTCGGCAGCCTCGCGGGCAGCATCGTCCTCGTAGATCTTGGGCATATCGGCGGCAACGTACTCACGCATGGCCTGGAACGTGAACTCATCCACATCCTGCGTCAGCAGCAGCACGTCATAGCCGCGGTCGAGCACGCCCTTTACCACGGGCATCTTGGCCAAGCGCTCACGCGAGTCGCCGGCGGCGTAGTAAATGGCCTTCTGATCCTCGGGCATGCCCTTGGCATACTCGGCCAGGGTAATCATCTTCTGCTCCTTGGCAGACCAGAACAGCAGCAGGTCGGCGAGCTCATCGGCCTTCATGCCATAGCTCGAGTAGATGCCGTACTTAAGACCGCGGCCAAAGTTCTCAAAGAACTTCTCGTAGGCCTCGCGGTCGTTGTCACGCATATCCTCAAGGTCGGCGGTGATCTTCTTTTCCACACGCTTGGCGATGGCCTTGAGCTGACGGTTCTGCTGCAGCGTCTCGCGCGAGATGTTGAGCGACACGTCGGCGGAATCCACGACACCGCGGACAAAGTTGTAGTAGTCGGGCAGCAGGTCGTCGCACTTCTCCATGATCAGAACGTTGGAGCTGTAGAGCGCCAGGCCCTTCTCGTAGTCCTTACTGTACAGATCGAACGGCGCGCGGCCCGGCACAAACAGCAGGGCGTCATACTCGAGCGTGCCCTCAGCATGGAAGCTGATGGTGCGCGCCGGATCGTCAAAGTCGTGGAACGTGGACTTGTAGAACTCGTTGTAATCCTTCTGTTCAACGTCGGAGCTGCGCTTCTTCCAGATTGGCGTCATGGAGTTGATGGTCTCGAGCTCCTGGTAGTCCTCGTACTCGGGCTTGTAATCGTCGCCGGCGTCCTCGGGCTTGGGTTTCTGGCGGCTCTTGCTCACCATCATCTGAATCGGGTAGCGCACATAGTTGCTGTACTGCTGAATCAGGCTCTTGAGGCCCCACTCGGTCAGGAAGCGATCGTAGGTCTCGGCCTCGCCGTCGGCGTCGAGCTTCTCGTTCTCGCGCAGCGTCAGAATGACATCGGTACCGTGCTCGGCGCGCTCGCCGTCCTCGATGGTGTAGCCCTCAAGACCGTCCGACTCCCACACATGGGCGACATCCTCGCCATAGGCGCGGCTCACAACCTTCACATGGCTGGCGACCATAAAGGCCGAGTAGAAGCCCACGCCAAACTGGCCGATGATGTCGACATCCGAACCCTGCTGCTCGGCGTTCTCGGTCTTAAACTCCTCGGAACCGGAATGAGCGATGGTGCCCAGGTTGCGCTCGAGCTCCTCAGCGGTCATGCCAATGCCGTTATCCGAGATGGTGATGGTGCGGGCGTCTTTATCAAAGGAGACGCGAATAGCCAGGTCGCCCTGGTCGAGCTTGACGCTCGGGTCCTGCAGGCTCTTAAAGTTGAGCTTGTCGACGGCGTCGCTCGCGTTAGAGATAAGCTCGCGCAGGAAGATTTCCTTATTGGTGTAGATGGAGTTGATCATAAGGTCGAGCAGTTTTTTGCTCTCGGTCTTAAATTGACGCATGTGCAGTCCTTTCGCGCTACCCCCGTCCGCAAAAACGGCCCGGTTGCCCGAGCCGCATCGCAGACCTGCTATGTTCAGACTTAGATTTTATAACCCATTAGCGCGCATATATACATACGGAATCGAAAAACTGTATGTCAGAGCGCTCTGATGCGCCAACTGCCGGCAGAAAAGGAACGTCCCTATCTGCCATCAACACGCTTGGCCATCCAGACATGGGGCTGTCCCTCGTCTTCGTAGTCTACCGGGGCAATTTGCGTGTAGCCCGCCTTTGCATAGAGCGGCAACACGTATTCCTGCGCATGCAGCTTAATAAGTTTAGCGCCGGCGTCGCGTGCACACGCAGCGCTGGCCTCGACGATCGCACTCGCCAGTCCGCGACGACGCATAGCCGGCAGCACGGCGACGCGCCCCATAATGTAGGTCTCCCCCGCCGCAACGTCTTCGTCCATGTCGCATGCCGGCGACACCGGGGCTTCCGCATCTGCCGCGCGCTCCAGCTCCTCGGGAAACACGCGCGAGCAGCCGGCGAGTTGACCATCCACATACAGCGTCACATGAATGCAGCTCGAGGCCTCATCGATCTGGTCGAACTCGATTTCGTAACCCTGTTCGTCCATAAAGACGGCGCGGCGCACCAGCGCCGCATCCTCAAAGCATCCCGTCTTAATTTGAATATCCGTAGTCGCCCCTCCCATCAAAGCAAACGTTAGGGACAGATTTTAGCGAAAGTGAGCGCCTCGCACGCTAAACTTGGCCCGCGCCTTTGCCAGGCAATCGTAGTGGCGAACATTGTGGGCGTCGCTTGCGATAAAGCTGTACAAGCCCTCGTCAAACAGGCGCTGCGCCGGCTTTTTCTCGCGACCAAAACGCCCGCCGGCAATAAAATCAGCCGAAGCCTGCAGCTTGCAACCCATATCGACCAGACGCTCGGCCACACTCACATCCTTTTGAACAGCGCGATATCGCTCGGGATGAGCGATGATCACCTGGTAGCCGCGGCATTGCAAATCGTAAATCGTACTCTCGTACTCTCTAAACGCATAGGGATCAGCATGCGTCGAAAGCTCAAGCAGGAACTCATTGGTGCCATCGAAATGCAGGTATTCCGCGGCGTCAACGCCCAGCTCGACAAGCTTTCGGTGGTTGACCTCAAAGCCCATCTGAAGCGGAAAACCATCTGCGTTATCCCGCAATAGCTCAAAGGAATCCCACATCTTGTCGTAGTCAAAATAGGGATCTCGGCAGTGTGGGGTGCAGACAATTCTGGTTACGCCAGCCTGCTTGGCAGCTGCAAGCATCGCCAAGCTCTCATCAAGATCGGCAGCGCCGTCGTCTACACCCGGCAAGATATGGCAATGAATGTCACGCATAGGTCGGCCTTAATCAACTAAACGTTTGCCCGGTTGGTAAAGATCCCCTTTTTAGAAGCACCCTGAGCAGCGGAACCGTTCTTTACCTTCTTACCGTCCTTGGTGTAGTAAGAATAGTAATACTCGCTGGTCTCGGTCTCGCAGCAATTCATGACGGTACCGATGAGCTTGACCTTCTCGGACTTCTTAAGCTGAGCGATGGCGTTGAGTGCCTCCTCGCGCTTGGTGAAGTCTTCGCGCACCACAAACAGCGTGCCGTCAGTCAGGCTGGCGATCTCGGCAGCATCGATGAAGGTGCCGACCGGAGGAGCGTCAAAAATGACATACTGGAACTTGGCAGACAGCGCCTTAACCAGCTTGGCAAAACGATGAGACACGATGATGTCGGCAGGATTGGGAATATGAGGCTCCGCATCGAGGAAGTAGAAGTTCTTCTGACCCGTCTCGGCGATTGCCTGGTCGATGGAAATCTGCTCGGACAGGACTGCGTAGAGTCCGCCATGCGAACGGACGCCAAGCATGTCGGAAAGAGACCTGCGACGCATATCTCCCTCGACCAGAAGAACGCTCTTGCCGCTGGTGGCGATAGCCTGGGCCAGGTTGATGGCAACCGTAGACTTACCCTCGTTGGGAATCGAGGACGTAACGGTAATGGTGCGGATGGGGTCATCCACGCTCGCAAAGCGAATGTTGGCCAGAAGGGTCTTGGCGGCATTCTGTACAACGAGCTTATCGGTGTTCTTAGCCCTAGCCATGCCTATTTACCACCTTTCATAGCCGGAATTCGGCCGACAACGGGAATACCAAGGAGCTCTTCTGCCTCTTCGACACCGCGGATGCGCGTGTTGAGCATATCTGCCAAAACGACATAGGCAATTGCGATAAAGACGCCGGCGAGGAACGCGACGGCGACGTACAGCGCGCGCTTGGGACCACTGGGGGATTCGGGGGTCTTAGCCTTATCGATAACGTTGATGCTCTGAGCGGCACCGACATTCTGGGCGACCGTGCTCACCGAGCTGGCCATGGCCCTTGCCACCTCCGCCGTCTCCTCGGCATCGGTGCCCGTCACCGAAAGTGTGATGACGCGCGTCGTGGTCTCGGAGGAGACTGAAATCTTGTAGTCGCCGAGATCGGCGAGGCCCAGATCCTTGGCAGCACCGCCCTTAACGCTATCGCTATCGAGCAGCGTGGCGATATCGTTGGAAAGCATCTGGCTCGCCGAAAGATCGGTGTAGCTCATTTGACTGCTATCGTCGGTCTTGGCGAGAACGTACATGCTCGTCGTGGCGGTGTAGGTGTTGTCCATCATGGTGAAGGACACGATGCCCATGGCGACCGCTCAAATCACCGGAAGGGCGATGACCAGCTTGAGGTGCTTTTTAAGCAGCTGGAACAGTTCGAGAAGGGTCATGCAGCTTGCCTTTCATTTCCCTAGTTCATATCGACAAAACTGCTCGTATCATATCGCATCTTTCTGCCAAGTCCGAACTCTATACATAAGATACAGCACATACGGCAATGTTGCGCAATAATAACGCCGCATCGGCAACCCCGGTGCGGCGTCAAAACAACACGTTTGCTGCATTGCTACGCAAATGATTCGTCCTGCTGTACGGGAAACGTCACCGTGATGGTAGTCCCCACACCCAGCTCACTCGATAGGTCGAGCGAAGCATGGTGATACACGGCGGCATGCTTAATGATGGCCAGACCCAAGCCTGTTCCGCCACGTGCCTTGGAGCGGCTCTTGTCCACGCGATAGAAGCGCTCGAACACCTTGCCCTGCTCCTCGGGCGCGATGCCGATACCTGTATCGGCAACCGTCAGGTACGGATGGCCCTCATCATTGGTCCCACATCGAAGCGTAACCGTGCCACCGGGCTGGTTATAGCGAATAGCGTTACTGGCCAGGTTATAAATCAGCTCGTCGATCAGGCGTGGCACACCTTCGACCACAACGGGCTTCGTCTTTCGCACGATGGTCACGTCCGACTGTCGGGCGACCTGCTCAAGGCGCTGCTCCACCGTCGTAATAGCGCGCGAGAGCTCAATGGGTTCCGTGGAACCAATAGGCACTGCCTCGCCCTCGGTCGCGCGCTCGGCCTCGTCCAGGTTAGACAACGTCAAGATGTCGTTTACCAGCGCTGCTAGACGGCCCGCCTCGCGATAGATTCGACCGCCAAAGTTGCGCAGGTCATCCTCGCCCTCAACCATGCCGTTTGCAATAAGCTCGGCGTAGCCCGAAATCGCGGTAAGCGGGGTCTTGAGCTCATGAGTGATATTGGCCGTGAACTCACGACGCATGCGGTCGTTATCGGCCAGCACCGCCATCTGGCGTTTAAGCTCCTGGCGCTGCGACTCAATGCGCTCGAGCATGGGAACCATCTCGGTGTAGGCATGTTCATAGCTACGGCGCGGGTGGTCCAAATCGACCTCCTGCAGCGGCGCAATGATGGCACGGGATTCGCGGCGCGCAAGGAAAAACGAGAGCACCGCGCCCGCCACCGCGATAAGCAGCATCGGCGCCACCAGCGAAAGCAAAATCGCCGCAACGCCAGGCTGGGCCTGTGCCAAACGAACGACCTGACCGTTATCAAGGGCGACGGCGCGATAGAGCATAATCTCGTCGAGCGTGGCGCTCGAGCGCTCCGCGGAGCCCGAACCGCTCTCAAGGGCCTCAACGACCTCGGGGCGATCGCCATGGTTGGGCAACATGGAAGGAGACGCCTCGTTGTCGTAGGCGACCGATCCATCCCTGTTGATCAGCGTGATACGAAGGTCCTCGCGATCGAGGCTTCGCAAAAATGCGATGGGTTCCTGCTGCTCGTTTAAGGCGGCGGCAATAAGCTCGGTTTCTTGCGAAAGATTGGCACTCGTGGCATCTGCCAAGGTGTTTTGCACAAAGAAGGCACCCAGCACCGTAAACGCCAAAATGACGGACATAGCGCAGACAAATATCGTCGCAAACACGCGATGCGAGAGCGTATGTTTTCCCTGAGGGGCAAAGACCACGGACTACTCCTCCGATGCTGCTGCCGCAGCGACGGCATCTTCAGTATCGCTACCGGCGGAAGGCTCCGCCAGGCGATAGCCCACGCCGCGCACCGTCTCGATAGCGCCGGCACGCTCGCCGAGCTTTTGGCGAAGCGTCTGCACGTGCACGTCGACGGTACGCGAGCCGCCATCGAAGTCCCAGCCCCACACGCTCTGCAGCAGCGACTCGCGGGTAAAGACCACGCCGGGCTTGCGCATAAGATATTCGAGCAAATCGAACTCGCGCAAGGTGAGTTTGAGCGGCTCGCCGGCAACGGTCACCTCACGATGGCTGGGCGAAAGCACGATATCGCCCACGCTGAGCACATCGCTCGCCTGTTTGACCATACCGCCGCGGCGCAGCAGCGCGCGGCAACGGCTGGCAAGCTCCATGAGCGAAAACGGCTTGGTCAGATAATCGTCGGCACCGCCATCGAGCGCCATCACCTTATCGAGCTCGGTATCTTTGGCGGTGAGCATCATGATGGGCACCGTCGCCGTCAGGCGGTCGGCGCGCAGGCGACGCATAATTGCCAAACCGTCGGTATCGGGCAGCATGATGTCGAGCAGGACGGCATCGGGTACCCGTCGCGCCACGGCGGCCTTAAACTCGCCATCGCACGAAAAGCCTTCGGCCTCGATTCCCTGCTTGCGCAGTGCATAGACCGTCAAATCCCTGATGTTGTCATCGTCCTCGACGTAATAGATCATGTTGAACCCCTTTGCGGCCGGCATGACCGCATCTTAACCCTAAAGGTACCTTTACTAGATGGTATCAGCCAAAACGTCCCGTTAAATAATCCGCCGTGCGCGGGTCGGCGGGATTTTTGAAGAGCTGAGCGGCGGGCGCGTGCTCCACTAACTCACCCAGCAAGAAAAACGCGACCGAGTCGGAGATGCGCGCCGCCTGCTGCATATTGTGCGTAACGACCACGAGCGTGCAGGTCTCTTTGAGCTCGCAGGCCAGCTGCTCAACCACCAGCGTCGATACGGGATCGAGAGCGCTCGTGGGCTCGTCCATCAGCAGAATATCGGGCTGCACGGCAAGCGCGCGGGCGATGCACAGACGCTGCTGCTGCCCGCCCGAAAGGCCCAGCCCCGACTCCTTGAGTTTGTCCTTGACCTCATCCCATAGCGCAGCGCGACGAAGAGAGTCCTCGACCAACTCATCCAGAACGGCGCGGTCGCGCACGCCCATGCCGCGTGGACCATACGCGACGTTGTCGTAGATGCTCATGGGAAACGGGTTGGGGCGCTGGAACACCATGCCCACGCGCTGGCGCAGGCGGCAGATGTCGTAGTCGCCCAGGATATCCTGGCCGTCGAGCGCGATCTTACCCTCGATGCGGCAGTCCTTGATGCCGTCGTTCATGCGGTTAAAGCAACGCAGCAGCGTTGACTTGCCGCAGCCCGAAGGACCGATAAACGAGGTAATCTGCTTGTCGCGAATCTTGATGGATACGTTCTTGAGCGCATGGTGGTCGCCATAGAACAGGTCGAGGCCCTTGACGTCGATGCGCGTCGGCGAGGCGGCAAGATCCTGCGCCGTGGGACGAGTCGCGTCCCCGACTTCGCGCTCGTGCGCAGCCTCGGCTTGCGCCTCCATTAGCTCCTCGAGCTCCGTGGGCTCCACAGCCGCAGCAGCCGTCATACCGCATACCTCCGCATCGATATCAATTCAGCAGTATCGATAGTAGAAATCGCGGCTCATATGCACGTGAGCGCATTGTCAGGTGTTTGTAAGGGCGCCTACGCTACGCAGCGGGCAGCTCGATGGTAAAGACGGTATGCTCGGGCGTCGATTCGCACGCGATGGTACCGCCATGCGCGCATACAATCTCCTTGGCGATGGCAAGCCCCAGCCCAGCACCGCCGCGATTGGTCGCACGCGCTGCATCCAGGCGATAGAACTTCTCAAAGATCACCTTGAGCTTAGCCGCAGGGATAGGATCGCCCTGATTGATAAAGCGCACGCGCACGCCGCCATCGTCTTGGCGCCCGGCCTCAATCGTGATAGTCGAGCCCTCATAGCTATAGGCGACGGCGTTTTTCATGATGTTGTTAAACACGCGGGCCATCTTGTCGCCATCCACGAGCACCGTCAGGTCCTCGTAAATATCAACTTGGACTTCCTTATGCTGCTCGTTGAGGATGGGATAGAACTCATCGGCGACCTGCGCCAGCAACAGGCTCAAGTCGACGTAGCCGCGCGTAAGCACAATATCGTGGAAATCAAAGCGTGTAATGTCGAAGAACTCCTCGACAAGTGCGTCGAGCCGATGTGCCTTGTCAAGCGCCACGCCCGTAAAGTGCGCGCGCTGCTCGACTGGCAGCTCGGGGGCCTCCTGCAACAGGGAGAGGTAGCCCACCACGCTGGCGAGCGGCGTGCGCAAGTCATGCGCCAGGTATGTGACCAAGTCATCCTTGCGATGTGACTCGTCGCGTAGGGCCTGCTGCACCTTACGCTCGCGATCGCGCACGCGGTTGAGCGCACCCTCGACCTCCAGGAAGTCGCCGTCGATGTTATCCCAGGCGTCAGGATGATCGATCAGGCGGTCCTGGATACGGGCCGCAAGCACGCGATCGGCATGCTGTTCCCCTTGCTCGTAGCCTTGGTAATACAGTGCTCGGCCACAAAAGAATAAGACGCACACGGCAAGCGCCAAGACAAAACCAAGCATGTTGAATACAAAGCCGGCGTCAAAGAACACCGGCTCGGCAATGCCGCCAAGCGCCATGGCGCCAATCGCCAGCGTGATTACCCACGCGGCACCGCCAATCACCACGCAACGGCGCACGGTTTCGAATCGATCGATCAGCAAAAACCCGATAAGCAAAACTGCCAAAATGCCAGCGATGTTGTCGATACCGACCAGCAGCAGGCTCAGCAAAAAGAGCAGTACCGTCGCGAGCGCGCGGTTGTCGACGACCGCCCTCACGTATTCAAAGAGTCGATCGGGCACCTCGAACGCCTGTCTATCATCTTTTGTCATATCAAGATCCTCACAAGCGAAAAGCGTTATTCGATGATGTAGCCGACGCCCCAGACGTTTTTGATAAAGCGCGGTTTTTGGGCATCGTCGCCAATCTTTTCGCGCAGGTGGCGAATATGCACCATCACGGTATTGTTGGAGCCGGGCATAAAGTCCTCGTTCCACACCGCGCGGAACAGGTCCTCCACGGGCACTACGCTGCCGCGATGCTCGGCCAGATACAGCAAGATGGAATACTCGATGGGCGTGAGGCGCACCGGCGCACCGTCCACTGTCACGGCACGAGCGTCGCGATTGATCTCGAGACCGTCGAGCTGAATGACCGGAGACTCAGCCACCTGCACTCGGCTACCGTAGCTGGTATAGCGGCGAAGCTGGGCGTGGACGCGCGCAACAAGCTCCAACGGGCGGAACGGCTTGACCACGTAATCGTCCGCACCGAGCGAAAGGCCCTCAATCTTATCCTGCTGGGCATCACGAGCCGTCAGCATAATCACGGGATAGGTGTGGCTGGCACGAATCGTGCGCAGCAGTTCAAAGCCGTCGATATCAGGCAGCATGACATCGAGCAACGCCAGATCAAACTCTTGCTCCAAGATTGCTTTGGCCGCGTCGGCCCCGCTATAGGCAATCTGAACATCAAAGCCTTCTTTTGTAAGGTAGATACCCACCAGGTCGGCGATGGCCTTCTCGTCGTCGACTACCAAAATGCGCTCGTTCATGCGTGCTCCTCTCGCGCTCCATTATGCCCGAGGGGACGCTCGCCACACACAACAAGCGCGGGCGATTAAGTCGTCCTTAAGCACCCATATGTCCGTTCGGGCACAGATGCAGGCCATGCGCGCGCTCGACGCTCGCCTGCGCCGGCAAACGATATACTCTAGTGCCAGAAGAGACCACCCCGTCGAAAGCGAAATCCGTGAAGCCCTTCACCTCTTTTGCAAAGCGCTCTGCCCAGCTTGCTGCCGGCTTTATCTGTGCCGTCGCCCTTGTTGCCGGCGCGCCAACGGTCGCCGGCGCCCAAGTGCTAACAACTGACGACATTTGCGGCAAAACCGCCGATGCACGCGGTATTACGGCCGAAAACCTCCCCGATATCGAGGCAACCAATGCCGTTGTCATGGGGAAAGACGGCACCGTCTACTACGCCCGCAGCGCCGATGATCAGGTCAAGATTGCCTCGATCACCAAGGTGATGACTGCGATCCTGACCGTCGAGAACTGCAAAATGGACGAGAAGATCACGGTGAGCAATGCTGCCGCCACCGTAGGCAACTCGACCGCCGGCCTGCTCGAAGGCGACGAGCTCACCGTGGAGCAAGCTCTGCGCGGCCTGATGATCACCTCGGGCAACGATGCCGCCATCGCGCTTGCCGAGCACGTGGGCAAAAAGATCGACCCCAAGACCAAGGACGCCGTGGCCACCTTTGTAAAGGCCATGAACGAGCGCGCTAAAAAGCTCGGCTGCACGGGAACGCTTTTTGAGAATCCGCACGGTCTGGACTTTGATGAGTGGGCCGGCGACATGCACTCTACCGCGCACGATGTAGCCCTGATGATGCAGGAGGCAATGAAGAGCGATACGTTCCGCGAAATCGTGGCGAGCGATGATTCCTGGATTGAGGTTACGGGCGCCGACGGTTCCGACCATTCGCATTCCATGGATACGCACAATGAGCTGCTGGGGCAGGACGGCAATATCGGCGGTAAGACCGGCACCACCGACGATGCCGGCTATTGCTTTACGGCAGCCTACAACCGCGATGGCGACGAGACCTACACCGTCGTCTTGAACTCCAGCACCACCGATCAGCGCTTTGCCGACACGGCCGCCCTTGCCAACTGGTACTACGGCCACAAGGTGACGGTTGCGATCGCCAACACGCAGGAAAAGACTGCCAACGGCAATCCGCTCATCGCGCGCATTGGCCAGACCGATTGGACGGACAAGACGATCGATGCCACGCTCGCCGATCCCGCAGCTCAGGCGACCGTCTTTGCGCTTGCCGGAGAGGTGACCGAGAAGGTTACCTATGATGACCTTTCGGGCACGGTACATGTAGGCGACAAGGTGGGTAGCGTGACGCTCAAGCAAGACGGCACCAAGATCGCCGTCATGGATTTGGTTGCCGACGAGGAAGGCTCGGGGCCGAATCCCATTGAGTGGCTCCTTGTGAAGCTCGACCGCCTGGGCCGCCGCATCGACAATCGCCCGCTTACGGCAGAAAGCGAAACCATAGCCAAGGCACCCGAGGTGTAGGGCTGGGGGAACATTACATTTGAGATTGGAGAGGCGTCCAACGGGGCGCCTCTTTTTGAATACCTCTTAAACGGGATGCGTCAGAATCACCAAAGCGACATTGCTAGCCGTTTACCTTCGCTGTGTCTTTTCGGACCTTGAAAACGGGTCCACCGGGCATGCTAGTAGATCCTTTCGACCTCCTTGGTCAAGGCCCTGAAAAGATCCCCAGCTGAGGGGTCTGCCCCAGGACACAGCGATTGCCAGGCACCCGTTTCTCCGATGGTGCCCGCACTCGTCATAACAAGATCGTCGCTCCGCCTGCGAATGGAGACATTAACGGAGCGGCCATTATGGAACCCATGGATATCGACTTTATTTATGCGCCCATCAGCTAGATAACTAATCATGACATTGATGCTGTCACCATACTCCGGCAATTCGAAGCCGTGGGAATCCATCAATAGCTTCACATCCTGATGGTAAATGCGGGCCTCGACGACATTCTTGGGCATTTTCCCCGTCTTTGTTGGAGAGCAAAAGCTGATGCTTGGCTCCTCTTCGCTCATGCCTCGGTCAAACCTAAGCATGCACGGGCATACCGACTCAATGGTTCGCAAGGCGTCCGCCGCGACCTTTTCCTCGGTAAACATCTCCACGTCGATGCCGTTTTCTTCCATATAGGCACGGTTTTTACGTTGAAGCTCTAGCCGAGCCGCAGCCTCCCCATCTCCACGCTGTTCCCAATTTCCGGAGTCGGCGACATTTCGATCGAATGTAGAATCAACGGAACATGGCGCTTGCTGTTGAGTCGGATCACTGTCGCCGAGACGCCTTAGCTCGGAGCGTCTCATCAGTAGTGTCACAATATCAAACAGCCAACCAAATCCAAAAAGGCCAAAGGTAAAGAGATATAGAAAGAAGCTACCCCACATCCGTGCATACGCCCTATGAGCGCCCGACCACCCAAGAAGGAAGCATAGCAAAAGCGCCTTGTTTGCCCTGTCAACCGACGTAATCTCTCGAGTGAGAGATTTCTGTTCAGGCTTCGCCAAAGGTGTAATTTCATGCGATGAAACAGTAATTGAGGACGTCCTTGACGCCGAGCTCCGAGCGCCTGATTTAGCAACGGCGCGAGCGACATCCCCAACTCCGACGGTCGTTCTGCTGTATACGGCATTGTAAGCAGCCTTCTTCGGATTTTTGATCCACCCCATGCCCTTCTTACCATAGCCGGGGATTATCGCCCGCCTTACCGCGCGCTTCGCTCTGCCGGTCGTTCTTGCCTTGAGTGATGTCTTTAGATTCGGCTTACGCAGCCCGACCTTTACCATATTTCTACTCCATCCCCTCGGAACCCCACACCGGGGTGCACGAGCACGCCTGGGTCTCCCCGTTTTCAAGCGCCCCGTGTTTGCCTAATGTTCACGCCCTTTCGGACTCTAATCCCCAGCCGCCATTCTTGATAATAAAAAAGGGTCCCAAATGGGACCCTTCTTCAAAGTCATACTGGCGGAGAGCTGGGGATTCGAACCCCAGATGCCCTTTTGGGGCATACTCGCTTAGCAGGCGAGCACCTTCGGCCTCTCGGTCAGCTCTCCGTAACAGCCGTTCTATAGTAACCAAACAGCCGAAGTTGGGCAAGGGGAATTTTGAGGCGTTTCCTCTTTTACCTCTCTCCTTGATTATCGACTTTATCCGAACACCTCCCACATTCATCCGCACATGTGCGGA
>CABSNK010000006.1 GCA_902479075.1 uncultured Collinsella sp.
CGATTCTAGGCGATGGCCCTCCCTTGCTTCTTACACCACGACTGTGCGCGCTACCGCGGTTTGAGGGTCGCAGAGCAAAAACGGGGGCGCAGGTTGTCCTGCGCCCCCGTTTTCTGGGCATTGCGGTTGTTTGCCGCCGGTTGTTACGCCGCCTCGTCGAACTGCGAGTTATACAGGTCGGCGTAGAAGCCACCCTGGGCGAGTAGCTCGTCGTGTGTGCCCTTCTCGACGATGTCGCCGTCGCGAATTACCAAGATTACGTCGGCGTTGCGGATCGTGGACAGGCGGTGCGCGATGACAAAGCTGGTACGGCCCTGCATCAGCGCATCCATGGCGCGCTGAATAAGCTCCTCGGTGCGGGTGTCGACGTTGGAAGTCGCCTCGTCCAGAATCAGCGCCGGGCGGTCGGCCAAAATGGCACGGGCGATGGTCACGAGCTGGCGCTGACCCTGCGACAGGTTAGTGCCCTCCTCGTTAATCATAAAGTCATAACCGCCGGCAAGCGTATGGATAAAGTGGTCGCAACGTGCGGCGCGCGCGGCGGCTTCGACCTCGGCATCGCTCGCATCGGGGCGTCCGTAGCGGATGTTCTCGCGGATGGTGCCGTTAAACAGCCAGGTATCCTGCAGCACCATGGCAAACTCGCCGCGCAGCGCCGCGCGGTCCCAGTCGCGCACGTCGACGCCCTCGACACGCAGCGAACCGCCGTCCACATCGTAGAAGCGCTGCAGCAGCTTGATGAGCGTGGTCTTGCCGGCGCCGGTGGGGCCGACGATGGCGATGGTCTGGCCGGGCTGCGCCTCGCAGCTAAAGTCGTGGATGATGGTCTTGTCGGGCGTGTAGCCAAACTTGACATGGTCAAACTCCACGTGGCCGGGGCGCTTCTCGGGAATCTGCGCGTCGGCCTTCTGCTCCTCCTCGGGCGCGGCTAGGAACTCAAAGACGCGCTCGGTGGCGGCAGCCATCGACTGCATCGTGTTGCTCACATTGCCCAGCTGCTGCACGGGTTGCGTAAAGTTGCGAACGTACTGGATAAAGCTCTGGATGTCGCCGGGCGTGGCATTGCCGGTCAGCGCGAGTTGCGCGCCCACCACGACGACGCCCACGTAGCCCATGTTGCCCACCAAACTCATGAGCGGCATCATCAGGCCCGACAGGAACTGCGAGCGCCAGCCACTAATAAAGAGGCGGTCGTTTTGGCGGTCGAATTCCTCGATCGAAGCCTCGGCGCGGTCGAACACCTGGATGACGTTCTGGCCGGCAAAGTCCTCCTCGATGATGCCGTTGACGGCGCCCAGAACCTGCTGCTGCTCGCGGAAGTACGGCTGCGAGAAGTGAATCATCACGGTCAGGATAATCGCAGCGGCCGGCAGCGTGAGCACGGTGACGCCGGTGAGCGGCAGGCTGATCGACAGCATCATGACGAGCACGCCGATAATCTGCGTCACCGACGTGATGAGCTGGGTCACGCTCTGGTTGAGCGACTGGCCGAGCGTATCGACGTCGTTGGTGATGCGACTGAGCACGTCGCCCTTGCTGTGTCCGTTAAAGTAGCTCATCGGCACGACGGCAATCTTGGCGGCGATCTCCTTGCGCATTCGGTAGCAGATCTTTTGCGTGACGCCGGTCATGAGCCAGCCCTGGATTAGACTGCAGATAGAGCTCGCCAGATACAGGCAGAGCAAAAAGCCGAGCGTCTTGGCAATCCAGGCAAAGTCGACATCGCCGGTGCCGTTGACCTTGGCAACCAAGCCCTCGAACAGTTTGGTGGTAACCTGGCCGAGCACCTTGGGCCCCACAATGTTAAAGATGACCGAGCACACGGCAAAGGCGACGGCGGTAAACACGGCAATCTTGTGCTGGCCGATATAGCCGAGCAGCTGCCTCATGGTGCCCTTAAAGTCCTTGGCCTTTTCGCCGCGACGCATGCCGCCCATGCGGCCCATGGGACCACGCTGGCGGGTGGGCTTGGGAATCTGAGTCTTGGTCTCGTCTGCCATTAGCGCTCGCCTCCTTCCGTGACGGCTGCAATTTCTTCTTGGGTAAGCCCCAGCTCCTCGGCGGAAAGCTGCGACTGTGCGATCTCCAGGTACGCCGGGCAGCTGCGCAGCAGCTCCTCGTGCGTACCGGTGCCCACCACGTGGCCGTCGTCGAGCACAATGATCTGGTCGGCGTGCATGATGGTTGCGATGCGCTGGGCCACGACCACGAGCGCGGCGTCGGTAACGTTTTTTGCAAGCTCTTCGCGCAGGCGAGCGTCGGTCTTGTAGTCGAGGGCGCTAAACGAATCATCGAAAACCACGACCTCGGGCTTTTTGGCCAACGCGCGGGCGATGGCCAGGCGCTGGCGCTGACCACCCGAAACATTGGAGCCGCCCTGGCTGATGGGGGAGTCGTAGCCGCCCTCGCGCTCGGCGATAAAGTCCTCGGCCTGTGAGATGCGCGCGGCTTGGCGCATGTCATCATCGCTTACCATGTCGCCCGCAAACTTGAGGTTGCTCTCAACGGTGCCCGAGAACAGACGACCCTGCTGCGGAATATAACCGATGCGGCGGCGCAGCTCGGAAAGGGTCATGTCGCGCACGTCGATGCCGTCGAGCGAAATGCTGCCGCCCGTGACGTCGTACAAGCGTGGAATCAGCTGCACGAGCGTGGACTTGCCCGAGCCCGTGGAGCCAATGATGCCGAGCATCTGACCGGCATGCGTGGTGAAGTTCACGCCGCTGATGACATCGGCGCGGGCATCGGGGTACTGGAAGCTCACGTCGCGGAAGGTGAGCTCACCGCGCGGCGAGCTGGCCGCGGGCAGTTTGGGCGAGGCAGGGTCGTTGATGCTCGTGGGGCAGGTGATGACCTCATCTACGCGCTCGGCTGCGACTTCGGCACGGGGCAGGATGACCGAAACCATGGTGAGGATCATAAACGCCATGACGATCTGCATAGTGTAGGAGATGAACGCCATCATGTTGCCGACCTGCATCACGCCGTCGGACACGCCCTGCGCGCCAAACCAGACGATAAGCACGGTGATGCAGTTCATGACGAGCATCATGAGCGGCATCATGAAGCTCATGGCGCGGTTGGTGTAGAGCTGCGTGGTCATCAGGTCGAGCGAAGCCTTGTCAAAGCGCTCGAGCTCATGTTCCTCGCGGTTGAACGAGCGGATGGGCATAAGGCCGTCGAGCAGCTCGCGGGCGGTAAGGTTCACGCGGTCAACAAAGCTTTGCATCTTTTTGAACTTGGGCATGGTGAGGCCCATGAGCACGCCGACAACGGCCGAAACCGCGATGATGGCCACGGCGATGGTCCACTCCAGGCCGGTGTGGTTGGCCAGGACGCGCATGACGGCGACGATGCCCATGACGGGGGCCATCAGGCACATGCGGATAAACAGGGTTGCGGCCATCTGGATCTGCTGAATGTCGTTGGTGCAGCGGGTGATGAGCGAGGCCTGGCTAAACTTGCCCACCTCGGCCGGCGAGAAGTGCATAACCTTGTTGAAGGTCTCGCGGCGCAGGTCGCGGGCGATGGAGCAGGCGGTGCGCGAAGCCACGGCACCGGTCAGGATGGTGGCGACGAGCGACACCAGGCACAGACCAAACATCGTGGTCGCCATGCGGCCCAGGTAGGCGTTCTGCACGTCGGCGGGGTCGATGCCCTGCGCCCTGTACTCGTCTTGCACATAGCTCACGGCGCGTTGGGTCACGATGGAGCCCGACATGGAGCCCATTTTGTCCGCCATATCGTTGGCGCCCTCGACGAGCTTGCCCTGGTCGATTAGGCCGCCTTCAACGCCTAGACGCAGGCTCTTCATGGTGATCTTGCCGCCGTCGGCATCAATCTGCTTTTGCATGTTCTGCGCCGCTGCGGCCTTCTGCTGCATCTCGGCGAGTTGCTCGGGCGTCATCGCCGCCATCTGCTCGGGCGTGGGTATGGCCTGGGCGCCGCTGTTGTCTTTCTCACCGGACGTGCCCATCATGTCACCCATGGAGTTGGCGTCAATACCCTGGTTGAGCGAAAGGACGACGGTCTCGGGCAGACTCATGATATCGGCGAGCTTGCTGCCGTCGGCGCGCTCATCCTCGGTTCCCTTGTACGTGCGAATCCCGTTTTTGTCTGCCTTGCCAAACGCAGCTTCTACCGTCTTGGCGTCCTTGGCGCTCATAAAGAGTTCGAGGTCGTCGAGCGATTCGGCGCGGATGGTGTCGGGTACGGGCGACGCGATGCCGCCTTGCTGCACACCCACGTCGACGATGTCGCTCATATAGGTAGGCAGCGCCAGATCGGCGTTGCAGCTGATTACGATAAGTACGATAGCTGCGAACAGTGCCAGGATATGTTTTTTAAAGAGCTTGAGAATCCTCACTCGGCATCTCTCCTTTCTTGATTGCGGTCGATAATTTCGTTGGCACGTCTAAGAAGGCGCACCATCTCTTGGGTATCTGTTTCGCCAAGCTGCTCGAGGAAGGCCGCGGTGCGGTCCTCGAATTCCCGACGTTTGATTTCGATAACCTGGAATCCTTTGTCGGTCACCGTGACGTGTACGCGACGACGGTCGGTCTTTGAGTGCTCGCGTTCGACCCAGCCCTTGGCTTCGAGAGCGCGTAGGATATTGGCGATGCGGGCGCTCGAGACCCAGGCACGATCGGCGAGTTCGCTCGGCGTGAGCGAGCCGCCGGCGCGCATGAGGGCGCGCATGACGGCCATCTCGCCACCCAGAGCCTGGTCGGCAAAGCGCGAAACGCGCTGGTGCATGCTGCCAAACTCGGTAAAGAGCTGACGCCCAAGCTCATGGAAATCGGTATCTTCCACCGAAAACCCCTAACACTAGAAACTATTTTCGGTGAAAGATGATACCCCCGCTCAACCATCCCATTCGGTGGATTTCTAGGCATGTCCCAAAAATCTACTTGGCCGCTAGGCAATATTAAGAGTGTATTAAGACTTAAAATCATTCAATTGCTGAAGCGTTTCAAAAAACTATTATACAAGCGGTTAGGCGAGGGGTTGTCACCACCATGACGACTGGGACTCATATAATCGCCACGTGCGATGCTCCAACTTCCCGCAAGGAGACACCTTACATAAAGGGGGATGGAGTCATGGCATTTGACTTCACGGGCAAGACCGCGATTGTCACGGGCGGCACTCAGGGCATTGGCCTCGAGATCGCCAAGGGCATCGTCGCGGGCGGCGGACATGTCGCGCTCATCGCAAGGAACGCTGCTAAGGGCGAGGCCGCTGTGGCCGAGCTTGGCGAGGGCAACAAGTTCTATCAGCTCGATATCGCCGATGCGCCCAAGGCGCGCGAGACCGTCGAGCAGATTTTTACGGACCTGCCGCAAACCAACATCCTGATCAACTGCGCTGGCGTCATCAGCACCAAGAAGTTCGACGAGATCGATGACACCGAGTGGCGCCGCACCATCGACATCAACCTCAACGGTACCTTTACCATGATGAACGCCGTCTACCCGCACTTTAAGGCGGCCCATGCCGGCACTATCGTCAACGTGAGTTCCGTTGCGGGCAAGATCGGTGGCGGCCTGCTCGGCACCGCGGCTTACGCGAGCTCCAAAGCAGGCGTTAACGGTCTGACCAAGGCAGTCGCCAAGGAAGGCGGCAAGTTTGGCGTTCGCTGCAACGCCGTGTGCCCGTCGCTCACGTTGACCGATATGACCTCGATTCTCTCTGACGAGAACTCTCAGCGCATCATCAACGGTATTCCTCTGGGCCGCGCCGCCCAGGCCAGCGAGCCTGCGCAGATGGTGCTGTTCTTCGCTTCCGACCTCGCCAGCTTCGTGAACGGCGAGATTGGTGACTGCGACGGCGGCATCGTCCTGGACGGGTAATACCCCGCGGTGATCGTTTGGCGGCGACCCTGGCGACTCGGGGTTGTCGCCTTCTTTCTGACATAGGCGCGTGCGGCTACGATTCGCATGCATCCAAAGGAGATATATATGAGTGAATCGACTGCGGTGGAGGCGCCGGCGGCAAAGGAGCCGTTCTTTAAGATGTCCTCCATCCCGGGCGCCAATATCTTGGTGCCGCTTCTGTTGGGCTGCCTGCTCAACACGCTATTCCCCGACCTGTTTAAAACGCTCGGTAGCTTTACGCTTGGCATGACCCAGCAGGGTGCAGGCCCGCTCGTTGGCGCCTTTTTGCTCATCGTCGGTACGACGATTTCGTTTAAGAGTGCTCCCGCCGCCGCTGCACGCGGCGCCATCATCATCGCTGTCAAGCAGATCGTGGTCGTTGCCGTGTCGCTGCTCATCCTTTATGTGTTCAACGACAACCTGTTTGGCATCTCTGCCATGGTGATGCTGGCGGCTTGCACCGGCGCCAACAACGCTATGTACGCTGGTCTGATGGGCACCATGGGCAACGAGGCCGAGCGTGGCGCCGTCGCCATCACCACGCTCGTTGTCGGCCCTCCGGTCACGATGATCGTGCTCGGCGCTGCCGGTCAGGCTCCGATCGGCTGGTCGCTCGTGGGTGCCATTCTGCCGATCGTCATCGGCATTATTCTGGGTAACCTGTTCCCCAGCTTTAAGAAGATGATGGCACCGGCACTTTCCGCCATCATCGTGCTCGTCTTCTTTGCCATGGGCTCGACCATGACCTTTGGCCAGCTCATTAATGGCGGTCTCCCCGGTATTCTGCTCGGCGTGATCTGCTCGGTGGTCTTTGCAATTCCCGTCATCGCGGTCGATAAGCTCACGGGTGGTACGGGTGTCGCAGGTGCGGCCATTTCGAGCTGCGCCGGAGCCAATGTGGCCACGCCTGCTGCCATGGCAAGCGTCAACGGGGCCATGTACGGCGGCGCCGTGCTCGCGACGGCTACGGCACAGGTTGCTGCCTGCGCAATCGTGACGGCTATTTTGACCCCGCTGGTCACCAGCTGGTGCTACAAGCATTTTGAGGGCCAGGGCAACGGCAATAGCAAGGCAACGACCGACAAGGCCGCCGCAGCCGCCTAATGCCAAGCGGCAATCAAAGCTAAAAACTAGCTACGCCACAGGGCGGCCACGGGGGATCCCGTGGCCGCCCTGCAGTTTCTGTAGGGTCTCTGAGACACTTTACCCTGCTAAAGCTGGCATAACAGCTAGAGCGAACGTCGTACAAAGGCAAGGAAAAATAACATACAAATCGGTGAACGGTAGTTGTTCGCGCTCGCATTTCCTGCGGGTTTGTAAAAAACGCCCTTATGATATAAAAAAAGAAACATATAACAGCCCAGATGGAGAGGGTCGCTATGTTATCCTTCTCAGACGGGTGAAATCTTGGGTTTTGGGTTGTAGTTCCAAGGTGGACAAACGTTTTCTCTGCACCAGCGTGTGGTGAAGAACGGAAGAAGCCGGTAGTGCAAGCCGAACATTCAAGAATTCAATAAGCAGCGGTGTGAGAGAGCGCCGCATTACACGTAACTAGGAGCGTGGTTACACAATGCAGGAGGCATGGGAAGGCTTCAAGGAAGGCATTTGGACGGGAGAGGTTGACGTCCGAGACTTCATCCAGAAGAACTACACCCCCTACGAGGGCGACGAGTCGTTCCTCGTCGGTCCGACCGAGCGTACCAAGGAGCTGTGGGGCGAGGTTCTCGACCTGCTGCTTAAGGAGCGCGAACAGGGCGGTGTCCTCGATATGGACACCAAGATCGTCACGGGTATCGTGAGCCACCCCGCTGGCTACATCGATAACGCCCACCGCGAGAAGGAGACTATCGTCGGCCTCCAGACCGACAAGCCGCTCAAGCGCGCGCTGCACGTCAACGGTGGTATCCGCATCGCTTGCCAGGCTGCCAGCCAGCACGGCTACAAGGTCGACGAGAACGTTGTCGAGCGCTACACCTTCGAGCGTAAGACCCACAACGCTGGCGTCTTCGATGTTTACACTCCCGAGATGCGTGCTTGCCGCTCGGCTCACATCATCACCGGTCTGCCCGATGGCTATGGCCGCGGCCGCATCATCGGCGACTACCGTCGTGTTGCCCTGTACGGCGTCGACTACCTGATCAAGGACAAGGAGGCCCAGAAGGCTTCCACCCCGACGGTCATGACCGCCGACAACATCCGCGATCGTGAGGAGCTGCAGGAGCAGATCCGCGCCCTCGGCGAGCTCAAGATGATGGCCGAGACCTATGGTTTCGATATTTCCAACCCTGCTACCAACACGCAGGAGGCCATCCAGTGGATGTACTTCGCCTACCTTGCTGCCGTCAAGGAGCAGAACGGCGCCGCTATGTCCATCGGCCGTACCTCTACGTTCATCGACATCTATGCTGAGCGCGACCTTGCCAACGGTACCTTCACCGAGGAGCAGATCCAGGAGTTCGTGGATCACTTCATCATGAAGCTCCGCATGGTCAAGTTTGCCCGTACCCCCGAGTACCAGGCCCTGTTCACCGGCGACCCGCAGTGGGTCACCGAGTCCATCGGCGGCATGGGTGTTGACGGCCGTACGCTCGTTACCAAGATGAGCTACCGCTACCTGCACACGCTCGAGAACATGGGCACCAGCCCCGAGCCCAACATGACCGTTCTGTGGTCGACCCGTCTGCCCGAGAACTTCAAGAAGTTCTGCGCCAAGACTTCTGTCGCCAGCTCCTCGATCCAGTACGAGAACGACGACCTCATGCGCGTCTATCACGGCGACGACTACGGCATTGCCTGCTGCGTGTCCTCCATGCGCATCGGCAAGGAGATGCAGTTCTTCGGCGCCCGCGCCAACCTGGCCAAGTGCCTGCTGTATGCACTCAACGGCGGTGTTGACGAGGTCTCCAAGAAGCAGGTCGGCCCCAAGTATCGCGCCGTCGAGGGCGATACGCTCGATTACGACGACGTTGTGGCCAAGTACAACGACATGATGAAGTGGCTCGCTGGCGTGTACGTCAACTCGCTGAACATCATTCACTACATGCACGACAAGTACTGCTACGAGCGCATCCAGATGGCTCTGCACGACAAGCACGTGCACCGCTGGTTCGCTACGGGCATCGCTGGCCTTTCCGTCGTGGCTGACTCCCTGTCCGCCATCAAGTACGCCAAGGTCCACCCCGTCCGTGACGAGAACGGCATCATCGTCGACTTCGAGACCGAGGGCGAGTTCCCCAAGTACGGTAACGACGACGACCGCGTCGACCAGATCGCTCACGACGTTGTGCACCAGTTCATGGAGTACATCCGCATGAACGACACCTACCGCAACTCCGTGCCCACGACCTCGGTTCTGACCATTACCTCCAACGTCGTGTACGGTAAGAAGACCGGCTCCACGCCCGACGGCCGCAAGGCTGGCCAGCCGTTCGCCCCGGGTGCTAACCCCATGCACAAGCGCGATAGCCACGGCGCCATCGCTTCGCTGTCTTCGGTTTCTAAGCTCCCGTTCCGTGATGCTCAGGACGGCATCTCCAACACCTTCTCCATTATCCCGAGTGCGCTCGGCAAGGAGGATCAGGTGTTCTTTGGCGATATCGACCTTGATCAGCTGGGCGAGTAACTATTGTTAGTGCTATACTAACAATAACGATTACTGATTAGCGCGCCGGTTTCGGCCGGCGCCTATTAATCGAAGGAGACACATTATGAAGGTTTCTGAAGTTTCCGAGACCCAGGCCGATAACCTGGTCCACATGCTCGACGCTTACGCCGAGAAGGGTGGCCACCACCTGAACATCAACGTCTTCAACCGTGAGACGCTGCTCGACGCTCAGGCTCACCCCGAGAAGTATCCGCAGCTGACCATCCGCGTTTCCGGCTATGCCGTGAACTTCCACACGCTCACCAAGGAGCAGCAGGACGAGGTCATTGCGCGTACCTTCCACGACAAGTTCTAAAGGGGTTTAACTCCCGCAGGATCGCCGGGCCGCTTTGGGTTACTTTCCAAAACGTCCTCGGACATGCAAAGGGCTCCGCTGCGCGCTTCGCGCGGCGGAGCCCTTTGCGTCCTGCGGAAATGTTTTGGAAAGTAACCCAAAGCGGCCCGACGGGGGTCCTGTGTAGTCACCCTTTAGGCGGAACTCTCCTAATTATTTGGATGAGTCGTTTACTTACTTGTACTGTTACCGTCTTCCCGCTCTTGTTGGGGTATGCTTTGTTCGTATGTAAACGTATGACATGTTGATGGGGGAGGGTGCTATGGCTCGCGAGGGCGCTCGTTCTAAGGATTCGGCTAAGCCTGGCATCAAGGAAGTTGCAGCGGTGGCGGGGGTTTCGCCTACTACGGTATCTCGCGTGCTTAATAATCGCGGCTATATTAGCCAAGAGACCCGCGATAAGGTCCATGCCGCGATGAAGCGCATCAACTATACGCCCAACGATATCGCCCGTGCCATGCTCAACGGTCGCCTGAATCTAATAGGTATGATAGTCCCCTATGTCAGCAGCCCGTTTCATGCCCAAGCGGTCCAAGCCGTTGAGCGTACCCTGGCCGAAAACGGTTTTAAGATGTTGCTGTGCAATAGCGCCAATCGACCTGATCTTGAGCGTTCTTATATCGATATGCTTCGGCGCAATATGGTTGATGGCGTCATCGTCAACTCGCTTAATATCGGTGCCGAGGCGTATGCCGAGATGGGCTTGAGTCTGGTTGGTATCGACTGCGACCTTGGCGAGACCTCTGTTCAGATTGCGAGCGACAGCTATGGCATCGGCGAACTTGCCACGCGTCGCCTGATCGATGACGGGTGTTCGCGCATCTTGTGCCTGCGCAACAATAGCCGCATGCGTATGCCTGCCAATAAGCGTACCGATGCCTACCACGATGTTGTGGAGCAGGCCGGTTTGCCCGCGCTTGTCCGTGAGGTCGAGTTCGTTAAGTCCGACGACGAAAAGAGTGCGGTCGTTGCGAAGATCCTCGATGAGAACCCCGATATTGACGGCATCTTTGCGGGAGACGACACGATGGCGGCCATCTGCCTCAACGTGATGAAGCGGCGCGGCTTGAGCGCTCCGGACGATATTAAGGTCGTGGGCGCGGATGGCGCCCGCCGCACTATGACGTTTATGCCTGACTTAACAACCGTTCGTCAAGATATCGATCGCATCGGAGAGCTCGCGGCGCAATCCATCATCGCTCTTGTTAACGGTGAAAAGCCCGAATCGAATACCAAGCTCCCCGTTGAACTCATTGAGGGCAAAACCGCGTAGTTCATCCCGTGCCAAAAGAATTCCTCAAACGCCTCTGATGACCGTTCGCCGCCATATGTCAACCGTTTGCCGACGACTGGAACTGCGAAAAGACGTATTAGTGTGAAAACGTTTGACATATGAAAACGATTGACATATCTTGCAGTTGTACCGAGTTAGTATCTTGTGGGAAAGGAAGTCTCGGATGCACAAGGTGTATTACCAGCCTGAGGGAATTTGGGTAGGCGACATCATGCCGTACGGCGAGGACGGCAAGTTCTATCTCTATCACCAGCGTGACACGCGAAACCCCGGTCCTTTCGGAGAGCCGTTTGGTTGGGCACTCGCGACGACCAAGGATTTCGTCAACTACAAGGACTTTGGAGAGAGCCTTGAGCGTGGCGGCGACGAGGAAGTCGACCAGTATGTTTATGCCGGCACGGTGTTTAAGGTGGGCGACAAGTACCATGCGCTCTACACTGGTTGCAATCGCGATAAGGTCCGCGCACGCTTGATGAAGCAGGTTCTTCTTCACGCAACGAGTGACGACGCCGTCAAGTGGGAGAAGAACATCGCCGAGACGCTGCTTCCGCCCCAGGAAGGTTACGATGACCGCAACTGGCGCGATCCCTTTGTGCTTTGGGATGAGGAGAACGAAGAGTACATGCTCATCCTCGGCACGCGCGTGGGCGAGGACAAGCGTCTGATGACCGGGCGTCTGGTCAAGTTCACCTCCAAGGACCTGGATACCTGGGAGTTCCAGGGCGACTGGTGGAATCCGGGCCTTTACACCATGTTCGAGATGCCTGATCTCTTTAAGATGGGCGACTGGTGGTATCTGGTGTTCTCCGAGTACAGTGATGGCAACAAGACCCGTTACCGCATGTCTCGCTCCATCAACGGTCCTTGGATCACTCCTGCTGACGATTCATTCGATGGCCGCGCGTACTATGCCGCGCGTACCGCATTTGATGGCGAGCGCCGCGTTCTCTTTGGTTGGGTTCCTACGCGTGACGAGGGTGGCGATCCCAGCTCTTACCTGTGGGGTGGCACCTTTATGCCTCTCGAGATCGTTCAGCGTGCCGACGGAACGCTCGGCACCAAGCTCCCTGACAGCATGCTTGGCGCCTTTGGCGAGGCTAAGGCAGTCGAGGCCTTTGAGCTTTCCTGCGAGTCGGGCAAGGTCGAGCAGGTGCTCGCCGCGGATGCCGGTTCCACCTATATGCTCGATGCCGACATCGAGCTCGCCGGTGACGCTGCCGGCTTCTCGGTGAAGCTTGCCGAGGACGCCGAGTCCGGTCTTGCCTATGAGTTCCGCGCCAACCTGCGTGAGGGCAAGCTCGAGTTTACGGCGGCCCCCCAGTATCCGTGGTTCCAGGTCAACAACATGGGCCTCGAGCGTCCGTTGTTCTTTAAGGGCGAGGGCACTCATCATGTGCGCCTGGTCGTTGACGACGATATCGCGACCATCTTTGTCGATGATGTTGCGCTTAACGCGCGCTTCTGCAATAAGCAGGGCCAGGGTGTGGCACTGACGGTCACCGACGGTACGCTCAAGTGCGCAAATGCAACGATCGCGTCTCTGTAATGGCATCAAAACGTTTTATGATTTCGTAAGGGAATGGAGAGGAACATGGACTACAAAGTAGTGTCTCAGCAAGTCGTCGATAACGTCGGCGGTCTGGAGAACATCGAGGGCGCCACGCATTGCGTTACGCGTCTGCGTCTGGTGCTCAAGGATACGAGCAAGTACAACAAGGCCGAGCTCGAGAACATCGATGGCGTCAAGGGCGTGCTGTACAACAGCGGCCAGCTCATGATCATCTTCGGTACCGGTACCGTCAACAAGGTCTACGATGAGTTTATGGCTCTGACGGGCGTTAAGGAAATCAGCGCTTCCGAGGTCAAGGGCGCCGAGGCGGACAAGAAGGGCAAGTTCTTCTCGGTCCTCAAGGTATTCTCGGATATCTTTATCCCCATCATTCCCGCTTTCGTCGGCGCTGCTATCATCATCGGCCTTAAGTCGCTGATCGTTGCCAACGGCCTCTTTGGCATGGAGGGCAGCCTTGCCGACCACAGCGAGTTCCTCAAGAACCTCGCAAGCTTCTTTGCCATTATCGCCACCACGTTTGACTACCTGCCTGTCCTGGTTATGTACAGCGCGGTGAAGCGTTTTGGCGGTAACCCGATTCTGGGCATCCTCGTCGGTATCGTCATGGTTCACCCGAGCCTTATGAACCGCAACACGTTCGTTATGGACCCGACGGGTGCTGAGTACTGGAACTTTGGTCCGCTCTCCATTCCCATGGTTGCTTTCCAGGGCGGCGTGTTCCCTGCAATCCTGACTGCCTGGTTTATGGCCAAGGTCGAAAAGATTGCCCAGAAGTACATCCCCGAGGTCGTTTCGTTCGTCTTTGTCCCGACCGTTACCCTGATTCTTGCTAACGTCGCCCTGTTCACCGTGTTCGGCCCGCTCGGCAACCTGATAGGCGACGTCCTCGCCGGTGTAATCGATATCCTGTACAACAGGATGGGCGTCTTCGGTGCCTTTGTCTTTGCCGCGTTCCTGCAGCCGCTTGTCGTTACCGGTACGCATCAGTTCATCCAGGGTATCGAGGCAAACCTCGTCGCCACGACTGGCTTCAACTACATCCAGGCCATCTGGTCGGTTTCCATTATCGCCCAGGGCGGCGGCGCCATCGGCATGTACCTCATTCATAAGAAGCATTCCAAAGAGCGCAACATCTGCATGTCGTCCTTTATCCCGACGCTGGTCGGAATCTCCGAGCCCGCTATCTTCGCTGCAAACATGCGCTACTCGATCATCCCGTTCATCTGCGCTTGCATCGGTGCAGGCTGCGGCGGTGCCTTCGTGAAGCTCTTTGAGGTGCGCGCCATCGGTCAGGGTCTGACCGGCGTGCTTGGCCTGCTCATCGTCACGCCCGAGACGCTCGTGTGGTATGTGGCTGGCAATCTCATCGCCTTTATCGTGCCGATCGTCTTGATCTTTGCCTACAACAAGGCAAAGGGCGTGCCGACCACTGATGAAGAGGGCGCTGGTGCTGGCTTCGATGTCAGCTTCTAGTTGAGCCGTTCAGCGTAATCTGAGGATAAGTCCATTTGGGGAAGGGCGTTCGACTCGTGTGAGTCGAGCGTCCTTCCCCATAGACGAGAAAGTCAACGGCGATGTTTAATCAAAAAAATAAGGTGACACGCGCGGACTATGAGCAGTGGCGTGCCGGACAGGATGAGACGGCGGGTCGCATCGCGTCCGACCCCGATAGGCTCCTGTTCCATGTGGAGCCTGAGCTTGGCTGGCTCAACGACCCCAACGGTTTGGTGCAGATCGGTGATACGTATCACATCTATCACCAATACGATCCATTCGATGCTGCGCATGGCGGTCCAGTGCTTTGGAATCATCTGACAACAAAGGATTTTGTGACGTACGAGAATCGCGGCCCTGTGCTGTTCCCCGATTCCGATTTGGATTCGAGCGGAGCGTATTCTGGTTCTGCCTTTGTACACGACGGCAAGATTCACTACTTCTATACCGGCAACGTCAAGCATTTTGACCGCGATGATTACGACTACGTGTTGACGGGCCGTGAGCAAAACCAAATTCATATGGTTGCCGAGAACCCCGACGAATTGGGCGAGAAGCGCATGGCTGTTGGGCCGGTCGATTACCCCGACGATATCGGTACGCACGTGCGTGACCCCAAAATCCTTGAACACGATGGTATC
Organism: uncultured Collinsella sp.; assembly: GCA_902479075.1. Lineage (GTDB taxonomy): Bacteria > Actinomycetota > Coriobacteriia > Coriobacteriales > Coriobacteriaceae > Collinsella. Next base: position 14,874 of record CABSNK010000006.1, read on the forward strand.
TACTACATGGTTCTGGGCGCTCGTACGAAAGACGACCGCGGCTGCGTGCTTGTCTATACTTCGCGCGATCTAGAGGATTGGAGCTATGCGACGCGCATTGAGCTGGGCGAGAAGTTTGGTTTTATGTGGGAGTGCCCTGATCTATTTGAGCTTGATGGTGAGCTAATTCTCGTTTGCTGTCCGCAGGGCGTGCCCGCCGATGGTTGGCGTTACCGCAATCCGCACCAGTGCGTGTGGTTCTCCATCGAGGCCGATTGGGAGGCGCCGAGCTTTAAGATCACCGGGCAGGGCATGCCCCCGATGGTCGATGCCGGCTTTGATTTCTACGCACCGCAGTCCTTTGAGGATGCTGCGGGTCGGCGTTTGATGATCGGGTGGTCTGGTTGCCCCGATGCGACGGCAGAAAACCCGACGGTGGCACGCGGGTGGCAGTGCGCGTTGACGGTGCCGCGAGAGCTGAGCATACGCGATGGTAAGCTCTGTCAGCAGCCGGCGCACGAGATTGAGAAGGTGCGCGGCGACTGCGTTCGCGCGACAGGCGGTGAAACCGTTGAGGAGCCGGGCCGCCTGTTTGATCTTGTGGTTTCCTGTGAGGGCGCCAAGATGGTCGAGCTTGAAATCCGCAAGGGTGTCTTTGTGCGTTATACGGACGGGATGCTTACCCTCGATATGGGTGACGAAGGCTATGGGCGCGACCAGAGGTCGATTGAGCTCGGCGAGCTTCGCGACCTACGCGTGCTTTCGGACACTACGATGGTCGAGATTTTTGCAAATGGCGGCGAGGCGGCACTTACGAGCCGTACCTATTCGCCGGCGGTTCCGGCGATGGAGCTGCACGCCGAGGGTGCGGCATCGATGAATTTCTACCGCCTCGTGCATTAACCGTGCGTGGAGCACGATTGGATTTGCTGGACGGAATGTGTCGCAGTTGTCGCGGCCAACTACCGCTTACCGCATATAGCGACCGTTTGCGGAATAAGTAACACTCCTTAATAAACCGTGTAAAATCTCAGATAAGCACGGAGTTTTCCAGGGAGACGCTGTCCTTTGTTGTGTGCAAGGGGCGGCGTCTCTTTGGTGCTTGGGGGCCGTTGCACAGTAGGATGGCGGACGTGCGCCACATATTAAAAAGCCAACGTTGAGATGGGTCGTGATAAGAATGGGCAAGTACGTAATCGTGGTTGAGTCTGGGTCGGATGTGACGCCGGAGCTCTGCGAACGCTATGGCATCGTGCGTGTGCCCATGCATGTTACGATTGCTGACGAGACCGTTGAGGATGGTTCGATCGATCCGCTCGAGATTTATTCGCGCTGCAACGAGTTTGGCGTGATGCCCAGGACCAGCGGTTGCGCGCCGGCAGATTTCTCCCGCGTGTACGACCGCATCCATGCCGAGCAGCCCGACGCGACCATCCTGCATCTTGCGTACTCCGAAGTCACGACCTGCTCACATCAGTCCTCCAAGATTGCAGCTAAGGGGCGCGACTACGTGTTCTCTATGGACACGCGTTTTGTTTCGGTTGGCCAGTCGCTCGTTGTCGTCGAGACCGCCAAATACATCGAGGCTCACCCCGATGCCACCGTCGACGAGATCTTTGCTTTTACGAATTCCGTCATGGACCGTGTGCTGCTGGGCTTTGTTCCTACCGACCTTGCCTTCCTTAAGGCAGGCGGTCGTTTGTCCAACGTCGCGTTCCTAGGCGCCCATCTGCTCAAGATTAAGCCCTGCATTGAGGTGACGGGCGGCAAGTTCGTGGCAACCAAGAAGTTCCGCGGCTCTATGCTCAAATGCGCCCGTGCCTTTATTGACCACATGGTTGCGAAGGGCGAGATTGACTACTCGCACATTGGCCTGGCGTATTCGGTGGGCCTTTCCCAGGAGCTGCGCGATGACATGGAAGTCTATGCGCATGACCTGGGCTTTAGGGACGTTACCTGGACTCAGGTCGGCGGCGTCATCTCGAGCCATTGCGGCCCGACTGCCTTCGGCGCGGTGCTTACGCTTAAGGCGTAAGGCCTGGCGTCTATCGATATCTATTGCCTCGGCGGCGGGTGGGTTGTGACAACCTTCCCGTCGCTTTTGTGTGGGGCCAAATAGAACAACCCAATTGACCACTAAACCGTTTCACCATCATGCGTATGGGCTAGAATGGCTCTGGCATTTATGTAACTAAAACCAATGAGAGGCAAGGTAGCGGGAATGGCTGAGATGACGCTCGAGGGTGTGGACGCTCGTCCCGAGGACTCCGCGTTTGCCCTGGGCCGCGTACATTCGATTGAAACGATGGGAACGGTCGACGGACCCGGCATCCGCTTTGTGGTGTTTGTTCAGGGCTGTCCAATGCGCTGCGCGTATTGCCACAATCCCGATACCTGGTCGGTCAACGGCGGCACCATGGTGACCGTCGAACACCTGATGGATGAGTTCCAGAGTAACCACGAGTTCTATCGCAGCGGTGGCATTACGGTGTCCGGCGGCGAGCCGCTCCTGCAGCCCGAGTTTTTGGCCGATCTGTTTCGTGCTATGCATAACAACCCCGATGGCCGTGTACATACCTGCCTAGATAGCTGTGGCTATGCATTTGACCCCAACCACCCCGAGAAGTTCGATGCCGTGCTCAACGAGACCGACATGGTACTGCTCGATATTAAGCATGCCGACCCGGTCGAGCATAAAAAGCTGACCGGTTGCGATCCCGCACGCATCTTGGCGTTCGGCGATGAACTTGCACGTCGCAAGATCAAGGTCGTTATCCGCCACGTGGTGGTGCCGGGCATTACCGACACGGTGGAGGAGTGCGAGAAGCTCGGTCGCCTCATCGCTCCATGGCACAACGTGGTGGGCCTGGAAATGCTGCCGTATCACACGATGGGTGTCGTCAAGTACGAGCAACTGGGCATTCCCTATAAGCTTGAGGGCGTACCTCAGATGGATACCGCGCGCATGCCCGAGCTGCGCAATGCCGTTATGGCCGGTATGAAAAAGCGCCGTGCGGAGCTCAGGTCGGCCATCGGCTAACAAGCCATTTTTGCCCCTTTATGATACCCGAGCTGTACTGGCCTAACGGCTTGGTGCTGACACGGTTGAGCCAAAATGCTGGTACCATACCGTGGATAAGCAATTTGCACGGATTTGGGGGATGGCATGGCAACCATCGCGATCATAGGCGCACTCGAAAAAGAGGTTGCGCAGATTAAGGAAGAGCTGAGTGGCACGCATGAGTCGCAGGAGGCGGGCTTGACCGTTGTGAACGGTGGGCTTTCGGGTCTGACAGTAGTCGCCACGACGGCAGGCATGGGGACCGTGAACGCCGCTGCCGCAACGCAGCATCTCATCAGCAAATACGCCCCGCAGGCCGTTGTGTTTTCGGGCATTGCGGGCGGCCTAAACCCTAAACTCCATATTAACGACGTGGTTATAGGCAAGTGCCTGCGCTATCTGGATACCGATACGGCACTCATCGCCGAGTCCGCGCCGGGGCTCGAGGAGTTTGTCTCGACACCGGCGTTGGCTGATGTTGCCGCCGCCGTGCTTGCCGAGCATGGATTTGTGGATGCCTCGGCGGATGAGACTTATGCGGAGAAGGACCCCAAGCAGTTCCTGTGTGGCACTATCGCCACGGGTGATCGCTTTGTTACGGGTGACGCCATGCGTAACGCTGCGATTGAGGCCACGCATGCCGATTGCGTCGAGATGGAGGGCGCGGCAATTGCGCACATCGCGGCCAAGAATGGTGTCGATTGCCTGGTACTGCGCGCTATCAGCGATAATTGTGACGAGGCATATGACGCGTTTTGCGAGCGCGAGTTCGATCTGGACGAGTACGCTCGCACCGCGAGCGGCATCACGCTTGACATCGTTCGTCGTATCGCCGCCGCGCAATAGCACGCCCGTTTTGTAAGAACCTACGACCAAGGAGTGTCCATGGCCGATTCAATTAACTACCAGCTTGCCAAGTTCGTCGCCAGCTACGGCAAGGTTTCGCAGATTCCCGAGTCAACCTGTCCCGAGGTGAGCTTCGTCGGCCGCTCCAACGTGGGCAAGTCCTCCATCATGAACAAACTCTTTGGCCGCAAGAACCTGGTCAAGGTTTCGAGCACGCCGGGCAAGACGAGCAACATCAACTTTTTTGAGGCCGACGACGTGCATTTTGTGGACCTGCCGGGCTACGGTTTCGCCCGTCGTTCCAAGGCCGAGCGCGACCGCTGGGCCGAGCTTATCGGCGACTTCTTCGACTCGGAGCGTAGCTTTAACCTGGTTGTGTCGCTGGTGGATATTCGTCACGACCCGAGCAAGCTCGACCATGACATGATCGACTATCTGCAGGGCAACGAGTTCAACTTTATCGTCTGCCTCACCAAGGCCGACAAACTCAGCCGTACCCAGCAGGCCCGCCAAGCAGCAGCCATCAAAAAGCAGCTCAACGTCCCGGCCGAAAACGTAATCATCACAAGCTCCCAGACCGGTGTGGGCATCGACGAACTCAAGCGTCGCATCGCCGAGGCCTGCCTCTAGTAAGTGCCCCTATCAATAAAATGCAGAACATCAGCCCGGCGACTTTCCAGAGCGTAGGTCCCTGTAGCCGCCGCCAGCGAAGTTAACGTAGGGGAGGCCAGGGGCTTTGCCCCCAAATCTTTCCGCAGGACGGCAGGACCCCCGCCGCACGAAGTGCGCAGCGGGGGTCCTGCCATGTCCGAGGACGATTTGGGGGCAAAGCCCCTGGCCTCACCGGCGAGTATACAGGACGGCGACTACAGGTATTCGATCTGGGCGCCTTCCGTGTCGCACGTCAGAATATGCGTATCACATTTAGGGAACTGCTCGCGCAGCTTGACCTGCAGGAACTTCGCCACGATGGTGTCGTCAGTCACGGCCATGAGGGTCGAGCCGGAGCCACTGATCCAGATGGTCTTGGCGCCTCCGTTAAGGCAGGTGTCGCGCACGGCGTTGTAGTCGGGGATGAGGCGGCGGCGATAGGGCTCCTGGATGCGGTCGTCGTTGGCGGCGGCAATCAGGTCAAGGTCGCCGGTCTCCAGGCCGCGCGTCATGCCGGCGATGCGGCCCATTTGCCATACGGCGGTGGAGAGTGGAATCTCCTGCGGCACAACCTTGCGCGCCTCGCTCGTATGCACCTCGTAGGGCGGAATCACGGTAATAAAACGCAAGCGATCGCTCACCTCGTAGCGCAGGCACTGGGGGAGCGAATCAGTCGGCGTAAAGGAGCAAACGGCACCGCCCAGGATGGCAGGGGCGACGTTATCGGGATGCCCCTCGACCTCGGTGGCAATGCGGACGAGCTCAGCGCGGTCGACGGTGTGGCCCGTCAGCGCGGCGGCTGCCATGATGCCGGCGACGACGCAGGTGGAGCTGGAACCCAGGCCGCGGGCGACGGGCACGTCGGTCTGGATATCGATGGCAACGGGAAAAGCCGGCTCGCCCCATGCGGCCAGCGCATCGACAAAGCTCACATAGACCAGGTTATTCTCGTTTTGGAACTCCTTGGGGCAGCCCGTGATGGTGAGCTTGTCGGCGCGCTCGAAGGTGAAGTGCGAGTAGAGGCTGACGGCCATGCCGAGGGTGTCGTAGCCGATGCCTAGGTTGGCGCTGGTTGCTGGGACGGTGATTTTGATCATGTGGGTCCTCCTGGGCGGGTCTGGCCGTTTAGTTCGCTGCTCGGGCAGTCCTGGCTCGCTCGGAAAGCACATTAAGTGCTTTCCGGCTCGTGCGGAACTCGCGACGAACTAAACGGCCAGACCCGCTCGCATGCTCGTCATTATCCCGAAAGCTAAATAAAAAGAAGGTGCGCCGGCTTTCGCCGGCGCCTTATAAGGGGTTTTAGTTGGTAGTCATCTTTTTTGCTGCAGACTCGACGTAGTTGGCCATGTCGGCTACGTCGCAGACGTCTTCGAAGCGGACAGGCTTGGACTCGAGCTCGGCGAGCTGGGTCGGGGCGACCGTGTTGGTGGCCTGCTCGAGTACGCGCATAGCCTCAAAATCATCCTCGGGAACGTCGAGGCCCAGGGCGTCGCAGCAGGCGCGCGGGAACTTGTAGGGGCTGGCGGTCGAAAGCAGCACGCGAGCCTTGGCGCCCTCGGCGGGAGCGACCTTTTCAAAGACGTGATAGCCGCAAGCGGTGTGCGGGTCGATCACGTAGCCGTTGGCGTCCCAGCAACTCTTGATGGCAGCGCGGACCTCGTCCTCGCTGGCCCAGCCACAGCCAAAGACGCTCTGAATCTTGGCCAGCAGCTCGGCGGGCACCTCGTAGCGACCAGTCTGTGCCAGCTGCTCCATAAGGCCGGCAACGAGCTCGCAGTCGCCGTCGGACAGGAAGTAGAGCATGCGCTCCAGGTTAGAGCTGATGAGGATGTCCATCGACGGCGAGATGGTCGTGAAGAACGGGCGGTTACGGTCGTAAACGCCGGTGGTCAGGAAGTCAGCGAGCACGTTGTTCTTGTCGCTCGCGACGATGAGCTTGGCGACGGGCAGGCCCATGCACTTGGCATAGTAGCCGGCCAGGATATCGCCAAAGTTGCCGGTCGGTACGCAGAACTCCACGGCGTCGCCGGCCTCGATGGCGCTGGCGCGCAGCAACTGCGCATAGGCGGCAAAGTAGTAGACGACCTGCGGTACCAGACGGCCGACATTGATGGAGTTGGCGCTCGAAAGCACCGTGCCGGCGGCCTCAAGACGCTCAGCTAGCTCCTTATCGGCAAAGATACGCTTGACGGCACTCTGGGCGTCGTCAAAGTTGCCGCGGATTCCGCAGACGGCGACGTTGCTGCCCTCCTGCGTGGACATCTGCAGGTTCTGGACGCGGCTGACCTTGCCCTCGGGATAAAAGACGGTGATGCCCGTGCCCGGAGCGTCGGCAAAACCGGCGAGCGCGGCCTTGCCGGTGTCGCCTGACGTGGCGGTGACGATCATGATGCGCTCGGCGCCGCCGTCCTTGGCGGAAGTGCGGGCCATGAGGCGGGGGAGCATCTGTAGGGCGACGTCCTTGAAGGCGCTTGTGGGGCCGCCAAAGAGCTCCATCACATAGGTCTGAGGGGCGTCAGCGCCCGGCGCTGCGTCGAGTTTGACGAGCGGCGTAACCTCTTCACTCGCGAACGTGCCGCGGTATGCCTCGTCGACACACGCCGAAATTTCTTCGGCCGTGTAATCATTCAGTAACATTCCCAACACATCTTGAGCGATTTCAAAGTACGATTTATCTGCAAGCGAGCTGATATCGACCTGCTGGGTGCCAAGCTCGTCCGAGACAAACAAACCCCCGTCGGGAGCGATGCCGGTGCGGATTGCCACCTTACTTGAGCACGATAAAGTGCGTCCTCGTGTACTATGATAAGTTCCCATATAACACTGCTCCTCGGATGCCTTGGTCCCAATCGGTGAAACCATGGTATCAGAGCGCGCAAAATAGGTTCGCAGAGGCTTTTTAGAAAGGTAACCTCCAGCCCATGATTAAGATTGCCAAGTTTGGCGGCTCGTCGGTCGCCGACGCCGAACACTTTAAGAAGATCAAGGCCATCGTCGATGCCGACCCGGCTCGCCGTTTTGTGGTGGTTTCCGCCTGTGGTCGCCGCTTTAAGGGCGACACCAAGGTGACCGACCTGCTCTACCTGGTTAACGCGCACGTTAAGTACCACGTGTCGTGCGAGGAGCTGCTTGAGGACATTGGCCAGCGCTATTTTGATATCGCTGATGAGCTGGAGCTCACCTATCCCATCCGTGAGGAGTTCGCGGCCTTTGCCGAGCGCGCCCGCTCGGGCGGCTACTCCACCGAGGAGCTCGTGAGCCGTGGCGAGTACTTCACCGCTCGCCTGATGGCCGAGTACCTGGGTCTGCCGTTCCTGGACGCCGCGACGGTTGTGGCGTTCCATCACGACGGTACGCTCAGCATGAACCGTACCTCCGAGCTGGTGCAGGAGTACGGCCAGCAGGGCGGCTTCGTTATGCCTGGCTTCTACGGCGCGACGCGCGAGGGCCAGATCAAGCTGCTCGACCGTGGCGGCGGCGACATTTCCGGCTCGATCCTGGCCAAGTGCCTAGGCGCCGACCTGTACGAGAACTGGACCGACGTTTCGGGCTTCTATTCTGCCGATCCTCGCATTGTGCCCGAGGCTCAGCCCATTGCGCGCGTTACCTACGAGGAGCTGCGCGAGCTTTCGTACATGGGCGCAAGCGTCCTGCACGAGGAGGCCGTGTTCCCTGTGCGTGAGGCTGGTATTCCGCTGGTCATCAAGAACACCAATGCGCCGCAGGACCCCGGCACCATCATTAGCGAGACGGCTGACGAGGGCGAGGCAGAGCCCATCATTACCGGCGTGACCGGCAAGCGCGGTTTTGTCGCCATCAACGTCGCCCGCGACCGCACCAAGCCCCGTGTCGGCTTTATGCGCCGCGCGCTTTCGGTCTTTGAGCGCTATGACGTTTCCGTCGAGCACATGCCCACCGGCGTCGACCGCTTTGGCGCCGTGGTGCAGGAGCAGGACGTTCACGATTCGCTGTACTCACTCGTGGGCGACATCCAGCAGGAGGTCGAGCCGCTCGAGATCGAGGTTGTCGAGGGCCTGGCGCTCATCGCTACCGTCGGCCGTAACCTGCGCGGCCGCGCAGGTATCTCGGGCCATCTGTTTGGTATGCTTGGCCAGGCCGGCGTGAGCGTGCGTATGATTTCGCAGAGCTGCGACGAGATCAACATCATTATCGGTGTCGAGGAGAAGGACTTCGACCTGGCGATTCAGACCATTTACCGTGCCTTCTCCGATGAGAACGGCATTGTGAAGGTCTCCGACCTGGAGGCTCCTGCGCCGGCCGATCCCACCTTGGCAGCGCTCCACAAGTAGCTGCTATCCCGGTGGATTTTTGGGACAAGTGCCAAAAATCTAGCGCGGGGCGTTTCGTTTCGGTTTCGTTTCGACGGGGCGGGTTTCGTGCCTGCCCCGTTCTTGTATACACTGGCAACAATAATCAGCCTGCTCGGCGTGCGGGCAAAAGCCAAAACCTTTAAAGGGGGAAGCATGAAACAGTACACGGTTGCTATTTTGGGCGCGACGGGAGCCGTGGGCACCCAGATGCTCGAGTGCCTCAACGAGCAGGAGTTCCCGGTCGGCAAGCTCAAGCTGTTGGCAAGTGCACGCTCCGCGGGCAAGACCGTTGAGTTCCGCGGCGAGCAGATCGTGATCGAAGAGGCTTGCCCCGAGGCCTTTGAGGGCTGTGATATTGTGCTCGGAGCCGCCGGCGACGATATCGCGAAGGAGCTGCTGCCCGAGGCCGTCAAGCGCGGCGCCGTCGTAGTCGACAACAGCCATGCCTTCCGCATGGATCCCGAGGTGCCGCTGGTTGTGCCCGAGATCAATGCCGACGATATCAAGTGGCATCATGGTCTTATCGCCAACCCCAACTGCGCGACCATCATCGGCCTGGTTCCCACGTGGCCGCTGCATCAGCTTGCCGGCGTAAAGCGCATGATCGTCTCGACGTACCAGGCGGCTTCGGGTGCTGGCGCCCCCGGTATGGCCGAGCTCGAGGCTCAGCTGGCCGCCCTGGGCCGTGGAGAGGAGATTCCCGAGCCGCGTGCATTTGCCGCCCAGCTCGCGAGCAACCTGATTCCGCAGATTGGCGGCGTCAAGGAAGAGGGCTTTACCTCCGAGGAGATGAAGCTGCAAAACGAGGGCCGCAAGATCATGCACCTGCCCGAGCTGCGCGTGAACTGCACCTGCGTGCGCGTGCCCGTGCTGCGCTCGCACTCCGAGAGCATTACGCTTGAGTTTGAGCGCGACATTACGGTTGACGAGGCCCGTGCTGCGCTGGCTGCCGCTCCGGGCGTGAAGCTGGTTGACGACATGAGCGCCGATGATGCGCACGATCGCTTCCCCATGCCGATGGATACGTCCGACCAGGATTTGATTTGGGTCGGTCGCGTGCGCCGCGACATCTCGAACCCCGAGGCCGCGCGTGGCATCACCTTCTGGTGCTGCGGCGACCAAATCCGTAAGGGCGCGGCAACCAACGCCGTCCAGATCGCTAAGCTGCTCTGCGAGTAGTGTGACCTGTCCGGCGGGGGCCGGGCTTAGTTTTCAGAACGTCCTCGACCATGTGTGGCGCCTTGTCCTGCTCCTTCGGAGCTGCGGACAAGGCGCCACACTGGTCTGCGGAGTGTTCTGAAAACTAAGCCCAGCCCCCGCCTGCGGCGACGCTGCTGCAAGCGATCTGCGATGGGGTCGTTGTCGGTTGGGGCCGCTGGGCTGATGTGGGGGCACGTGGCTGTTGCGGGCCCTAGTCCCGGCGGCGACCCCGGCGCTTCGCGCCTGCCGCCTTTTGGGACTGTGGAGCGCCGCCGGCAGCTGCGGCGCTGTTGCGCCTGCTGCCTGCGGGAACTTTGGGGTTGAGGCGGTAACTTTGGCGCGCCTGTGTTTGTTGCTTGTGAGGGCTTAGGGGTTGATGCGAATCGAAGGTGAATGGTTTTCCGGGAAGTGAACGACCTATTTTGGACCCTTGAAGCATCGGCATATTTTGGCCGCCATTTCCTGCGGTTTTATCGCATGAATCCTGCTGTTTTGCAATTAAAAAATGCGGATGCTTCGGGGCCCTAGTTTTACTCGTCCACTTCTCGGAAAACCATTCACCTTCGTTTTTGCCGGACATCGTTTTGGGCGTTGCGACTCGGTATCGGCCGATATTGAGAGGGAAAACGCCCTCTCTTGGACAATCGAGTCTGTCCGGACGCATCTGCGGGAGTTGTCTGCACAATTCGCGGTATTATGGTGCGGAGTTTTGAAAGGAGCCGCTGGTGGTCACGACGACGTTTGCCTCGCCTTTGGGCGAAATCTTGCTTGCCGCTGATGGCCGCGGTCTGACGGGACTTTGGTTTGAGGGGCAGGAACATTTTGGCTCCACGCTTCTCAAAGAAGATGCGGAGCACGTTGAAGGCGCCGATGCGGTTTCCGGTACTGGTGGCATGTCGCCGGTGAGCCCGGTAAATGGTGCGGCTTCTTCGGTGCTTGAGCGTTCCTGGGCTTGGCTGAATGCTTATTTTGCAGGGCAGGAGCCTCGGTTTACGCCGCCGTTGCATATGATTGGTACGGCGTTTCAGCGCGAGGTTTGGTTTGAGCTGCTTTCTATCCCGCGTGGCGAGGTCGCTACGTATGGCGAGATCGCCCAGCGTGTTGCCGCTCGACATCGTGTACCGGGAAACGAGGCGCCCGTTGTGTCCCCCCGTGCGGTGGGGGCTGCGGTCGCTCGCAACCCTGTTTCGATTATCGTGCCGTGCCATCGCGTGGTGGCGGCCGATGGTTCGCTCAACGGATATGCCGGCGGGCTCGATCGCAAGGAGTGGCTACTTCGGCTCGAGGGTGCGTACGAGGAGTAACGCCAGGGCATTTTGCATGGTCAAGACGCTGTGAAAGAACGGGATGCGCTTCCCGAATGGAGTCCCAAGCGGAAACCGTGTCCCGGAATACAGCCTCAGAGTGGGACGCCGTTTCCGGTTGAGACCACTTGCTTTGGACATCGATCTACGCCCGCTCTTGCAGGGCGTAGATCGACTTATCCATGTTGAACAGGTAGGCGACGACGCAGACAATAAAGGACATCGGCAGGTTACCAAAGCCGAAGACTTCGCAGCCAATAAGGATGGGTGCGAGCAGAATCGCTGACAGCATAAGCCCCATAACGGCGATGCGCACATAGGGGTTGGGGGCAGCCGCGCCGCAAGGGTCTTGGCGTGGGCAAGGCACCAGGCAAAGGCGCCGCCTACCATACCAAACGCGATGCCCAGCACCACAAGCCGTCCAAGACCGGGGAGGTCAAGCGCGCATGAGGCGGCAACGTCAAAACACAAGCGTTAACTGCGCGCCCTGCTCAACGGGCTGCTCCTTGTGCTCGCTCAGAAGGACCATTCGGTCTTCGTATTGCTTTTCGGTCATTTCGATAACGGTGACCTCTCCAGCGCTTGGAAGATTCAGCTTAAGGCGAGCGATATGCGCCGCTGCGGATTCGCGAGTCACCAACAGGCGCGAATACACCGAAAACTGCTCCATATGGTATCCGTCGTTAATCAGAAACTTTCGAAAGTCGCTATACTGCCGACGCTCGGCTTTGCTTCCCGTTGGAAGATCGAACAGAACCAATAACCTCATAACCCTCATGGCTCCTCCCTATTCAACAGTTACCATCTCGAGCCCTTTTAGCTCGGGCAACAACAGCCTCTTAGGATCCTTTTCGAGAACGGCAGTTCTGAGTGAAGAGAGCGTTGTCTCTATGCACTGCTGACAGCCGCAACGTTTTCCGTCGATAGTCATGACGTGCTCAAACACGCGGGCGAGCAACGCTTTGTCGCGCTGGCCCAAAGGCTCTGCAACGCCGTAGCTCATAACAATTAGATCGACGAGAGGGCGGAACGGTTCAATAAGATCGTCGACGAGATTGAATGCGTTGTAAACGCTGTGATGGTGAAGCCCCTGGGATACGAGCCATCCACCGCCAACGGCTGCTCTTCCGATGCCTGCACGCAGGGCGCTGTAACCATAATCGAGGGCGGAGCTCTGCATACTGTTGCGTCTTGTTCCATCGGTAATGAGGGCTTTAAAGTACGCGGAGGCAGCTGCGCCTTCTCGATTGTCTGTGTCGCCCGAAAGAACGGTTTTGGCATAAGAGGGGAGAGGGCCTGCAGACAACCCCATTTCTGTGAGAACCGCCGCTTGGTTGAGTATCTTTGCCTGAACGATTCGTTTCCAAAGCTGCTTTTTAAACGGAAGGCTCATGGCAAGCTGATCCTCGACGATGCGCGCATGGCGCGAATGGGCGCCCATGGGGAGCATAAGACCATTGGGCATATGATCGCGCCCGCAGATCATGACGCCTATTCCCGCATCGTTAAGCTGCGACATGCAGGCGACCGTCATCGTGGTTTGATGGGATTCGAGGATGACGACCCAAATGTCCTCGAGGGGAATGGTGGAGCTGCGGTCGTCCACGGTGATCATCAATAGGCCGTTCTTGATGCAGAGGTGGGCCTTGCTCTGGATAAGTATTGTCCGTTGGGCCATTTTGTCGACGACCTTCCCCGCATTAGCGCTACAATACAGCTAAGTCGAAAGCAGCTCACCTTGGGGAAGGGCGCGGCTCCAGACAAGGGGAGCCACTTAAGTGGCTTACCCGTAAAGTAACCCCCGTTCAATCTTCGGATTGGGCGGGGCGAACTTTTTTGGGCGAGTGTTAGCCAGTATTCCGTAAACGGTAGCTATGAATAGCATTTAGGCGGGTCCTTTTGAGCGTTTTTTCGCCTAAGGATTGATTCGGTTGTGAAGAAAAGTACATAAATCGCTGTGCCGAATACGGCTCTTTTCTTGCGTGAAGCGCGACGTGCCGACCCATTTTGTCTCGAAAAAAATGAATCGCAGATGTAGATCTGAGGTCGAACCAGTCTTCTTTTTTTTGAGGCTTGAAACAGAAAAGCCCCTGTTAAAGGGGCTTTTCTGTGCGCACATAGCGTATCACCTTGGGGAAGGGCGCGTGCTCAAGACTACGAACCTGTTGCCCTTGATGGCGGCCTCAGCGTATCACCTTGGGGAAGGGCGCGTGCTCAAGACCTACTTAAGGAACGGGGTATGAGTCAAAAGAGCGTATCACCTTGGGGAAGGGCGCGTGCTCAAGACTTGAACGGAGCCTCCATCACGTTGTAGACGAGCGTATCACCTTGGGGAAGGGCGCGTGCTCAAGACTGGCGGTACGTGAAGCCGAACAGCGGCCTGAGCGTATCACCTTGGGGAAGGGCGCGTGCTCAAGACCACGATCAGGCCGATCTCGAGCTCGGGGTTAGCGTATCACCTTGGGGAAGGGCGCGTGCTCAAGACGGAAGGAAGGGCGAAGCCTACCGGAAATACAGCGTATCACCTTGGGGAAGGGCGCGTGCTCAAGACCTTGCCCATGAGGTAGTCCTCGACCATCGCAGCGTATCACCTTGGGGAAGGGCGCGTGCTCAAGACTATCTGAACGAGACGAGGTTCGGTGGCTAGAGCGTATCACCTTGGGGAAGGGCGCGTGCTCAAGACCACTGCAACACGAGAGTTATAAGACGTGAGAGCGTATCACCTTGGGGAAGGGCGCGTGCTCAAGACCAGTGGGCCGTGCCGGTTGTCCTCGCGGCCAGCGTATCACCTTGGGGAAGGGCGCGTGCTCAAGACCGTGCCCTCTATGAGCAGATCGCCTTCTGCAGCGTATCACCTTGGGGAAGGGCGCGTGCTCAAGACTATCATATGGTCGAGATTTTCCACGTACATAGCGTATCACCTTGGGGAAGGGCGCGTGCTCAAGACAGGACGACGCCGCTCATGAACGGGATGCCCAAGCGTATCACCTTGGGGAAGGGCGCGTGCTCAAGACCTTGTTGTATCCGTCCTGGCTATCGTCACGAGCGTATCACCTTGGGGAAGGGCGCGTGCTCAAGACCTGGCGGCTCTGGATGCCTTTACAAGATGCAGCGTATCACCTTGGGGAAGGGCGCGTGCTCAAGACGGCATCACCCGCGAGGAGCTGGACGCGATCAGCGTATCACCTTGGGGAAGGGCGCGTGCTCAAGACTCATGGGTCGCGGCGGTGTAGGTGAGCCGTAGCGTATCACCTTGGGGAAGGGCGCGTGCTCAAGACTATCTCGGCAGGCAGCTGCATGACATCCGCAGCGTATCACCTTGGGGAAGGGCGCGTGCTCAAGACTTGGCGTGTTGGACTTTATAAAGTCAAACTAGCGTATCACCTTGGGGAAGGGCGCGTGCTCAAGACTCGAAGTCCGCAAGGGCAAGGGCGACGACGAGCGTATCACCTTGGGGAAGGGCGCGTGCTCAAGACTGCGCGCTGCTGTGGCTCTGGATCATCCCGAGCGTATCACCTTGGGGAAGGGCGCGTGCTCAAGACCTGTCGCCGGACATCGCCTCGACCATTTCGAGCGTATCACCTTGGGGAAGGGCGCGTGCTCAAGACTGCGCGATGCAGCTTGCAATTATGCCCGTTAACGTATCGCCATGGGGAGCGTATATGGCATAGAGGCGAAGGTTCTCAACCGATTGCATTTATGGGTCTATGCGTTATAAAGGGCAACAAGGAATAAGCAAAAGCCCCACACGATTAAGCAAGAAATGTGCGGGGCAAGCAGCTGCTTTACTTGATGGGTGATTCTCGAACAACAAAGGGTGACATATCGTTGCTTAGTTTTCCAACGGTAGGACAACTTATTTTAATTCGAGTAAGCCTGTCTACAAAGGACCAGTTGGCGTTATCGATGTTGTAGCCACTAAACCGCCCCACAAAATCGCCGATTTGCACCAGATCGCCCAGATATATCTCCAGCGGCGGTTTTTTCATAGCGCTTTCCGGCACGGGCTTCCAGGCTTTTCGACCGGTGTGCGCTTTCGCAATCCTGGGCACATACGTTCCATCCTTAAGTGCAGGAATATCCGCCTTATAGACGGGGTCTGCGTACCAAGCGCCCTGCCCCTTCTTGGCCTCCGGGTCATGCCAGAGCCTCAGGCACAACATCTTGCTCACCTCGATGACCGACTTCTCGT
The DNA here is from genome assembly GCA_902479075.1 of uncultured Collinsella sp. Taxonomy (GTDB): domain Bacteria; phylum Actinomycetota; class Coriobacteriia; order Coriobacteriales; family Coriobacteriaceae; genus Collinsella. Next base: position 30,438 of record CABSNK010000006.1, read on the forward strand.
CTGCCGACACAACGGCGTTGCCCATGACGATGTCCTTATCGGAGCTCGCCTTGCGAGCAATGTCTTTGCCCTGTGCATTAACGCCGGCATAGCGATAGACCGTTTGCTCGAACAACTCGCCCTTTCCCTTGCGCGGAACAAAGCGTGTGGGTACGACGAAATCGTGCGCCGCGCGTACTTCGTTCGCAAAGGTTTCCCAGGGCATAACACTTTCGAGAGCCTTCATGATGGCATCGCGGCGTTGGGTCTCGTCCATACCTCTGGTTATGCTCCAGTGCGTCTCTTGGTTGATTCGAGCAGTTTTAATCACGAGGCTTCGACTACATGCTGCAATCACACAAGCATCGGTGGCATGGTGACGATCGTCCGAGCGGTCTTTTTCGCCATTCGAACCAAAGTTAAGCCCCCACCTGCGACGCAGCCATGCGGTCGCTCTGCCAGTGGTAGGAACAACATGTGCTTTTGCGCCATCATCGGGGAACAGTAGGCAGTCGGCGAGGTAAGCGCATACTTCTCGCGACATATAGGCGGTGTCGGTGAAGCTGCGTGCTAAGAATTCGCCTTCCTTGGTATCAAGGTCTTTTTCCAGCAGGAAGTTCTTTTTGCGACGGCTGAGTTTCTGGTTTTCCTGAACGCGACGCTCAAAAGCATCCCATGAAGGCGCACCGTCGTGGGACATCCATTCGTAAGGTGTCTGCTCGCGTTTATCCTGATTGCTTTTGGCGAGGACCAGGACTTTGTTGTTGCGCGAGTTTTCTCCCGTACGAGAGAACGGCAGGATGTGGTCAATCTGCGTGTAGGTGTCGTCGCTAATTAGGCGATCGACTTCGATTTTAGCGCCCGTGTAAAGGTCGAAGCATTCCTGCTCTTCCCACAGGCGGTACTTCTCTATCTGTTTGCCCGTGACCTCATCTGCCGTGCAGCCACGCAGTTCAGCGATTTGCCCGGCAATGCGCTCGCGATTTTTCTCGTTCTTCTTATTGGCCTTGGCAATCTCGTCTTTTGCGCGCTGAGGCAACCTGAGCTCTCGATCAAGCTCAACGTGGATTTCGTTTGGCACGCCCCACTTGCGGCAGATGGCGTTGACCACTTTTCGCATTTGCGACATGGCGCGAATGACGACGGGATTGTTATTTGTTCGACCGGTACGTTCGATCCAGGTCTCATAGGGCATCAGGCGATCGGAGCGCTCGAGCTGGGCGCCAGCGATGCGAAGTCCCAGCAGGCCACAGTCATTTTCGGCCTGCGTAAGGTTGAGGACCTCGGGCTCCTCGAGGCAATCGAGCAGCATGTCGAGTGCTTTTTTGGAACGGTTGCCATAGCCGTTAAGAGCTTTGGATGAATAGGGAAGCCTACAAAGCGCCTCGATCTCCGCTTCCGAGAGCGGTAACCCCTGAAGCCGCTCCTGAAGTACGGGGAGAGCTGAAGAATATGCCACCGCCTCCATAACGGCATCGGCGAGATTGCGGTCATCGCGCAAACGCTGCAGGAGAATGGGGTTGGCTGCATTGAGGGTATTGCGGAGCACGCGCCATCCCTTGGGCTTGTACACCTCGCGCGTTTTTTCGTCGGCAGCTGGAACTCCCTTAAAGTAATCGCCGGAACTAAGGTCGAGTGCTTTTCGGAGGGCGCCGAATTTAACAGCACAATCTTTGTTGCCTCGAATTGGCTCGCACGAGAACAGGATTGCAATGCATTCATCGCGCTCCGTTGCGCTCAGGGCGCGAGAGGTCCCGTTTTCGTGGATGATGGTGATGTTGCCGAGTGCGCCATAGGCTGAAACGAGTTCGCTCGTAAGCGTGCAGCGTGCAGCTCGTTTTTCTGTTGGGAAATATGAGCAGTGTCCGACGAGGTCGTACGTGCGGCGGTCGAAGTCTTTGCGCGAACGCTCCCAATCGCAAACCTCGATATACGCGGCCTCAAATTCCGGCGAAGCGTATTTGGAGCCAAAGGAGCGTTGAGCATCAAATAGGATATGAGTTTCTTCGATAAGCTGGGCGTGCGTTACACACTTGTCGTAATTGCCGCCACGATTGCGACTTTGAGGCTGCTGAGCGAGCCATTCGCCAACGGTGCGGCACGAGGTCTCCGCAATTGCTTCCTTGTTGGCCGCAAGGGCAGATAGTACCTTGCCGCCTTCGCTTGATTTATCCTGATTGCCTTCTCCGTGGGGGATGTATCCACGGCGCTTGCAGAGGGAGTAAACGACTAGCGCCCACTCGCGATCGTTGAGCAGGCGGTCAAGACCATCAACGCGAAGCTTGAGCGGCTGCTTGTCGCCTTTTGTGGTGTGGAAGTACTCTTTGGTGGCGTCTTGGGGGATGAGGCCATAAGCCTTGAGGACTTGGAGACAGTGCTTCAGGCGCGCCTGGGTACGGTCAATGTTTCGACGGGTAGAGCGGAAGCCCCTGCGAATAACCGCAAGACTTTGGCCCGTTTTAGGATGAGTTGGAGAGTCAAATAATCTGACGCCCAAATCCAGGATTTCATGATTAGCTGTGTCGATAAGTGCGAATCCGCAGCTTGCAATTCCTGGATCCATGCCAAGCACAAGATGCCTGGGAAGTCCGAGCTTCCCAATTTCGCGATTGATGGTGATCTCCATGGAGCACCCCTCTCTAATAAGAACTCTAGAGAACAGTACCATCGCGTGAGGACATGGGCCGAGCTTGTTAGCCGAGCGGTCATTTTGTTAGGCAAATGGAAATGATTTATACAGCCTTACATATCGGTTACCGGATGATGCCGTTTGTTGAAATTGAATCCCGACTGAATCCCGCCCTGAGATTGAATGGCGGGACAGTTACGATACTCGGCTTGCTTGCAGGTTTGTAGAGCTCCTTGCATTCCTTCTTAAAGTCGAACGCCATGTTGGCCGTCTTTCTGCGTATCGGCCTGCTTAGATAGCGGAATCATATTATAGAAACGAACAGCTGCTCGAATGATTTGGCTGACAGATTGAGATGCGTGCGTTGTGTTTGGCGGTCGGCCTGACCCCGCCGATGATGTCTCTGCCTCCCCGGCGCCTCATCTATAGCTGCCGTTTCCCCATATAAAACCTGCCAAAATAAACCTGTCCCTTTTTGGTCGGTGCGAAATGGGTAATACTAAAGAGTTATCCGACCAGATGGGAGCCGATTGATGGCCTATATCGAATTCAAAGACGTCGTCAAAGCATACGGCGAGGGCGATGCCCGCATTCATGCGCTCGACGGCGCGAGCTTTACGGTCGAGCGCGGCGAGCTCGCCATCATTCTGGGTGCTTCGGGTGCCGGCAAGACCACGGCGCTCAACATTCTGGGCGGCATGGATACGGCGACCTCCGGCACCGTGACGGTGGACGGGCGCGACGTGAGCTCTGCCAACGAGGCGCAGCTCGTGGAATACCGCCGCGCCGACGTCGGCTTTGTCTTCCAGTTCTACAATTTGGTCCCCAACTTGACGGCGCTCGAAAACGTCGAGCTCGCGGCGCAAATCTGCCCCGATTCGCTCGATGCCGAGCAAACGCTTTGCCAGGTTGGCCTGGGCGAGCGCCTCGCCAACTTCCCCGCGCAGCTTTCGGGCGGCGAGCAGCAGCGCGTGTCCATCGCCCGCGCGCTGGCCAAGAACCCCAAGCTGCTTTTGTGCGACGAGCCCACGGGTGCACTCGACTACAAAACCGGCAAGCAGATCTTGCAGTTGCTACAGGACACCTGCCGCAAGCAGGACATCACGGTCATTATCATCACCCACAACTCCGCGCTGGCGCCCATGGCCGATCGCCTGATCCGCTTTAAGAGCGGCCGCGTGGAGAGCGAGACGGTCCAGCAAAATCCCGTGCCTATCGAGACGATCGAGTGGTAGCGCCCATGGACCAAGATTGCCAAAACAGCCAAAACCACGATACGGAGCACGCGGGCCGCGACCGGGAGTTCGCGACCTACCGTACTGCCCAAAGCTCAAACGATATGGTGCCGACGGTTTTTCGCCGTGGCATCTACCGCACGATTCGGGGCAGTCTTAAGCGCTTCCTATCTATCGTGGTCATCACTGCGCTTGGCGTGAGCGTGATGTGCGGCCTTAAGGCGGGCTGCGAGGATTTGTGCGATTCGGTCGACGCCTATTTTGACCAGCAGAATGTCTATGACATTAACGTGCAGTCGACCTATGGCCTTACGCGCGACGATCTCGCGGCTATCCAAGAGGTCGACGGCGTCGAGACGGTCGAGGGCATCTACACCGAGACCGCCTACACCGCCGTGGGCACAACGCGCGAGCGCGTGGTCGTGCAAAGTCTCTCCAAGGAGAACATCGATCAGCCGGTGCTGGTGAGCGGCGATTTGCCCGAGAGCGCCGATGAAGTCGCGGTGACTTCGAAGTTCCTGAAGGCTTCGGGCAAAAAGCTCGGCGATACGGTGAGTTTTGCCGCCAATGACGCGAGCTCGTCCAACCAAAGTGCCAAGGATCAGTTTGCCGCGGGCGATTACACCATTACGGCCGAGGTCCTCGATCCTACCGACGTGAGCTCCGACTCGACAGTCAACGCCTTTCGCGCTGCTTCGGCTGCGGACTATAAGTTCTATGTGAGCGAGGATGCCGCGACATCTTCTTCCTACTCCGCAGTCCACGTGATCGTCGAGGGAACCAAGAGTCTTAACTCCTATTCAGATGCCTACACGACAAAGATCAACGAGGTCAAAGGCAACATCGAGAAGATCCGCGAGGAGCGTGAGAAGGCGCGCGTCCAGGAGTTGACGGTTGACACGCCGACAAGCTTGGATACGGCCGAGCGTCAGGCCGCCATGCTCTTTGGGATCGAGCAGGATAACATCAACCGTATGGCCGAGGGCAGCGAGGAGCGCGTCCAGGCTCAGGCCGAGTTGGACCAGCGCCGCGCCGCCGCCGACCAGCATTTTGCCGATGCCCGCGCCGAGCTTTCCGATCTGGGCGAATGCACCTGGTACATTCAGGACCGCGGTAACATCGCAAGCTACTCGAGCGTCGAGAGCGACAGTTCTTCGATCGAGGCCATCGCCACGGTTTTCCCATTTATCTTCTTTGTCGTCGCTGTGCTCATCAGTCTTACCACCGCCACGCGCATGGTCGAGGAGGAGCGCACGCTTATTGGCCTGTACAAGGCGCTTGGCTATTCACGCGAGCGCATCCTGTCCAAATACGTGGACTATGCACTGTGGGCATGTCTGATCGGCGGCGTGCTCGGCAACATCATCGGATTTGTGGGCCTGCCGCTGTTCCTGTTTACGGTGTTCGACGACATGTACTCGCTGCCCCAGATGCTGCTCTCGTACGACATCGTGTCCTCAATCGTCTCGGTGGCGCTGTTTGCCGTGGGCGTGGTGGGCGCTACGATTATCGCCTGCCGCCACGAGATGGCCGAGACCCCGGCCTCGCTCATGCGTCCCAAGGCCCCACGCGCCGGCTCTCGCATCTTGCTTGAGCGCATCGGCTTTATCTGGCGCCGCATGGGCTTTTTGAACAAGGTGGCAGCACGTAACCTGTTCCGCTACAAAAAGCGCGCTTTTATGACCATCTTCGGTATCGCCGGCTGCACGGCGCTCGTGATCTGCGGTATGGGCATTCGCGACACGTCGGTGGCGCTTTCGCCCAAACAGTACGGGCATATCACGCGCTACGACCTGCTGGCGGTCGCCAATCCCGACGATTTTTCGCAGACGTGCGCGGCATTGGATGAGCGCAGCGCGGCCAATGATTTCAACGTGACCGTGACCTCGACCCTGCCGATTATGACCGACAACGTCACCTTTACGTTTGGCGGCAAGAGCGAGACCGTGCAGCTGATCGTGGTGCCCGATGACCGCACGAGTGACTTGGGCGATTACGTGCGCCTGGAGGATGAGTCCAAAGAGCCGCTGTCTTTGCGTGACGGAGACGTGTATCTGAGCAAAAGTTCACAGCTGGTACTGGGGATTCAGCCGGGCGATACGGCTCACGTCCAGGATTCGTCGCTCAATGTTGCCAAGGTCAAAGTCAGCGACATTTCGCTTAACTATCTGGGCAACACGCTTTACATGACGCAGGGCACCTATGAGCGCGCGTTCGGTCGAAGCGCACGTCTTAACGGCGTCTTTGTGCTGCTTAAGGGTTCGTCGGCCGACCAGATTGCGTTTAGCAAGAATCTTAAGAGTGACGGTTGGCTTACGATTTCGAGTACGGCCGAGCATTGGGAAAACTATGAGGCGAACTTTACGATTATCAATTCGGTCGTTGTGCTCGTGACCTTTATGGCAGCGTGCCTGTCGTTTGTGGTGGTGTTTACGCTGTCCAACACGAATATCTCCGAGCGCGAGCGCGAGCTGGCGACCATTAAGGTGTTGGGCTTCCGTCGCGGTGAGGTGCACCATTACGTCAACAAGGAGACGTTGATCCTCACGGCGATCGGCGCTGCGCTGGGCGTGCCGCTGGGCGGCTTGCTGGCCGAGAGTTTTACGTACATTTTGCAGATGCCGTCGCTGTACTTTGATGTCGAGGTCGAGCCGCTAAGCTACGCGCTATCCGTGCTGCTGGCCTTTGGCTTTACGTTTATCGTCAACCTCGCCACCAATCGTACCCTCAACAAGATCGACATGGTCGGCGCCCTCAAGAGCGCAGAGTAGTCTGTTCTGGGATTCAAACTGTAGCGAGCTGTGACGTGTCACAGCCGCTTTATTGCATAAGCCGCCCCGCCGATTGCATATTTCGGCGGGGCGGTTGCTTTTTGCCTGCAGGTACCCCAGGGGGCGGCGTGCAAATTCTGGAGTTTTCAGCATCCCGGAGTCCGCGGGCGCGGGATCGGACGCACAAAACAGCGCTGGAAGCCCTGATTCTGAGCCCCAACGCCTCAAGAGCTGGCCATTTTTTACAGAACGCGACCCATAGCGCCCGCCTTTCGCCCAAAATCCAGTATGCAGGCACCCTCGGCTGCTGAAAACTCCCAAAAATGCACGCCGCATCCTACCCTAGGCACCCGTAGCTACTCTGCGGGTGCGTGGCCTGATAGTAAGTTGCGGTAGGGTTGGGGCAGATTCTAACTAGAAATGGTGGTCGCTACCGGTTATTCTCGGCATACTCGGCTCATTCGATTACGGTCGCCACATGAAAGGAACCACTATGGATCTTGCGATGGCACAGCGCCTCGTCGATCGCCGCAGAGCTGCCGGTCTTTCCCAGGAGGCTCTTGCTGCCCAGTTGGGCGTAAGCCGCCAAGCTGTCAGCAAATGGGAACGCAGCGAATCCTCGCCCGATACCGATAACCTTATTGCACTCGCCGCGCTGTATGGCGTGTCACTGGATGAGTTGCTATATGGGGAAGCGGCTAGCGATGTCGACACCTCGGCCGACGATGACGTTGACGCAAATAATTACGACGAGACTGAAGGCACCGAGTCTTCTACCGAGCACGTGGATCCTGGCGGCAAGCCACTTGTCGACATTTCCCTTGCACGCGGCATTCACGTCGTCGACCCCAACAAAGGTGAAGAGGTTCATGTTGGTTGGAGCGGCATCCACGTGGCTAACGAGCGCAAGGGTGAAGAGGTCCATGTGGGGCCGGGCGGATTGCATATCGATACGCTAGAGGACGATGGACACAGCGTACATACCAATGACGACGGCACCGTCACCATCGACGGCGAGACGTTTTCCAGCTGGAAAGAGGCACACGACAAGCTCGACCATCATGGCAAGCATTTCCACACCAAGATCGGTCGCGCATGGAACGAGTTTCCCTTTCCTGCACTTGTCGTCCTCGCCTATCTCGCGCTCGGCATCATCTGCGGCACGTGGGGTATGGGGCTCTTTCTGGTCTTTCTGATTCCCATCTACGAGGCGATGGGCGACTTTATCGACCGACATCATCTCTCCAAGCTGATCGGCGTCGTCTGTGCAACAGCCGCCATTGCCTGGTTCCTCTATATGTGGCTTTGTTTGGCACAGCCCCATCCCGCATGGGTCATCCTCATCACGATTCCCTTCATAGAGGCACTCATGTGCTGGTGCCGAAAGCAATGGAAGCGCCGCAAACAAGCCTAAGCCGTTCCAACCCGTCAACAATGCTTGGCCAACGCCGCTCGCCCCTTCCAAGTTGCGGTGAAATACGGACCGTTGAAGACCTTGGAGCGTCTAACAGTCCCGATTTCACCGCAACTCACGAATGGACAGGGCAATTCCAACACGGGAACTGGCATTTAACTCGCCGCATGCCAAGAAAAAGGCCGATTTACTACGATGAACTCGATGAGGCCGACCACACCCATCTTTTTCAAAAATCGGCAAGCTTTCTACCTGCGGTTTTACTTTCACCCTTTTCGGCATGGTCGAAGGCATTCGAATCATCGTAGTAATTAGGCGCATTTTGTAGCAAACGGTTCATTCAAGCTCGAACTCGAAGACCGATGGTCCCCTCATCCACGGCTGTGAGCGAAAATACCAAATAGAATAAAAATCGAATGGCTAAGTCTGTTTGGTGAACGGAGGCAATATGGGCGAGGTAACTGAAAGCGACTGGAAGCTGTTTAAAGAGCTGCTCCCAAAATGGCAAGAAAGCTATATGGAAATGCTCATCGGCCAGTACATCGAGATACTGAACGGTGGCAGTGAAGCGTCCAGTAGATTTTGGGCGTTAGAAGAGCGTATCAATAGGGACAAGCTGTCCTCAGGAGTGCTTGTGAACGATATTCGCCGCAGCACCATGCGTTATGAGATAGCCAACTTGCTTTCCGATAACGTTATCACGCTCGACGACCTTGACGGTTTCACCGAAGACATTAATGGCTACGCACGACGTTGCATCGGTCGGCAAGAACGCTGAGCGACATGCGCATCCAACGCCGCTGTACTGCATAAACCGCCCCGCCGGATGCATATTTCGGCTGGGTGGTTGCTTTTTGCCCACGGGTACCCCAGGGGGCGGCGTGCAAATCCCGGAGTATTCAGCATCCCGGAGTCCGCGGGCGCGGGAATGGGTGCACAAAACCGCGTTGAAAGCCTTGATTATGAGCCCTCGGCACCTCAAGGATCGCTCATTTTTACAGTATGTGGCTCATGGCGCCTGCTTTTCGCCCAAAATCCAGTATGCAGGCACCCACGGCTGCTGAAAACTCCCAAAAATGCACGCTGCACCCCACCCTAGGCATCCGCAGCAAGAAGACGAATAGCCTCGGCCTCTCCAGTTGCCGCAGGAGGTCCCAGGGCTTACCTCCCAAATCTTTCCGCAGGACGGAAGGGCCCCGCCGCGCGAAGCGCGCAGCGGGGCCCTGACATGTCCGAGGACGATTTGGGAGGTAAGCCCTGGGACCTCCGATGGGGGCGGTTCCAGCCGAGGCTATTCGTCGCCGAAGCTGATGCCCAACGCCTTGGCCTCGCGCACCAGATCGCTCTGGGGGTCGACAAACTTGAGCTTGCCGGCGACATCCTCGAGCGGCATGTGGCACATCTTGCCGTCACGTAGGGCGATCATGTAGCCAAACTCGCCGCGTAGGCAGCCCAGCGCCGCCTCGACGCCGCACTGGGTCGCAAAGATGCGGTCCTGGGCGTCGGGCTGACCGCCGCGCTGCGTGTGGCCGGGGATGGCGACGCGGGTCTCGCGACCGGTCTTGGCCTCGATCTCCTTGGCGATGTCGTACACGATTGACGGGCTCGTGCGCTCGGCGAGCTTCTTCTTGTACTCCTTCTTGGACAGCGCCGCGTCCTCCTTGGAGATAGCGCCCTCGGCGACGGCCACGATGGTAAAGCGGCTGCCGGTCTCCATGCGATGCTCGATGGTCTTGATGACGTTATCCATGTCGTAGGGAATCTCGGGAATCAAGATGACATCTGCGCCGCCCGCGACGCCGGCATACAGCGGGATCCAGCCAACCTTGTGGCCCATGATCTCGATAACGAACACGCGCCCATGGCTCGAAGCGGTGGTGTGGATGTCATCGATGCACTTGGTGGCGACGTCGATGGCGCTCGTAAAGCCAAACGTCAGCTCGGTGCCCCAGGTGTCGTTATCGATGGTCTTGGGCAGGGCGATAACGTTGAGGCCCTCTTCGCGCAGACGGTTGGCGGTCTTGGTGGAGCCGTTGCCGCCCAGCATAAACAGGCAGTCGAGCTGCAGCTTATGATAGGTGTGGACCATCGCGGGCACCTTCTCGACGCCATCGGCCTCGGGGGTATCCAGGCGCTTGAACGGCGTACGGCTCGTGCCCAGGATGGTGCCGCCGCGGGTGAGGATGCCGCTAAAATCGGCGGGCGTCATGACGCGGAATCTGCTGTAGATAAGGCCCTGGTAGCCGTCCTCAAAACCATAGATCTCGATAGGTTCTTCGCTATTTGTCATAAGCGTTTTGACGATGCCACGCATAGTGGCGTTGAGTGCCTGGCAGTCGCCGCCACTGGTAAGAAGACCGATCCTAAGCATGATGAATCCTTCCGGGCAAGTTATAACATGCGCATAAGTTTACCCCCGCACACTGTTGATACGGGGTAAAACGTGTTAGCTCAAGCGTATGGAAATGTAAACAACGTCAGGCGAGCGTAAGGCCGACGGGCTTGGTTCCTTACAGTGCGAAGGCGTCGACGTCGCCCCAGTGGCGGCGCAGCGTAATAGCGGCGGCGGGTTCGGTATTGTCAAAGACGACCGACCATTGCGTATTGCTGGTGATGTCTTCCGGATTGGGCTCTTGCGCTGCGGCGCGCAGAGCCTTCCAAGCGACTGCCTCGTCTTGGGCACCGACATGGGCGTCAAGGACATCGGCGATTGCGACGGCGCGCTCTTTGCCATGGCCCAGCTCGCCATTCTTTTGGTTGGGCAGCACTTCGTCGCCATAGCAGGCGTAGAAATTCGCAACCTGGCGTACGGGAGTCGCTTTGAAAGCGCGGTTCGGATCGCGCGGATCCCACTCTACTACGTGCGCGTCACCGGCGGCGTCGTTGATAAAGAAGTGGTAATCGCGTCCTGCCATGGCGTGCATGTCGTAGGCGGAAAGCAGGTCGACAGCTTCTTGCGTGGTGGCGGCACGGTCGAGCACCAGACGGATGGCGAGCGAGGTATTGATGACGGGACGTTGCGTTTCCTGGTCACAGGGCTTGGAATCCAGGGTGAGTACGGCAATGGACACGCCGCATTCGTTAACACCATCGAGCTGGGCAAACGGGCCCATCAACGCCGCGGCGCGTCCGGCGACGGAGTCAAGCGGAGTGTTATCGCCCAGGTTGTTAAGGGCGGCAAGCCCGATGGAAGCATAGCCGCCGCGTGGGTGATTGCGCACCAGCAGCGCCGAGGTGTCGTCCTTAAAGTCGTAATTGCGACCGGTGCGCACGCGACCTTCGGCATCTACGGCGACAAAAGCGCTGCAGGCAAACTGGGGCGCCTGGACATGTGCCGGCACACCGGGCAGCACCTGCGCCACCACGGCATCGATGTAGGTCTGGTCGTCGCGCACGCCAGCGGCGATGATGCGATCGAGATCGTAGTCGTAGGCGATGTCGATTGCGTACAGGTCATAGCCATCCGCGTAGCCGGTCAAGCGTTTGAGCGACGCGGCGGACTTGATTTGCTTGTGATAAACGATACCGGTGGCAGCGGCAAGGCCGACGGCGACTCCCGCGACACCGCAGGTGATGGCAATGTTACGTGGCTTCATGACGGCTCCTCTCGTCCTGTTAGCGCAATTGTCGCAAAAGGAGCGCGGGCATGATGGCTCAACTTGGTGAGTGGCGCGGAATTAAGCACGGAATGAAGAGTGCGGCGCTGGCGTGGCGGGGTATGCTGGAGGGGACCATCAACCCAGCGAAAGGGGAGAGCATGACGGATCAGGAAACGCCCGAGCGCGCGCATGTGACGGCCGATGATATCGAGGCCGCCAACGACCTTATCGACTTTATCGAGGCATGCCCCAGCATGTTCCACACGGCGGCGACCATTATGGCCGAGCTCGACGAGGCGGGCTTTACCTACCTGCCCGAGAACGCGGCGTGGGATATCGAGCCGGGCGGGCGTTATTACACGCAGCGCAACACTTCGAGCGTTGTTGCCTTTAAGGTGGGCGAGGACCTGGCTGCTACGTGGGGCGAGGACGGCGTTGCCGGCGACTATCATTTTCAACTGACGGCGTCGCACAGCGATTCGCCGACGTTTAAGGTCAAGGCCGTGCCCGAACTCGACGGCGCGGGCGAGACGCTGCGTCTGAATACCGAGGCCTACGGCGGCATGATCGACTATACCTGGTTCGATCGCCCGCTGGCGCTTGCGGGCCGTGTGTTGGTACGCGAGGGCGACCGTATTGAGAGCCGCCTGCTTGCCACCGAGCGCGAGGTCGCTATTATCCCGAGCCTTGCCATCCACATGAACCGCGGCGTTAACGAGGGCTTTGCTCCCAACCGAGCCGTCGACCTGTGCCCGCTCATCAGCGCCGGCGAGCTTAAACAGGGCGACTTTGATGCTCTGATCGCCGACGAGCTGGACGTTGAGCCCGAGCAGATTCTGGGTCGCGACCTGTTCCTGGTCAATCGTCAGGATGCGCGCATTTGGGGCTGGGCCGACGAGTTTATCTCGACGCCCAAGCTCGACGACCTGGCCTGCGCTTACACCTCGCTGCAGGCATTTTTGGGTTCCGAGAACGCGCACGACGTCTCGGTCTTCTGCTGCTTTGATAACGAGGAGGTTGGCTCCGAGACCAAGCAGGGCGCCATGTCGACGTTCTTGGCCGACGCGCTGCGCCGCATCAACGGATCGCTGGGCTTTGACGACGAGTCGTACCATCGCGCACTTGCCGCCTCGATGCTTGTGAGCTGCGACAACGCGCATTCCGTGCATCCCAACCACGCCGAGAAGTGCGATGCCCGCAACCAGGTTGTGCTCAACGGCGGCATCGTCATCAAGGAAGCCGCCAACCAGCACTACTGCACCGATGCCTTTAGTCGCGCGGTGTTCCAGGCCATCTGCGATGACGCCGACGTGCCCACGCAGGCCTTTGCCAACAAGAGCGATATGGCCGGCGGCTCCACGCTCGGCAATCTGTCCAATATGCAGGCGAGCATGCATGCCGTGGACGTGGGCCTGCCGCAGCTTGCCATGCACTCGAGCTACGAGACCGGCGGCGTGCGCGACGTGATGTACGCTATCCGCGCCCTCACGGCCTTTTACGAGCGCGACCTCCATATCAACGGAGCCGAAAGCGTGGAGCTCTAAAACCTGCCAAAAAGGGACAGGTTCATTTTGGCAGGTTTTATCTGGGCAAATGCAAAGGATGAAACCGAACTAGATTGGTGATGCGTAGCCGCCGAGGTGCAATGTGCCTCGGCGGCTTTTTGTGCACGGAGCACGGCTAATACTTATTTATTGCTATACATGCTTTACGTATTTACCATAGAGTTTTATGATAATTATAAAGTATTAAGGAGGGGTTATGACCACAACAGCCGCTCAGATCAACGTACGTCTCGATGCCGATCTTAAAAGGAGTGGGGACGCCGCTCTCTCCAGGGCCGGTATGACGCCGAGCCAAGCAGTGCGAGCGCTCTGGCAGCTTGCAGCGTCGCTGGCCGATCGCCCCGGTGCGCTCGAGGATATCCTGCTGCCCAATCGTGCCCGGGCGGAACAGCGCGAGCGCGAAAAGGCCGCCAAACGTAAGCTCGAGCTCATGGATCAGGGGTCGAAGCTGTTCGCTGCCGCTTGCCGTGAGTCGGGAATCGATCTGGTTAGGGCTCAGCCATCGGACGACGAAGAGCTCAAACGGAATGCCTATGCGGATCGCTATGGCGAGGAGATGAGCTGGCTCTATGAGTGAGAATCCTAAGCGCATCTTGGTTGACACCAACGTGTGGCTTGATTATTTCATCCCTTCACGACGCGGTCGTTCGGCGGCAATTGAGTTTTTGCGTGATGCGTGTACGGCTCAGGCTGAGCTGATGTATGCGGCGACATCGTCCAAAGACCTGTTCTATTTGATTTCGAGCGAACATAAGGCGTGGTATCGGCGCGAGCATGGCTCGCTATCCCAAGATGCCGCCGTGGCGGCGACATCACTTGCATGGGATTGCCTCGACGTGTTGTCGCAACTTGCCACGCCGGTACCCTGCGACCTGAGTGACATATGGATGGCGAGCAAGCAGCGTAATCTCCATAGCGATTACGAAGACGATTTAATCATCGCTGCGACAATGCGCGCAAAGGCAGATCTCCTGGTCACCAACGATGCCAAACTCTGTTCACACGCACCCGTCGCAGCAATGAGCGTAGAAGACGCAAAGAATTACTTAGCAACGCTCTAACAATTTGAAGACCCCACAGGTTGAGCAAAAGTCAGCGAGAGCCTGCCGTTTGAGCCAAGGTGCCGTGAAATGAAAAGGCGCTGACCTTCTGGTCGCGCCTTTGAAATTGAACGGCAGATTGGCCAAACGGCGGGCTCGCAGCGTCGACCGGTCCGCCGTTCGTTAGAACGGCGGAACCCATGGGGCTCGCAGCGTCGAGGGGTTCCGGCGTTTGGTAAAACGGCGGAACAAGATTAGTGCTCGATCCAACAACGTAAAGTTTCGCCGGCCTGCAGGTGACGCAGATTCTCCGCGGCAATGTCGACGACGTTGTTGAGGGTGGCGGCTAGATGGAACCAGCCAGAGACGTGCGGTGTGATGAGCATGTTGGGCGCATCCCACAGCGGGCTTGTCGCGGGCAGGGGCTCGGGGTCGGTGACGTCGACCGCGGCGCCGGCGAGATGTCCCGACTCCAAGGCGGCAACCAAGTCGTCGGCGACCACAAGGTCGCCGCGGCCGCCGTTGGCAAAGAAGGCGCCCGGCTTCATCGCGGCGAAGAACTCGGCGTTCGCCAGGCCGCGGGTCTCGGGTGTGCTCGGCATAAAGGATGCGACGATGTCTGCCTCTGCCAGGCGCTCAGGTAGAGCGTCCATGCCGTCCATGTCCTCAAACACAATGGGGTAGACGAGTGGATGGCGCTTGATGCCGCGGACGTGCGCGCCCATGTTGCGGCAGAGCGTGGCAAAGTGGCCGCCAATGTCGCCCGCGCCCAGCACCAGCACGTTGGCATTTTTGAGCGAGGTAACCGGCCCCAAATCCTCCCAGCGATGCTCGCGCTGCAAGTCGTGATAGCCGGGCAGGCGCTTCATCATGGAAAGGACCATGGCAAACATGTGCTCGCTCACGGCCTGGCCGTAGGCGCCGATCGAGCAAGACAGCTTGGCTTCAGCCGGCACGGTGCCGGCGGCCAAGTAATCGTCATAGCCGGCGGTCTGCAATTGCAACAGCTGGAGATGCTCGCATGCGGTAAGCAAGGCAGGGTCTATGTTGCCCAAGATTACGTCGGCGTTGGCGACCTGCTCACGCGTGATGGCGTCGGAGCTCGTGTAGATAAAGTCCTCGCCCGGAGCACTCGACTCAAGAATTGCGCGATGGCGGTCGTTGACGGGCAGCAAAACCAGGATGTTCACAAGCAGTCATCTCCGCTCAGCCTGCCAAAAAAGGACAGGTTTATTTTGGCAGGTTTTATCAGGCAAAACGTTCAAATAAAACGCCGGATGCAAAGCGGGTTTGCCCGTCAGCATCCGGCGCATCTGCGGCTACCAACTCAGCAGCTCGTAGCCGTCCTCGGTCACCACGAGCTGTACCTCGCACTGGGCCGAGTCGCTGCCGTCCTTGGTGCGCACACACCAGCCATCGCCCTTGCTGATCTTGATGTCGGGCGCTCCGGCGTTGACCATGGGCTCGATGGTAAAGACCATGCCCGGGGCCATAATGGTGTCCACATCGGGCGCCTCGGTGGTAAAGCCTACAAACGGGTCCTCGTGGAACTCCTTGCCAATGCCGTGTCCGCCGTACTCGCGCACCACGCTAAAACCGGCGTCCTCGACCGTCTTTTGCACGGCCTCGGCCATAACGGACAGCGGAAGCCATGGCTTGACGGCTGCCAGGCCCGCCTCCACGCTGGCGCGGGTGACCTCGACCAGGCGCTGGCGCTCGGCAGAGACCTTGCCGATGCAGAACATGCGGCTCGAGTCGCTAAAGTAGCCGTCTAGGATCGTGGAGCAGTCGACGTTGATGATGTCGCCCTCGTGCAGCACGTCCGTATCGCAGGGGATACCGTGACAGACCACATCATTGATCGAGGTGCATACGCTCTTGGGGTAGCCCTCGTAGTTGAGGTCGGCCGGCGTGCCGCCGTGCTCGACGGTGTAGTCGTAGATCATCTGGTCGATCTGGTTGGTGGTCATGCCCGCGGCGATGTGCTCGCCTACGTAATCGAGCACGCCCACGTTGATGGCGGCCGAGCGCTTGATGCCCTCGATATCGGCGGGCGTCTTGTAGAGCGTGCGGGGCAGAACCTCCCAGCCCTCTTCCCACAAGCGCTCAAGGCGCTCATCAAAGGTGCTATGGCATTTCTTATATTTTTTGCCGCTGCCGCACCAGCAAGCGTCGTTGCGGCCGGGCACGGGTCCTTTGTCAAACATGGCTAACTTCCTTTCATCCGCAGCTAGTATAGCCCACCCACGCGTCTATAAAAGTTGCGGTGATATAGTTCCGATTTAAGCGGTTTAACAGCACAAATAGGAACTATATCACCGCAACTGATGGGGCGGGATGGCGGGCACTGGCTGCTGCGTGGTTTTGCTAGTAGCTCACCTGGCAGGGGATGCCGAGGGCGCGCATGCGTGCGGCAATCGTGTCGAGTACCTCGGGCGCCGCTTTGGCAAGGCCGGCGACCGGTGTCTCGCGCGCCACCGTGTAAATGGTCGCCTCCTGCGGGCGAATGCGCTCGAGCGCCGCGAGCCAAGGGCCGACGTACTCCTCGCCGGTGTTATCGAGAGACTTGCCTCGGTACTCGCCGCTCAAAAACATCGTCTGGATAATGACGTGGCCGTTAAAGCTCGCGAACGTTTCGATCTGGTGCTCTACATCGTAGGGGCCAACGGGCTGGTCGAGCAGCTGGATAAAAGCCGGGTCGACCGTATCGAGCTTGAGGATGTTGTCGTCGACCATCATGAGCGCATCGTGTACCTGGGGACGGTCGGCGCGCGTGCCGTTGGAAAGCACGGCAATCTTGGTGTTTGGGGCCAGCTCGTCGCGCAGCGCGACGGCGCCGGCGATGGCCTGCGGAAACTCCGGTGCGGCGGTGGGCTCGCCGTTGCCTGCGAAGGTGATTACATCGGGGAGCTCGCCCTCGGCTGCCATCTCGCGCAGCTTTACCTCGAGCGCGTCGAGTACCACGGCAGCTATGTTGTACGGCTCATGGCAGGGGCGCTCAGCGTTGAGACCGTTTTCGCAGTAAATGCAGTCGAACGTGCAGATTTTGCCGCTGGCCGGCATCATGTTGACGCCGAGCGAAAGGCCCAGGCGACGGCTGCGAACGGGCCCAAAGATAGGGCTGGCATTTAAAAACGTAGACATAGGCATATGCTCCTCAAGACAATTGTGCCTAAGCATAGCATCGGCTCCAAAGCAAGGTGTGGGCTCTTGCTTTACAAGTTTCGTTTTTTCACGTCGCTCATTATGCGGTGCCATGAAAAGTCTCGGGTCAGGTACAGTTAATCTGTTAACAAGGCGTAAGGCAATGCAGGCCCATCCAACCGTACCGATGTGCAACTGGATGGGCGTTGATGATGGGGGCACAACATGGATTTTACGGTCGAGAATGCGGGCACTACGATCGCCTGCCGCGAGTATGCCGGCCCGGTTGTATCGTCCGATGCACCTGCCTTGGTGTGCGTGCACGGTGCCTGCGTCGACGGCGTCTTTTTTGACGCCATCGCCCGCGAGCTCGCCTGTGACTATCGCGTCATTACCTACGACCGCCGCGGTTGCGGCGAGAGCGGCGACGCTGCAGACGGACGCTACGACCTCGCCGTCCAGGCTGCCGACCTGCAGGCCGTTATCGAGCATATTGGCACTTCGGCAAACGTGCTCGCGCACAGTGCCGGTACGCTGGTGACGCTGGAGCTTCTCCGTGCAAACCCCACCATAATCTCGCGTGCGATTCTGCATGAACCCGCCGTGACGGATGAGGGTGCCGGTCTGGGCGCGGCCCCGGTTTTGCTCGAGATGATCGCCGCGGGAAAGGTCTCCAGGGCATTACGGGCCTTCCTGGGTGCCATCGGCGATTCGGACCCTGAGGCCCCCAAGTTAACCGAGGCAGAAGCCAAGCATGCCCTGCGCAACGGCCGCGGCTTCATGGCAAACGAATACGGGATTACTATGACCTGCGTTCCCGATTGGGATAGCGTTCGTGCGTCGAAAACGGTGGCCGCCGTGCTCCTGGGCGAGCTCTCGATTGGCACGCCTCGCGAGGCGGGCACGAGGGTGGCGGCTGAGCTTTTGGACTGTCCACTCGTAACGGTTCCCGGCGCGCACAACGGCCTGCGCGATCGCCCGGCAGCGGCTGCCCAGACTGTCCGTGGCATCCTGGGGTTCTAGCACTCGCAATAGCCAAAGCAGCCTTCACCCGCAAACGTTTCGTCCGTGTTAACAAATGTGTTCAAAATCTCACGTCTGCGGCTTCAATCGCGCCGTCTGCCAACTCATAAAAATGTAACAGCATTTACGTGCTTACCTGCATCGGCAAGGTGTTACCCTTGTAACATTTGGAACCCACCGCTACCATGCGAAGCTATCGAAAGGGCCCCATATGCTCAATAATCACGAGGTCAATCTAACCGACGAGGAGGCTGCCGCCGAGGTCGCCCGTGTCGCGAAGACCTACCCCGTGGTACGTTTGCTGTCGGCCGATCAGATTAAGAGCGAGCCTAACTGCCTGCTCGCCGGTGATCGCTGCCCTTGTTTGCGCCAGGCAAGTCTTGAGGCCTTGACAGATTCCGATGAGGTGTCGGAGCAACTGCTCAACGATGGCGTTGAGTACCGCGCCCATCTGCGCCCTCTGAAGGTCGAGGGCGAGCCTCATGTCCTGCTGATGGTGCGTCCGATCGATGGGCAAGAGGCTGCAAAAGAGGACCTTGTCTACACCGACGTGCTGACGAGCGTGCACAATCGCCGATATTACGAGGAAAAGCTCTGTAGCGCCCGCATGAATGCCGGCGTTGCGATGATCGACTTTGATGATTTTAGGGTCTTCAACGATACGTGTGGCCGTCATGCCGGCGACCTTGCGCTCGGTGCCGTGGCGACAGCCATGCGCAGCGGAATCCGTTCGACTGACGAGCTTGTGCGCTATGGCTGCGACAAGTTTGTGGTTGTCATGCCCAATATTCCCTCCGATGACTTCACCCGTCGCCTGCATCAGGTGTCCGATGCCGTTCGTTCCACGATTATTCCGGGCCATGAGTACGTGAGCTTGACGGCATGTGTTGGTGGCGTTCGCATTCATGGCGAGACGGTCGATGAGGGCGTTGGCCGCGCTGTCCAGTTACTGAGCCGCGCTAAGGCAAAAGCCGGTACGGTCGTGACCGATGCCGATTCCATCGAGGCCTTCCAAAGCGAAAAGCCTTTGGTACTTATTGTCGATGACTCCGAGATGAACCGAGTCATTCTCAGCGAGATGCTCAAGGACGAGTATTGCATCCTCGAGGCCGACAACGGTCGTACGGCGCTCGACATGGTCGACCGCTATGGTGATGAGTTGTCGCTCGTGCTGCTGGATATTGTCATGCCGGGCATAAGCGGCTTTGAGGTGCTGGCCGGTCTGTCGCACCGATCGGTTAGTGACAATCTGCCTGTCATCATGATTTCGAGCGAAGATTCCGATGATATGGTTCTGCGCGCGTACGAGCTGGGCGCCTCGGACTATATTAACCGCCCGTTTGACTCCCGTGTCGTGCGCCGCCGTGTAAGCAACACCATCCGCCTATACGCCAAACAGCGCCGCCTGACGAGCCTGCTGTCCCAGCAGTACAACGAGCGTGTCAAGAACAGTCGCATGCTCATCGACATCATGGCTGGCGTCATGGAGCTTCGCAACGGCGAGAGCGGCAGGCACGTTACGAACATCGAAAAGCTGACCGAGCTGCTGCTTGGCTGTCTGGTCCAGCGTAGCGACACCATTTCCCTTGACAATGAGGAGCGCTCCACGATTGCCCTGGCTTCGGCGCTGCACGATATCGGCAAGATGTCGATTGACGATGCGATTCTCAACAAACCCGGGCGCCTTACGCCCGAGGAGTTCGAGATTATGAAGACGCATACCACGATCGGCGCCGACATGCTGCTTGAGCTGGGTAGCCATCACGCCGGCAATGCGCTTATGGAATATGCGTACCAGATTGCGCGTTGGCATCACGAGCGCTGGGACGGCAAGGGTTATCCCGATGGCCTTAAGGGCGACGATATCCCCATCGCCGCGCAGGTGGTTTCGGTGGCTGACGTGTACGATGCACTGACGAGCGTGCGCGTGTACAAGGACGCTATCCCGCACGAGGAGGCGATCCAGATGATCCTGGACGGTAAGTGCGGCACCTTTAACCCACTGTTGCTCGACTGCTTGCTCGAGGTGCAAGACCGTATTGCCGAGACGTTGGCACGCCCCGCCGACGTTGTCGCGTTTCCCACGATTTAGTTTGACCAAAGGAGTTTTAATCCATGATTTCCATGCGTGAGGCGTATGAAAAGATCGGCGCCAATTATGATGACGCGTGTGCTCGGCTGATGGGCGAGGAAATGCTCGCCCGCTTTGCCCTCAAGTTTTTGGATGACGAGAGCATGGACAAGCTGGAGGCCGCCATGGCGGCGGGAGACGCCGAAGGTGCGTTTATGGCAGCGCACACGCTCAAGGGCGTGAGCCAGAACCTGGGATTCGATAATCTGTACGAGCCGGCGGTCGTGGTAACCGAAGCACTGCGTGGTGCCGATGCCGTTGACGGCGCTCGCGAGGGGATGCATGCGCTGCAGCAGCAATATGCGGCTACGATGTCGGCCCTGCGCGAGGCGGCTGAATAAGAGCTTGCGAGCTTTGGGCTGTGTGCCTGTCGCGTATAGGCAAAAGGGCGCCCCGTCGGACCATGTGGCCGGCGGGGCGCCCTTATCTGTTATGCGGTTCGCGAACTAGCGGGCCTGTTTAACCTTTGCCGCTGCCTCGACAAACGACTTCCACAGGTTAAAGTCGGTTTCGAGCGTCTTCCACGTGTACTCGGGATGCCATTGCACGCCTAGACAGAATGGCTGGCCTTCGACCTCGATGCACTCGGGCACGCCATCGGTTGCCTTGGCGACCAGACGCGTGCTTTTACCCAGACGATCGACGCAGCAGTGGTGTGCGGAGTTGGTCTGGATCAGCCTGTACCCGCCAACCGCGCGCTCCAGCAGCGAGCCCGGCACGACCTCGACGGGGTGCACGGGATCGTTGAGCACGTGGGTATGGCGCCACTGCGTGCGGCCCTCGCGAGCGCCCAGGCTCGGCACGTCCATGCACAGGGTGCCGCCAGTGGCGACATTGAGCAACTGCGTGCCGCGGCAGGTGGTAAAGAGCGGCTTTTTGGCGTGGAGTACCTCGCCGACCAGCTTAAACTCAAAGCTATCGCGGATCTCGCAGCAGAGGGTGGGATCGTAGGGTCGATCATCGCCCCAACGTTTGGGATTGACGTCGGGGCCGCCGGGGATGGCGATGCCGTCGGCGATATCGACGTAATGACGGATGACCTCAATGTCCTCGGTGATGGACATCTGCAGCGGCAGGCCGCCAGCGGCAAGGATGGCATCGACAAAGACACTTGCGATTTCCTCGTTGGGGGAGAGCATCTCGCTCAAATAGGGCTTCGCTTCTTCCCAGCGTGGTGCTACCAGGATAAGCGGGCGGTCAGCAGGATCGACGTCGACGTGCGGAGTGTAGGACGATGAGGTGCGGGTTCCGATCATGGGTGCGGCTTTCGAATCCGGGTGGACATGGCACAGGGGCGGCGCAGGACAAACGCTGGTGATGAATTTGCCCGCGTGACAATTGGGTTAGTGGCCCTTAATGGAGTTGAGGAAGTCCTGGGCGCGCTTGGTCTGGGGGTGGTCGAAGAACTCGTCGGGCGTGCCGGTTTCCACGATCTGGCCGTCGGCCATAAACACGACGCGATCGGCCACGCGGCGGGCGAAGTTCATCTCGTGCGTGATGACAATCATCGTCATGCCCTGCTGGGCCAGACGGACCATGACCTCGAGCACCTCGTTGATCATCTCGGGGTCAAGGGCGCTCGTGGGCTCGTCAAAAAGCATGGCCTTGGGTTGCATGGCAAGCGAGCGGGCGATGGCTACGCGCTGCTGCTGGCCGCCCGAGAGCTGTGCGGGCACCTTATCGGCCTGCTCGGCAACGCCCACGCGGCCCAGCAGGTCCATGGCGCGCTCGCGGGCCTCGTCCTTGGAGACGCCCAGCACATCGACCGGTCCCAGCATGACGTTCTGCAGTACGGTCATATGTGCAAACAGGTTGAACTGCTGAAACACCATGCCCAGCTCGGCACGCATACGGGCAAGGTCCTTGCCTTCCTGCGGCAGGGGCTCGCCCTCTATGAGGATCTCGCCCGAGTCGATGGTTTCCAGGCGGTTGATGGTGCGGCACATGGTCGACTTGCCCGAGCCCGAGGGACCGATCACAACGACGACCTCGCCGCGGTTGACCGAGAGATTGATGTCGTTGAGGACGTGTAGGTCGCCATAGTGCTTATCGACGTGTCTGAGCTCGATCAGCGGCTGATTGCCGGTGGAAGAGGTGCTCTGTGCCATGGTGCTCGGCTCCTTATGACTCGAAATGGTAAAGCGTTAGCGGATGATGGTCGCGCCGGTCTTGTGCGAAACATAGACAGCGGCCTTGTTGATCACGACGTTGATGAGGATGTAGATGACCGCGATAACCAGGTAGACCGACACGAGGGCGTCGTAGTTGGTAATGAGCACGCGGGCGTTTTGCATGAGGTCGGGGTAGCTCACCACGTAGGCCACGGTGGTGTCTTTGACTACGACCACGAGCTGCGAAATCAAGGACGGAATGATAAACCGAATAGCCTGCGGCAACACGATTTTAAAGGTGATTTTAGCTTTGGAGAGACCGAGTGCCTGGGCGGCTTCGACCTGGCCGCGCGGCACGGCGTTGACACCGGCACGGAAGATCTCGGCGAGTACGCCGGCGGCAGCGAGCGCGACGGGAAGCGTGAGCATCCAAAACGACGGCAGCGCGATCTTGTACTGGGGCAGCACCAAAAAGAAGAAGTAGATGAACAGCAGGCTCGGTACGCCGCGGAAGAAATCGGTGAGCACGCGGCAGACCAGCTGCAGCGGCTTAATGTCGCTGGTACGGCCGAGCATAAGGGCTAAGCCCAGCACCAGCGCGATGGCGCCAGCGGTGAGTGCGACTTTAACGGTGCCCTCAAAGCCGGCAAGCAGGAACTTCCAGGTGGTGAGGTGCGTAAAGAAATACCAATAGTGAACCGAAAGCTGGCCGGTCACATAAAAGCGCTGCAACACGAGGACGACGAGCGCGGCGACGGCAACAAGCGAGATGGCGGTGCCGATGCGAATCTTGGCGCGCATCTTGGGGCCGGGAGCCTCGTAGAGCGCATCGCGCATGGTGAGCGCAGAAGAGGAGTGCTTGCTCATCGGAGGATCCTCACCTTCTTATCGATGTAGTTGCCAATGTGGCTCACCACAAAGGCCGTGCCCAGGTAGCCGAGCGCCGAGATAAAGAACGCGGCGACGCCGCCGAGCGAGCGCGTGTTGATGTAGCTCACCACGCCGGTGAGCTCCTGCGGTTGCAACGGCACCTGACTGCCGAGCGCGGTGGTGAGCATGACGGCGATAAAGAGGTTGGTCATGGGCAACACGCTCGAGCGCAGCGCCTGCGGAATCACGATCTTGGCGAGGATACGGCTGAAGCTCATGCCGAGCGAACGTGCGGCTTCGACCTGACCGACGCCGACGGTGTTGATGCCGCTCATAAAGTTCTCGGAGCCAAAGGCCGAGCCCAAAAGAACCGTGGCGACGATAACGCAGGTGCGGTAGGGTAGGACGACCTTGAGCGGCGGCAGCGCATAGACGACGATGATGAGCAGTGCGATGCCGGGGATGTTACGGAAGACCTGGACATACAGGTCGCCAAAGACGCGCAGCGGCTTGAGCGGCGACACGCGCATCACGGTGACGGCGACGGCCAGCACCATGGCGATGGCAAACGACTCAAGCGTCATGCCCCAGGTTGCTAGCAGCGCGTCGATATAGTTCTGGCCATAGAGCGACCAGAGCTCGGAGAGACTCATGCGGACCTCCCGCCGATAAGGAAAGGGGCTCCCGTGTGTACGGAAGCCCCGACAACTCAGTGAGGAAACAGTTTACCGCAATAAAGCGCATCATGCGTTTCCGTATGGTTTCGTTGCGGCCGTTACCAGGCTCGCTGCCTAGGCGCCGATCTCGGGCAGCTCGGGAACATTGGTGTCGCCCGTACGGTCGCCGATGCAGATCTGCCACAGCTCGGTCCAGGTGCCATCATCCTCGATCTTCTTAAGGAAGTCGTTGACAAAGGCGACGCCGTCGGAATCGAGCGGCAGACCGATGCCATAGGGCTCCTTGCTGCCGAAGGGCTTGCCGGCAATCTTGTACTTACCGGGCTCGCGGACCAAGGCGCTCTGCTGCATGTTGTTATCGATGACGTAGGCATCGACGCGGCCCTGCTGGAGTGCCTGGCGGGCCTCCTCGTCGGTCTTGAACTCCTGTTGGCTGGCCTTGGGGGCGAACTCCTCCAGGATGGCGGGGCCGTTGGAGCCGGACTGGACGGCGACGTTCTTGTCGGCCAGGTCGTCGACGCTCTTGATGTCGTCGTTATCGGCGAGCACCAGGATGGCCTGCTGGGTGTAGTAGTAGGGACCGGCAAAGGAGACGAGTTTCTTGCGCTCGTCAGTGATGGTGTAGGTGGCAAAGACAGCGTCGACCTGGCCGTTCTGCAGGACAGACTCGCGCGTGTCCGAGGTCACCTGGGTGATCTCGACCTTGTTCTCGCCCAGAATGTAGTTGGACAGGAGCTGTGCGATACCGGCATCGAAGCCGCGGGTCTGACCGTCTTTCTCGTTGAGGAGGGAGAAGAGCGTAGAGGTCTGAACGCCGCCGATCTTAAAGACGCCGGCGTCCTTGACGGCCGTGGCCCAGGTGCTGGCGGTGATGGCGTCGTCATCGGCCTTGGGGCCGTCGTTGACGAGCTTGTCGAATGCCTTAGCGTCGAGCGTGGCGGAAACTTCGGTATCCTTGGAGCTCTTGGAGGAGCCGGCGGCGGAACCCTTGTCGGCCTCGGCGCTGGTGTCGGAGCAGCCGGCAAGACCAAGGCCGGCGAGGGTTGCGAAGGTGGCGGCAACGAAGCCGCGGCGGTCGAGAACGACCTGCTGGGAGAGGTTCTTGCTCATGGTAGAACACCTTTCTCAATAAAATCCCTAGCGGTTGAGTAGAGTTATACCCTATCCCGCTCAAATGGGTCAACACGAAATAACACAGAAACATACTTATCTTATGGGTTATTCTACCTACCAAAAAGGGACAGGTTTATTTTGGCAGGTTTTATCTGGGCAAACGTCGGTTATTGCTGCTGAGATAGCGCTTTTCGGACGGTCCGCCTCGCTGTTTTGTCTCAATCAGTAACAGGTAGACGAGGAAATGGGCTCTACCTGTTACAGATCGAGATTATCTCCTTAGGAGGATTCGAATGTCTCGATCTGTAACATCTGGACGGACAAAAGGTCTCTATCTGTTACAGATTGAGACAAAGGTCAGGGACTAAGACGTCTTGTCTAGATCTGTAACAGTTAGACGGGAATTCGGACCCTAGATGTTACAGATTGAGATAATCGCGTCGCGAAAGCAAAAACCTCCACAGGGGTGCTTTCCTTGCGGAGGTTTTTCTTACTCGTTGAGTAGTCTCACGGCTTCGGCGGCCATGTTCTCGACCGTCATACCGTTCTGCGCGAGCAGCTCGTTGGGGTCGTAGCGGTCGGGAAAGCCCTTGGCGATGCCAAAGGTGCGCGTGCGCATTGGCGTGCAGGCCAAGTAACACGCGACGCGTTCGCCCCAGCCACCGTCCAAGATGCCGTCCTCGAGGGTGACGACAACGCGATGCTCGGCGGCAAGGCTGTCGAGGAACTCACGGTCGAGCTCGGTTGCAAAGCGCGGGTTGACGAGCGTGGCCTCGATACCGTACTCGGCAGCCAAGCGGTTTGCCACGCGCTCGCCCAGTTCAAAGAAGTCACCAAGCGCGAGTACGGCAACGTCGCGGCCCTGACGCACGACGTCGTAGCGCACGACGTTGTAATCGGCGCCCTCGGCGGGCGCCAGATCGGGACGGTTTACCAGGCCGATGCCCGGTACGCGGATCGCTACGGGATGCTCACGGTGGTCGAGCGACCAGCTCAGCATGGACAAGTATTCTTCCATGCAGACCGGTGCCAGGTAGCGCATGTTGGGAAGTCCGCCCAGCATGGAAATATCAAAGAACGAGAGGTGCGTCTCGGACGTGGTGCCAAAGACCGAAGCGCCAAACACCAGGATGGTTGCGGGGGCGTCGTTGAGGCACAGGTCGTGCCACAGTTCATCGTAGGCGCGCTGCAAAAACGTGCCGTATGCGCCAAAGACCGGCTTGGCGCCGGCGCTGGCGAGCGCGGTGGCAAAGGTGACGGCGTGCTCTTCGGCAATGCCCACGTCGACAAACTGCTTGCCTGCCGCGGTGCGGAGCTCGGGCGTAAAGCCCATGATATAGGGCGTGGCAGCCGTGATGGCGACAACCTGCGGGTCGTTCGCGATAGCGGCGTTGAGTGCCTCGCCCGTAATATCGGCATAGGTGCGCGGTGCGGGTTCGCTCGGGTGGCCCGGGCAAAGTTTGCGGCCGGTTGCCATATCGAAGGGCCCCACATGATGCCAGTGCTCCGGGTCGCTCTGGGCCGGCTCAAAGCCCTTGCCCTTGGCGGTGGAGACGTGCAGCACGATGGGATGATCGATATCGCGCAGCTCCTGCAGCGTATCGACCAGTGCTTGGACATCGTTGCCGGCGTCCAGGTAGCGATAGTCGAGCCCCAGCGCGCGGAAAACGTTGCGCTCGCAGGTGCCGTTACTGGCGCGCAGCTCGGCCAGATTGCGATACAGACCACCGTGGTTTTCGGCAATGGACTGGTCGTTATCGTTGACGATAATGATCAAGTTGCTGTCGAGATCGGCGGCATTGTTAAAGCCCTCAAACGCCAGACCGCCCGAAAGCGAGCCGTCGCCAATAACAGTAATGACGTTATACGTGTCACCCGCCAGGTCGCGCGCGTGGGCAAGACCGCAGCCCAAGCTCACCGAGGTCGAGGTGTGACCCATGGCAAACAGGTCATGCTCGGACTCGTCGGGATTGGCAAAGCCAGAGGCCTCGCCATAACGCTCCGGATCGATATAGGTGTACGCGCGCCCGGTCAGCGCTTTGTGTGCGTAGGTCTGGTGCGACACGTCAAAGACAATTTTGTCGGTGGGGGAGTTAAACACGCGGTGGAGCGCGACCGTGAGCTCAACGACGCCCAGGTTGGGGGCAACGTGTCCGCCGACAGCGGCGGAGCTTTCGAGGATGGCGTGGCGAATCTCGTCGCAGAGCTGCGGGAGCTCGGCGCGATTAAGAGCCTTGACGTCCTCGGGCGTTGTCGTTTGCGTAAGCAGCATCGTTGTGGGTTACTCCATGCGAATCGAGCGCCGGCGCTCCCTCGGCCGGCACAATTGCACAAAACAGTCTCGCACATTTTGGCGTTTGATATGTGACGGCGGCGCGGTAATTCGCCAACTGGCGGGGCAAAACGTTTTGTCCGATGCCATACTGGTAGATTCGATGATGATTTTATTCAATGCGTGCAGGCCGTGGCTTGCCGCCGTGAGCCGCTGGAAGGAGGCAGCATGTCTGATGCCGTTCGTGCCGAGAAAATCGCGCACGAGGTCGACGATGCCGCCCACCAGCTGGCCCAGGCGGGCCGCTTGGACCTGACGCACGAGTTTATCCAGCATGGCGACGTGACGGTCTATGCACATGTGACTTCGGTAGCGCGGGCGAGCCTGTCCTTTGCCGAGCGCTTGGGCCGTGCTGGCATTTCGGTCGACCGTGCCTCGCTGCTGCGCGGAGCCCTGCTGCACGATTACTTTCTTTACGATTGGCACGACCCCGATCCGAGCCATCGACTGCACGGATTTCGGCATCCATTTTTTGCCCTGGCACGTGCCGAAGAGGATTTTGAGCTGACGCCGCGCGAACGGAATATTATCGCGCGACATATGTTTCCGCTGGTACCGGTGCCGCCGACGTGTCGTGAGGCATGGATTGTGTGTCTGGCAGACAAATGGTGCGCGCTGCGCGAGACGGTCGCCGGCCGCCTGCCGCGCAAGGACGAGGCGGACGATGGTGTGAGTAAAGCATCGAGCGAAAAGAGGAGAGGGTAGACGGTGGAAACCGCGATTGATATGGCGTTTGGCGGCGCGACGCTTGCCGCTTGCCCGCTCTCGGCACTGGTACTCTCGTTTGCCTTTTACGGGTTTTGCGGCTGGGCTTGGGAGTCGACAGTATGCGCCATGCTCAACCAAGGACGCTTCGCCAACAGCGGATTTTTGCTGGGGCCTTGTTGTCCTATCTATGGTGTGGGCGGCATAGCCTGCTGGCTTTTGCTGCGCGGGATTCCGGATGCCTCGAGCCAGTTCGTCGCCGCGGCGCTTGTCTGCAGCGTAATCGAGTACAGTGTGGGCTTTCTATTGGAAAAAACAACAGGCGCGCGCTTTTGGGATTACTCGCACCTGCCGTTTAATTTGCATGGACGCATCTGTCTGTACTGGGCCTGCGCGTTTGGCTTGGGTGCGTTGTGCATTTGTCGCGTAGTGGAGCCGGCATTGCTGGGGCTGCTTGGCCATCTGCCGGTGCTGATTGTGCGGCTGTCCGCCTTTATCGTCGCGGTCGCGATGATGGTCGACGCGATGTGCTCTTTGGCCAGTTGGCGCCGCCTGTCCGATCAGCTGGAGCGTGTGCGTGCCGACCTTGCCGACCGCATCAATGAGTCGCTTGCCGATGCGTCTGACTCCATGCTAGAACGTATTCCCGATTCGGCGATCGACTCGGTGACGCAGACGCATATCCGCAGCCGTGCCGTTAACGCGTGGCTGGCCGAGCTGGGCGATGCAACGCTCGATGCCCTGCGTGAGAAGGCTTCGATGCCGACGTTTATCTCGGACGGCGCTCATGGCCTGGCACTTGCCGCCCGCCGCGTGGCCGATGCCGCGCCGAGCGTGCCCCATCCGTCGCTCGCCCGTCTCCGTGCCGGCAGGCGCGCGAGCCGTCCGGTGCCGAGTGTGTCGCTCAGTCGTCGCGACCTGCGCTTCTTCAATGCCTTCCCGCGTCTGCGCATCAATTGCTACGAAGGTGTCATTCGAGCAACTAATCTCCGCGACCGCGCGCACGAGCTGTTTCGGCGCTAAGAGCTGGAGTCGTAGAGGCGCCTTGCAGGTGCGTGTTTCCTAGGGAAGTCACCTTATCGCTCTGCCCAATCGTGATTCCCCTAGGGAAAACACGCTACTGCCGTCGCTGACTGTGATTCCCTTAGGGAAAACACGCTAAAGAGCTCCTAGCCGTGTTTCCCCTAGGGGAATCACGTTTGAACTGAGGCTACGAGGTATCATCGATGCCAGAGGGCCTAGAGAGGGCAAGGAAACTGCCGCCTGCACCTCGATGACAACCGTTCACCGAGCGACGTAGTTGTGGTGCGCGTCGGGATGACGTCTTTGACCTGCGGCGTCAAGCAGTACGTCAAGCTTTTGGTCAGTTAATGGCAAGAGATTGGCAAGGTGCCTTTTGGCTATGCTGCCTCTATTGGGAGGTGGCTTTCGTGAGGAATACCAGCGCACGGCAAAGGATTGAAGAACAGCTTGATGGGGCGGAGCGCTTGCAGCGTTGTCTAGTGCCCAAAACCAGGGCGGATCGCGAAGCGCTTCGTCGCGCCGTAGCGGCAGGGGTGGCCGTGCGTCCGTTTAGCGGGATGTTCATGCGCGCCTTCACGTGGGATGCGCTCAAGACGAGTCCGCGCGTTCGTTGGCGCTATGTTCAAAATACGTTTCTCGACGAGCACCCTGACGAGGCCGTCTGTTCCTTTTCTGCTGCGCTTGACCATGGACTTTGGGTTTCGAAGAAATATCTGGACACAATTCATCTTATAGCTAGCGGGCGCTCGCATGGTAGGTGCGGTACGGGAATCCATCGGCATGAGTGCCCTCTAAATGAGATCGAGCTAAACGGCACCGTGAAACGAACGACGCTAGAACGGACGGTGCTCGACTGCTCACTTGTTGCTTCTTTTGAAGACGGTTTGGCTATAGCTGATAGCGCCCTGCGGTTCTGCAAGCTCGATATCCAAAAGCATCGCGACTATGTTGAAGCGTTGGCGCGATGTCGCTCTGGGGCCTTGTGCGCTGAGATGGTAGCGCGCTATGCCGATGGCGCTTCGGAGAGCGGCGGTGAATCCATCGTGCGCGGATTGATTGTCGCGCTGGGTTACCTTCCTCCGACCATGTTGCAAGCCGAGTTTGTTGACCCGATCGATGGCGGTGCGATTCGTGCCGATATGTACTACGAGTTGCCGAATGGGCTTCGCTTAATTATTGAGGTCGATGGTTTTGGTAAATACGTTGGCGCGGACGGCCTGGGAAAAGAGATGCAAAGGCGTTTGGTTGCAGAGCGTCAACGAGAGTCGCACATTACGGCTCTGGGCATTCCGATCATGAGGGTGCAATTTAGCCGCGTGTACGAGGACGGTTATCTCGAACACCTACTGAGGCGTTTCGGTGTGCCAAAAGTCGCTCCTCATATGTAGCGTTGGGCAGTGGAGGAGATGTTGATAAGGGTTGTTTTGCATGGTATGGCTTTTGATATGGTCGCCAGCTGCGTTTTCCTTAAGGGAGCGTTACCCTGCTCCGCCCAGTTGTGTTTGCCCCCCGGGAGATCACGTTACCGCTCTGCCCAATCGTGATTCCCTTAGGGAAAACACGCTACTGCCGACGCCGACTGTGATTCCCCTAGGGAAAACACGCTAAAGAGCGCCTAGCCGTGTTTTCCCTAGGGGAATCACGGACGAATCTGATGCGGAGTCTACCTTGGGATTGCCTTGTTTCTGCATATAGCTGATTTGAAATGCGGGCATAGATGGTCTCTTGATTTACGCGTTTCCCCTTCGTTTCGCGTCCGTTGCCGCGCCGTTTCCAAGATTGCGGCACCGTTTCCATTCGACAACGCAGCGTTTAACAACGCCGTATCTGGTCTACACCAGTTGCCCCTCGGCCGCATTATGGGCGCCGACAACGTTCATGCGATCAAGGGGGAGCGAATGTACGATACGGGATCGACAACGTTTATGCTCATCTGCACCATGCTCGTGTTTTTAATGACACCGGGTCTGGCGTTTTTCTATGGCGGCCTGTCCAGGCGCAAAAATGTTATCAACACCATGCTCATGTGCTTTGGCGCCATTGGCCTGGTTGGTGTGCTGTGGATTGTTGCCGGCTGGTCGCTGGCCTATGGCGGTGACGGCTCAAGTCCGTTTATTGGAGGCCTTGACCAGCTGCTGTGCCTGCCGGTGCTCAACCAGGTGCTGCAGGCGGCCGAGGGCAATGCCGCGGACGGCGCCGTCTATCCTCAGATCATCAACATCGCCTTCCAGATGGCGTTTGCCATGATCACGGCTGCTATCGTCACGGGCAGCCTGGCCGGCCGCGTTAAGTTTGGCGCCATGACGGCCTTCCTGGGCATTTGGCTGCTTGTGGTCTATGCGCCGCTTGCCCACATGGTTTGGGGCGGCGATGGCTCCTTTATCGGCGACGTCATCGGCGCACTCGACTTTGCCGGCGGCGACGTAGTACACATTTCGTCCGGTCTCACGGGCCTGATTCTCTG
Organism: uncultured Collinsella sp.; assembly: GCA_902479075.1. Lineage (GTDB taxonomy): Bacteria > Actinomycetota > Coriobacteriia > Coriobacteriales > Coriobacteriaceae > Collinsella. Next base: position 62,263 of record CABSNK010000006.1, read on the forward strand.
CTTAATGCTTGGCCGTCGTCGCGGTTTTGGCATGGTGAGCTACCGTCCGCATAACGTGCCGTTTGTGGCGCTCGGCGCCGGTCTGCTTTGGTTTGGCTGGTTTGGCTTTAACGGCGGCAGTGAGTTTAAGGCCGACGCCGTGGCGGCGCTCGCCATACTCAACACCGTGACGGCCAGCGCGGCGGGCATGGTCTCGTGGCTTGCCGTCGAGCGCGTGCACACCGGTCGTCCCACGCTGGTGGGTGCCAGCACCGGTCTGGTTGCGGGCCTTGTGGTGGTCACGCCCGGCGCGGGCTTTGTCGAGCCGTGGGCGGCGCTGATCATGGGCCTGATTGTCTCGCCCGTCTGCTATCTGGCCATTAGCCATCTTAAGACCAAGTTTGGCTACGACGACGCACTCGACGCGTTCGGTTGCCACGGTATCGGCGGCATCTTGGGCGGCGTGCTCACAGGCCTGTTCTGCGTGCCGGAGCTCTCGTGGACCGGTAAAGGTGGCCTGTTCTACACGAGTGACGTGTCGCTGCTCATCTCGCAGATTTTGGGCATTGTGGTGACGGTCGCTCTTGTGCTGGTGCTCGATTTGGTGATCGCCGCGGTGGTCAAGGCGCTGTTCCACGGCAGCCTGCGCGTGGACGAGGCCGACGAGGCGCTGGGCCTGGATGCGAGTCAGCACGGCGAGAGCGCGTATCCCTCCTTCTCGGGACTCGATTAGCAGCTTCCCCAAGCTCCGCACCTTGCCGTTCAATCGTCGCGCGGCTTCCCCAGGCACCGCACCTTGGGTTTCAAACCGTCGCTTGCGTACAAAAGTACGCGGCGCTCCTCTTTCAACCCAATCTGCGGCACCTGGGAAACCCGCGTCATTGAATGGCAATTCATTTCTTTATTAAAGAGAGGAATTCATTATGAAAAAGATCACGGCTATCGTGCGCCAGGAAAAGCTTGAGGTTCTTAAAGATGCGCTGTTTGCTGCTGATGTTCGTGGTATGACCATCAACCAGGTGCAGGGCTGCGGCGCGCAGCATGGCTGGAAGGAATACGTGCGCGGCAACGAGTTACTCGTCAACACAATCCCTAAGGTGCAGTTCACGCTCATTTGTGCCGACGAGCACGTCGACGGAATTGTTGACATCATCTGCAACGCCGCTCGCACCGGAGCCGTCGGCGACGGCAAGATTTGGGTCGAGCCGGTCGAAGAAGTTATCCGTATCCGCACCGGCGAACACGGCCCCGCCGCGGTGTAGAATCGACCGCCTGCCATCCGCAACGTTAAAATGCTGCAATGAGGCACAAGACTTGCGTTGCGGATGGACGGATTATGGGTCGTAATAAATATCCCGAGGAGACGGTCGCGAAGATTCTCGACGCGGCGCTGGAGCTATTCTGCGCACAGGGTTATGAGGGGACGAGCATTCAAGACATCGTCGACCGCCTCGATGGCATGACCAAGGGTGCTGTCTATCATCACTTTAAGAGCAAAGAGGAGATTTTCAACGCCGCATTTGATCGGGCAATGGCTCCGATTGTTGAGCGCCGCCGCTCAACGCTTGGTATCGGTAATATGAACGGAGCCCAAAAGCTCAAGCGGCTGTACGCGCCCGAGTCCGTCGTTCCACAAATTGAGCTATGGACACGCATGCATCCTGCGGCGGATCCGGTAAAAAGCTCGCGTCTACTGGCGATGCAGTACCAGGGCTCGTTTGACGAATCGGCCGATGGCTGTCTTTTGCCAGTGATCGAGGAGGGCATCGCCGACGGCTCCATTGCGTGCGAATGTCCGCGCGAAGCGGCGGAGGCCGTATCGTTGTTGGCGAATCTTTGGTTGCTGCCATTGTTCCGTCCGCTTGAATCCAAGGACCGAATGCTCGCTCGCGCTCAATGTTTGGCGCAGATGGCTGCCGCGGTGGGACTCGATTTGGGGGAAGAAGTGCTTCAGACAACGGCGCTGATTTGGGACGTATGGGACCGTTCCGGGTGGTAATATAGATACCAACGGTATGTAATTGATTTGCGAGGGTAGCCACGGCTGCCCTTTTCAAGTCATTAAATACATACTATCGGTATGTATTTGGGGGCAGGCTTATGGCTGGGATGCGAAGAATTAGCGTTTCGTTGGCGCCAAAAACAGTGCGATCTATCAGGCTTTTTGGCCTTCTTGTTGCGCAGCTGTGCGCGTATTCGATGTTGTCGGCACTGTGCTTTGCGTGCCCGCTTTACTTGTTCGATTGCAGCGGCTCATCAACGTTATATGGTGCCGTCGCGGCGATAGCGTTCGTGCCGGGCGTGCTTGCGACTCCGGCTGGCGGAATCTTGGCGGATCGCGGGAGACATCGCGGGGTTCTTGTGGTGCTCGGCATTGTTCTGATGGCTGCATCACTGTTGTTTATCCCCATGAAGCGTTCGCTGCCTCTTGCCGTTGTCGTGGTAGCAATGCTTTGCGTCCAATATGGCATCCAATCGCTGCTGAAGCCGATGCTTCAAATTGAGACGGTGCGCATGACGGGCCCAGAAAAGGTTGAGCGTGCCACTGCGTTGGTCTCGCAGATAACCATGGCGAGCAATATCTTGGGGCCTGTAGTCGGGACGGCAGTCTATGGGTGCTTTGGTATCGATGCTCTATGCGAAACCGCGGCGTTGACGTTTGCGATGTCAGCCCTACTGTTCGGGGGCGCACTCAAGCAAAATGCCTCATCTGGAATGACAGGGGACAGTACGACTTGCTCGACATGCCGAAGCGATTTTCGGGAGTCGATTCGGTACCTGTTTCAAAACGCATCATTGCTCGTTGTGTTTTTGCTTGCGGCTATTTTGAACCTTGCGTTAGTTGGGTTAACGATTGGTGCTCCCGTTATTGTTGCAAAGCATCTCGGAATGCAATCATCCTTTGTTGGGATTATTGAGGTGGCTATGGGCTTAGGTGGTCTTGTCGGCAGTGGTTTGGTCGGTATTTGGCCGCATCGTTTTTCCTTCAAGGGCATATGTCGATATGTTGCGATGATTTGTTTTGGAGTCGTACCGATTATTGTCACGCTACTGAGCGGTCCTGATGAATTAGCGTTTGCCGCGCTTGCGGCCGGCTCGGCATGGGTCATGGCGTGGGCAAGCATTGCATCGGTCGAAATCGTTTCATTTGTTCAGCGGTCAGCGCCAAAGGAACTCTGCGGAAAAGTGCTGGCACTCGTTTATATGATGCTTTCCTGTGCAACGCCTATTGGCCAATTGGTTTACGGGCTCGCATATGATCGATGGGCTCCGGCGATTGTATTCGCAGGAATGTTGGCGGTGCTGACATTGACGACGGTGCAGTTTTATCGGCTGAAAAGTCGCTTGTGGCAATTGTCTTAAGGCGTAGGGGCACCGTGAATTTGTGGAGGCGGTGGTACGCCGCGCCGGGACGGCATTGTTTAGGCATGTCTCTCCTTCGTCTACAATATCGTGCAGACGAAGGAGAGGCATGCCCATGATCAAGATGTTTGCGAGTGACTTAGACGGAACGCTGCTGAACGCCCTGCACGAGGCAGACGGGACCATCCGCCGTGCCATTCGTGAGCTGACCGAGGCTGGTCTGCATGTGGTTCCCGCGACCGGACGCTCGACGTTACCAATCGGCGAGCATGGTTTTACGGGACTGGCGCTCGATGCCTGCTGCTCTAACGGCTCCATCGTGCGCGACAGCCATGGCGAGGTACTCAAGACCTGGACCATCGACCCGCAGATTACCGAGGAGCTGCTCAAGGAGTTTCCGGATATCTGTTTTGACTGCTCCACACCCGATGGCATGTTTTCGAGCGGATCGTTCGAGATGCACCAGGCGGGCTTTAAAAAGGACAGCCCCATCAAGCGCATCGTGATGCGCGGCATGCGTGCGCGCGGCGGGTACCACGAGGAACAGTATTTCGACCAGTCGATCGGTGACATCCTGCGCCACGATGTGTGCAAGATCAACTGCCGCGTGACCTCGCCCGAGCTGGAGCGCGACCTCAAGGCGTATCTGGCCGAGCGCTCGGACCGTGTGGTCAACGCGCCGTTCGATCCGGTGATGTTTGAGATCACGGACGTGGCGTGTAACAAGGGCGAGAGCGTGGCCTGGCTGGCGGGCTACTACGGTATTGCCGAGGACGAGGTCGCGGTTTATGGCGACGGCGGCAATGACATTGCCATGCTCAAACGCTTCCGCCACAGCTACGCGACCAAAAACGCTAGCGATGCAGCCAAGGCCGCCGCGAGCGCAACTATCGGCAGCTGCATGGCCCACGCCGTCCCCAAACACATGCTCGCCACCATGCGCAAGCAAAACTCCCGCACCGTCATCGAATAATGTGACAAAGTGACAGCCCCTTTGCCACATCTAAAATATTTCCTTTACGTGTTGATGCACACGGTGTGCAATAATACTCGCACTGTGCAATAGCGCACAGGCTGAGTAACAGGGAGGACGCTTGTCCCAGCTCGAGAAATGCGATCGCCGGTCCCTTCGCTCGCAGCGTGCCCTTCGCCAGGCGCTTGCCAGCGAGCTTGCCGAAAGCGGTGACCTTTCGCGCATTAACGTCGCGTCGCTCACCGAGCGTGCCGGCCTTACGCGCCGCACGTTCTATTCGCACTACCGCGATATCCCCGATTTTATCAATCAAATCGAGGACGGCTTGCTGGCCGAGATCCGTGAGCGCATTGAGCTCATCACCGCAGCTCAGCTGCCCGATCTCTATCACAACATCGATGAGCTCGAGCCGGCGCCCGGTTCGGTTGAGCTGCTGCGTTATCTTGCGGCCAACCGCGACTTAATCGGTGCGCTGCTGGGTCCGGGCGGCGATCAGGCCTTCATTAAAAGGATCATCGACACCGCTCGTGAGGCTGTGGTGCCGCGTGCGCAGACGGGCATTTTGGGCCTGGCGCTGGGCACGTTCTTTGACTACTACGTCACCTACGTCGTGAGTGCCGAGGTCGGCATGATTCAGCGCTGGTTTGAGCGTGGGCTCACCGAATCGCCCGAGGCCATGGCGCGCATTATGACGGTGCTCGCTTTTGTGCGCCCTGGTGACCTGTATGGCCAACCCATCGATATCAACGTGCCGGAATACGGCATGAAGCTATTGAACTTGCAGCTCGAGGACGCGGCTGACACCGCCGCAACCGTCGAGTCCAACAACTAAGAGGAGAGACAGATGAGCAAACTCGTCGAGGGCATCAAGGACCGCATGATCGCCGCCGCACGCGAGGCCGCGCCCACCGTGGTGGACGCCGCGCAGAAGGCCGCGACCACGGCTGCCGAGAAAGTTGTCGAGGCTGTCGCCGATGCCAAGAACGCGGCGGGGGAGGCGTCCGTCACTAGCGAGCCCGCCACCACCGCTGAGCCCGTAGCCGCCGCCCACGCCCCCGAAGGCGCGATCTTCAACCCCGAGGCCGCCCACGGCAACCTGCACCTGGGCATCGACGTGGGCTCCACCACCGTTAAGCTCGCCGTGCTCAACGACGACAACCAGATCGTCTACGCCAAGTACCAGCGCCACCACACCGACGTCCGCGCTTGCGCCCGCGACTTGTTCGAGGGTGCCGCGACTGTGCTGCCGATGGCCCAGATGACCTGTGCCATCACCGGCTCAGGCGGCCTGCTGCTGTCCCAGTGGCTCGATTTGGAGTTTGTCCAGGAGGTCATCGCCAGCAAGCGTGCCGTCGAGACCCTCATCCCGGCCACCGATGTCGCCATCGAGCTGGGCGGCGAGGACGCCAAGATCATCTACTTCGATAATGGCATTGAGCAGCGCATGAACGGCACCTGCGCCGGCGGCACGGGCGCGTTCATCGACCAGATGGCCACTCTGCTGCACACTGACGCCAGCGGCCTCAACGAGCTCGCGGCCAACGCCACCACCATCTATCCCATCGCCAGCCGTTGCGGCGTCTTTGCCAAGACTGACGTGCAGCCGCTGCTCAACGAGGGCGCCCGCCCCGAGGACGTGGCCGCCTCCATCTTCCAGGCTGTCGTGACCCAGACCATCTCGGGTCTGGCGTGCGGCCGTCCCATCCGCGGCAACGTCGCCTTCCTGGGCGGCCCGCTGCAGTACCTCTCCGAGCTGCGCCACCGCTTCTATCTCACGCTCAACCTGGACGAGGAGCACCGTATCGTGCCCCAAAACGCCCACCTGTTTGTGGCGAGCGGCGCCGCCATGGCGCACGAGTCCAATAAGCTCAGCACGTTCCCGCAGCTCATCGAGGCCATCGATGCCCTGGGCGACACACAGGGTGCCGAGGTCGAGCGCCTGGATCCGCTCTTTGCCACCGACGAGGACTTTGCCGAGTTCAAAACCCGCCACGACCAGGAAGTCGTCCCCAAGGGCAAGCTCGAAGGCTACACCGGCCGCGTGTTCATTGGCATCGACGCCGGCTCCACCACCATGAAAGCCGCGCTCGTGGGCGAGGACGGCCAGCTGTTGCACACCTGGTACGGCAACAACAACGGCGACATCCTGGGCACGGCCAAGGTCATCATGGCCGATTTCTACAACCACATCCCCGCCGGCTGCACCATCGGCCACGTGACCACCACGGGCTACGGCGAGGCGCTGCTCATCGAGGCCCTCAAAGCCGATTCCGGCGAGATCGAGACCGTTGCGCACCTGCGCGGCGCCAAAGCATTTCTGCCCGGCGTCGAGTTCATTCTGGACATCGGCGGCCAGGACATGAAGTGCCTGCGCGTCAAGGACGGCGTTATCGAGCACATCATGCTCAACGAGGCCTGTTCGTCGGGCTGCGGTAGCTTTATCGAGAGCTTCGCCGTCTCTATGAACATGGACGTGCGCGCGTTCGCCGATGCCGCCATCCATGCCAAGGCCCCGGTCGACCTGGGCAGCCGCTGCACGGTCTTTATGAACTCGCGCGTCAAGCAGGCGCAAAAGGAAGGCGCCACGGTGGGCGACATCGCGGCCGGCCTGTCCTATTCCGTCATCAAGAATGCCCTGTTCAAGGTCATTAAGCTGCGCGATCCCAAGGAGATCGGCAGCCAGGTAATCGTTCAGGGCGGCACCTTTATGTCCGATGCCACGCTGCGCGCGTTTGAGCAGCTCACCGGCGTTCACGCCGTGCGTCCCGACATCGCCGGCTGCATGGGCGCCTACGGTGCGGCCCTGCTCGCCCGCGATCGCGCCGGCATCGACGGGACCTCGACCATCCTTTCGGCCGAGGACATCGCGCACCTCACCGTGACGCAAAAGCACGTCCGCTGCGGCCGTTGCTCTAACAACTGCCAGCTTACCGTCAACGACTTTGGCGGCGGCAGGCGCTTTATCACCGGCAACCGCTGCGAGAAGGGCGCCGGCCACAAGAAGCAGAAGACCGAGGCCCCCAACCTCTTCAAAAAGAAAAACGAGCTGCTCTTTAACCGCGAGGTCCTGAGCCCCGACGAGGCCCCGCGCGGCACCGTCGGCATCCCCCGTGCGCTCAACATGTACGAGAATTACCCCTTCTGGCACGCGTTCTTTACGCGCCTGGGCTTTAGCGTGCAGCTGTCCGACCAGTCGAGCAAGAAGACCTACCAGGCGGGCATCGAGTCCATGCCGTCCGAGAGTGTGTGCTATCCGGCCAAGATGAGCCACGGCCACGTGATGAACCTCATCGACCGCGACGTCGACTTTATCTGGATGCCGTGCGTGCGCTGGGAGCGCAAGGAGGATCCGACCGCCGGCAACTGTTACAACTGCCCCATCGTCATGAGCTACCCCACGGCGTTGGCACTCAATATCGACGAGATTCGCGAGCAGAACATCGAGTTCCTGTACCCGTTTGTGCCCTATCACGACAAGACCGAGCTCAAGCGCCGCCTGTACCAGGTGCTCGCCGTTGATCGCGTGGCCGATGCTGAGGCCGGTCGCGGTCGCGTGCGCGGTCCCAAGATCACGCGCTCCGAGGTCGATGCCGCTGTCAACGCTGCCTTTGAGGCCGATGCGCGTTTCCACGAGGATATCCAGACCATGGGCGAGGAAGCTCTTAAGTGGGTCGAGGACCACGGCGGTCACGGCATCGTACTCGCCGGCCGTCCCTACCATAACGACCCCGAGATCAACCATGCCCTGCCCGAGCTTATCTCGAGCTTTGGCTTTGCGGTCTTTACCGAGGATTCGCTCGCGCATCTGGTAAAGCCCGAGCGTCCGATTCGCGTCGTCGACCAGTGGATGTACCACAGCCGCCTGTACGCCGTCGCCCGTTTTGTGACGATGCGCAACGATTTGGACCTGATCCAGCTCAACTCTTTCGGCTGCGGTCTGGACGCTCTGACCACCGACCAAGTGCAGGAAATCCTGGAGGCCAGCGGTAAGATCTACACCGTGCTCAAGATTGACGAGGTGTCCAACTTGGGCGCCGCGCGTATCCGTATTCGCTCGCTCATGGCAGCGCTCAAGGACCAGGAGGCCGAGCGCTTGGCCGAGGCTACGGCCGCGGGCGAGGCCTACGAGCAGGGCGATGCCGCGCCGGTGGCGCCTTCCACGGATGCCCCCGCGTTCGCGAGCCGTAAGTACACGTTCGAGGCGCAGCGCGAGAGTGCTTCGACCGCGTGGCCCAAGGTGCCCTTTACCGAGCAGATGCGCGACGAGGGCTATACCATCCTGTGCCCGCAGATGGCACCGATTCACTTTGACCTGGTCAAAGAGGTGTTCCGCGGTGCCGGCTACAACTTGGAGCTGCTGCCCTCGACCGACCACGACGCCGTCGAGGCCGGCCTGCGCTATGTGAACAACGACATCTGCTATCCGTCGATTCTGGTGACGGGCCAGATCATGGAGGCCATCGAGAGCGGTCGGTACGACCTGTCCAAGACGGCCGTGGTCATCAGCCAGACCGGCGGCGGTTGCCGTGCCACCAACTACATCGCGCTCATCCGCAAGGCCCTGCGCGAGAGCGGCCACCCCGAGATTCCGGTGATCTCGCTTTCGGCCGTGGCGCTCGGCGAGGACAACCCCGGCTTTAAGATTACGCCGGCGCTGCTTAAGCAGGCCGTGTACGCGGTGCTCTTTGGCGACGTGATGATGCAGATGCTCTACCGCTGCCGTCCGTACGAGGCCACGCCCGGTGCTGCCAACGCGCTCTACGAGGAGTATATGGCGCGCGCCCGCAAGTTGGCGCCCAAGTTCAACCGCCACAACTACACCAAGCTTGCGCGTGAGGCCATCCACGCGTTCGACACCATGCCGCTCGTGGGCGAGGGCACCAAGCCGCGCGTGGGCGTGGTCGGCGAGATCCTGGTCAAGTTCCACCCTACGGCCAACAACCACGTGGTCGATGTCATCGAGCGCGAGGGCTGCGAGGCCGTGGTACCGGGCCTGCTCGACTTCTTCCTGTACTCCATGAGCAACGCTGAGCTGCAGAAGGACGAGCTGGGAAGCTCTGCCACTACGCGCGCTGGTATGCAGGCGCTCATTAAGCTGGTGGACTGGATGCGCACGCCGGTGGAAGAGATGCTCGAAAAGTCCCGCCGCTTTGAGGCGCCCGAGCGCATCGGCACCATGGCCGACAAGGCCCGCACGGTGCTTTCGGTGTGCAACAACATGGGCGAGGGCTGGCTGCTCACGGCCGAGATGCTCGACCTGATCGACCATGGCGCGCCGAACATCATCTGCACGCAGCCCTTCGCGTGCCTGCCCAATCACGTGGTGGGCAAGGCCGTGATCAAGGAGCTGCGCCGTCAGCATCCCGAGAGCAACATCGTTGCGGTGGACTACGACCCCGGTGCATCTGAGGTCAACCAGCTCAACCGCATTAAGCTCATGATCAGCGTGGCGAAGGAGAATATGCGTGCCGGCAAGGGCTTTAAGCTCGAGAAGGTGGCGCCGCTCGCGATGGACGAGGTCACCGGCCAGATGCGTGCCCATGACGGCTGCGTGAGCTGCGGACCGGCCAGCGAGGACGCCGTGGCGTCGGTCGCCAAGCGTCTGGGACGCGGCATTAAAAAGTAGACGGTCTGCTATGGGCTGGATATGAGACAAACGGGTGGTGGCCGTACCGGCTATCACCCGTTTTTGCTGGACATATGTTGCGTAAACGCCCCGACTATCATCCTTTGCGAACTTAGATTTCGGAAGTATGCGGCAAAATCTGAATAGGCCGAGCACACCGGATATGTCTAAGCTCTGTACCTGCGGTTTTATTGGCGAAAAACTGGGGTGCGCTCGAGAGTTCTAGAATTTGCCGCATACTTCCGAAAACGACGTTTCTGCGGCACCAAAAATCGCCCTCGGAGCCTTGAAATAATGAACAGGTGTAGCCGTTCGCGGCAAAATACCGTCCGTTTATAGAACCCACCCCCATCGCGCGTCAGCCTTACGGTTGAATAAATACACATCTATGGAATTACGTAAGAGAGGACCGTTCCATGAGCTACAAGACCGTTTGTGTTGCCGGTGGCGGCGTGTTGGGAAGCCAGATTGCCTTTCAGGCTGCCTACTGCGGCTTTGATGTGACGATCTGGCTGCGCAGCGAGGGCAGCATCGGTCGCACTCAGCCCAAGATCGATCATGTGCGCGAGGAGTACATCGCGGCAATCGAGGGCATGGCGGATGGCACAGGCGAGTGGTGCGCCGGTATCGCCGATAGTGGCCAGCCCTTCGACAAGGAGGCGGCACTCGCCGCCGTCGAGCGTGCTTACTCCACGCTCAAGCTGGAGCTCGATCTTGCCAAGGCAGTGGCCGACGCCGATTTGGTCATCGAGTCTATGGCCGAGGACACCCAGGCAAAGATCGACTTCTACAAAAAGCTCGCCCCGGTTCTCCCGCAAAAGACCGTCGTCGTGACGAACTCCTCTACGCTGCTGCCGAGCACCTTTGCCAAGTACACTGGTCGCCCCGAGAAGTACCTGTCGCTGCACTTTGCCAACTCCATCTGGAAGAACAACATGACCGAGGTCATGGCGCAGGACCAAACCGACAAGTGCTACTTCGACGAGCTCGTCGACTTCGCCAACGACATTCGCATGCTTGCCCTGCCCGTCAACAAGGAAAAGAACGGCTACCTGCTCAATTCCATGCTGGTGCCATGGCTGCTTTCGGGCCTCGACCTGTATGTCTCGGGCGTGAGCGATCCCAAGAGCATCGACCTCGCATGGACGCGTGGCACCGGCGCCCCCAAGGGTCCGTTCCGCGTATTCGACACCGTGGGCATCCAGACGGCGTACAACATCGTCATGCAGTACCAAAAGGTTCCGGGTCTGGTGAGCCCGTTGCTCAAAAAGATGATGATGCCCTATAACTTTAAGGCCATGGCATCCGTCCTCAAGCAGATGCTCGACGAAGGCAAGCTGGGCGAAAGCTCGGGCGAGGGCTTCTTCAAGTACTAAAAAATGATCCCTCGGGGACGGAGGAAAACGGATCATCGCATTACTGCATCCCCTGTGCGTCTTGCGGCTAACAGCTCCGGCTGCCGCGAGCCTAAGCTAGCCTTAAGGGGCGTTTGTTAAGCTGAGAGTCAAATTGGACAGGGCTGGGCAAACGCCATGGTATATGAGGGAAACGACGGTGGCATTCAAAGACGGTAACGATATGGAATTGAGTGACAAGGACAACAGGCTGCTCTCGCGCCGAGTAGCTCTTGCGGGTGCGGCGGGCGCGCTGGCGCTTGCCGGGACAGGGCTCATGGGCTGTTCGGTCGGCGGGACCGGCTCGAACGACGCATCTACTGCGAGCAACGAGCTCACCGACGAGCAAAAGAAGCTCCACAAGCAGATCGTCGCGACCTACGACGTCGAGAAGCAGGCGGCCATCAAGGAGCGGCTCGATGCCGAGTACGCCGCCGGCGGCTACAGCGAGACCACCCCGTTTGTCGCGCAGGACCCCTTTGGCGCCGATACCCTGAGCTGCTACGTTCGCTTTGCGACAACGGATCCCGTAACCGTCTCCTACAAGGTCGCCGAACGCAAAAAGGCCGGCGACGCCCCCAAAGTCGCTGCGTTTTCCCGTACACCCCGCGGCGGCGACACGCCGGCCATAGAGCACGAGTTCAAGGTCATCGGCCTCATTCCCAACCACAAAAACACGGTGACCCTCACCTGTACGGCACAAGACGGTACCAGTCGCACCTCAACCTTTACCGTCAAGACGCCGGCTCTCAAGGGCGAGGAAGAAGAGCGGCTCGCCGTCACGGCGGGGGAGTCCAACACGCCGCTCGCCGATGGCCTCTTTACTATTCTGGGCAACGACTCATCCAAGCTCGACTTCATGTACCTCTACGACAACGCGGGCCAGATTCGCAGCGAGGTGCCGATCATCGGCTACCGCAGCCACCGCCTGCTGTTTCCGGGCGACGACAGCATGATCATGAGCGTCTCGACGACTAAGATGGCTCAGATTAACGCCATCGGCCAGGTGGTAAATGTCTGGAGCACGGGCGACTATGAGTTACACCACGACTACGCCTTCGATGACGACGGCAATCTGCTGGTGCTGGCGAGCCATGCCGGCTCCGAGGCCGATTTGGACGTCGACCGCGCGGCCGCCAAAAAAGACAAGGACGATCGCGTTAATGTCGAGGACCTCATCATTAAGATTGACGTGACCACCGGTGACGTCAATCTCGTCGTGGACCTGGGCGATATATTCCCCGACCTCAAGGCAAGCGCTAAGGTGGCCTCGGACGGCGATCTGGATTGGATTCATATCAACACGATTCAGTGGCTCGGCGGCGGCACCGTTCTGCTCAGCTCGCGCGAGACCTCAACGGTTATCAAGCTCACGGATATCTACGGCACGCCTACGGTCGATTGGCTTATGGGCTCGCCCGATTTTTGGGCTGACTCGGGCTTTGAGGACAAGTTGCTTCAGGCCCAAGGCGATTTCTCGCTCAACGCGGGCCAGCACAGTGTGACCTATCTGCCGAGTTCTGACACGGTAACGACCGGTCGCTACCAAGTGCTGCTGTACGACAACAACTTTGGTGCGGCCGAGAGCTATCCCAAGTTCGACTGGGGCCAGCTGGGCGCTGCGGTGGTGACCGACTACAGTAAGGGAACGCATTCGTTTGGGCGCATCTTTACGGTGGACGAGGCCGCGCGCACCTACGAGCTTGTGGACCAGATCGCGGTGCCGTTCTCGGGCTACGTCAGCAGCGCACAGCGCGTCGGCGATTCGAGTAGTATGCTCGTGGCATCGGGTCAGGCCAAGACCTTCACCGAGTATGATCGCTATGGACTGCCCATCGCCACGCACGAAATGAAAGCCGAGAAGTACATCTACCGCGTGTATAAGTACGAGCTGTAGCGCTGCGCTTGGCTGTGCCTGCGCCCCGCGGCTGTGCTCTCGTGCCGGGCCCACCTCGCGTCCCGCATCACTTCACGTCAAACTCCACGCGATCGAGTTCGGGCACGTTGAGGTCGATGAGCTTGCGGGCAACACGGCGGTCGTGCGCCCCGAGTGCCTCGCTTGTCGTCACGTGAGCGACAACCTCGCGCTCGACAAGGCCCTCCTTGTCGCCCTCGGTAGCCGAGGTTTCGACGGCGACGGTGTAATCCTTAAAGCCCGGCAGCACCGCGGCAAGTTCGCGCGTGGTCTCGGTGACGCCGTAGCCGTCCTGCACACCGGCCTGCGCCGAGCCAATGGACCCCGCGGTCATAACGATGCAGGGGATGGCAAAGATCACCGTACCCACGATGATGCGGCGGCGCACCTTGTGCGACAGCTCATCGACCTCGGCATTTTCCTCAGCGGTCACAATGCCGTCGCCGTTGAGGTCGCGCTTGAGCGGTACACGTAAAAGAAGCAATACGGCTTCGGCCGCCAGTGCGATAAAGACGACGTTGATGCCAAACTCGTAGAGGGCCGAGAGGAACAGCGACCCGCTCGCGATGGCAATGCCGTAACCTGCCGCGCACAGGGGCGGCATGAGCGCAGTCGCCACGGCTACGCCGGCAATGAGCGTCGAAGGCTCCTGGTCGCGCGAGTTGCCCAGCCCGCCCGCAAAGCCGCCCGCGAGCGCGACGGCAAGGTCCCATACGGTGGGTGTCGAGTTATCGATGATGGCGGCCGTGGTGGTGCCAAGGGGCGAGAGCTTAAAATACAGCGTGGAAGTGATCAGGCAAAGGACCATCTGCAGCGCGAGGCCGGCAATTGCCTCGAGGGTAATCTCACGGTCGAGCGTGGCGATGCCGTATGCCATGGCAAGGACCGAGCCCATGAGCGGGCAGATGAGCATGGCGCCCACAATGGCGATGTCCGAATCGATATCGAGGCCGACACTCGCGATCAGCATGGCGATAATGAGGATGCACAGGTGCGAGCCGGTTAGGCGCGCCCCGTTTACAAAGCGCTTACGAATTACGTGATAGGGCGCGCGTCCCTCGCGAATGTTGAATGCGCGCCTCAGGAAGCGGCCGGCGTTCTCCATGACCTCGCTATAGGCAGGGCGGATGCCGTGGCGCCGGTGATGGCGCTCGCGCAGTCGCTTGAGCTGCTGGTTATCGAGTTTCATGTTCACCTCGCTTCGCCGCGGGCTATGCATCGCGCCCGCTGCCTCTACTCTACACCGCGGCAGGCGGGGTGGTCATCTTGACGTGAAACTTAGACGAGTAGGTAAAGGGGGCGCGTCAAATGAGGTTGAAGCCGAGGGTTTCGGCAGATACAAAAAAAGCGCGGGGCCGGATGGTCTCCGACCCCGCGCTCTGCACGGGTACGTTGTTGTTGGGTTTAGCCCAGCAGACTCAATCCCACGGAGACAAACGCCAGGATAACGCCGACGATGGACTCGCCGCCCAGCAGGCCGCTGGCAACGACCAGGCCCTGCTCCTGGAAGGCGGCATCCTTGGCAGCCTTCTCCTCGTCCGAAAGGCCTGCCTCGGCGTCGCGGTGTGCGGCCCACTTGTCGTAGGCGAGCTTGACGCAGGAGCCCAAGAAGGCCGTGAGCGACATGTAGAACGGCAGGTACACGCCCAGACCGATCATCATGGCCGGAATGCCGAGCCAGTACATGACGATGCCGGCGATAAAGCCGCCCGCAAACCACGGCACGCTCGGGATGCCCGAGACCATGGTGGCGACCACGCTTGCCTGCGCGGCCACAAAGCTCTTGTCGGGGCCGAAGGCGTCCGGACCATAGGCGGTGACGAGTGCGACCATGACGGCGGCAGCGACCATGGCGCCCACGATGCCGCCGATGGCCTGGCCGACCCACTGTGCGCGCGGGTTGGTACCCAGTACGGCTCCGGCCTTAAAGTCGTTCATGACGTCGCCCGCAAGGCCGCACGCCACGGCCACGATGCCGGCGATAAAGAACAGCTTGACCTGCGCGAGCTGCGCGAAGGCTGCCACGATGAGCATGACGATGAGGCCAAAAATCTCCATGGGGTCGATGCCCGTCTGGCCGCAGCTCTGCGCGCTCATGATAGTGGTGACAAAGGTGAACAGCGTGACGATGACGGCCGGAACGGGGCCAAGGTCGAGCGCGATGGCAACGATCACGGCGATGGCTGCGGTGCCCAGGCCGATGATGCCGGCGTCGAGCTTAAGCGAGCCCGAGATGAGCGACTGCTCGTCGGTGTCGGTGGAGCTGTCGGCGGCGAGGCCACGGACGATACCGGCGACCTGCGGCAGGATGTCCTTAAGGACGACGGCGACGCCAAAGCCCATCATAAGGCCCATACCGAGGGACTTAACGATACCCTGCGCGGTCACAATATCGAACAGGCCGGCAGCGTTGCCGCCAACGATGATGCCAAAGTTGCCCAGCAGCGCGCCGGCAAACCAGAAGGCGACGGGGGCAAAGCCCACCAAAAAGCCGATGGACAGCAGCATGGGCGAGTTGTAGATGGCAAAGGTCACGCCGGGGATATTGAGCGTGCACAGCATGCTGGGCACCACGCCCAGGGCGTCGCGCAACACGCTGTAGATGCCTGCAATGGCCATGGAGCCAAAGAGCTGCTTGCCGGTCTTGCCGCCGGCCTCGGTGGCGCGCAGGGTCTGAGCTGCGGCGTTGCCGGTGGGGAACTCCAGCGCGGCGTCCACGATAAAGTGACGGTGGATGAGCGCTGTTGCCAGAAGGCCCAAGATGGTGCCGGCGAGCGCCACGATGAACATGTCGAGCCAGCTGATCTGGTCGGCATAGCCCAGCATCCAGGCGCCCGGGATGGTAAACGCCAGGCCGCCGGCGACCATGGCGCCCGCAGACATGATGGTGTGGGTGACGTTGGCCTCGTTGAGGCTGGCGTTGCCCATGAGCTTCAGGAAGAACAGCGAAATGACGGCAGCAAAAATAATCGGCCAGGGGAGGGCGCCCATCTTGAGGGCGGTATAGGCCGAGCTTGCCGTGATGATCACGCAGCCAAGGATGCCGATGACGACGCCGCGCAGCGTGAGTTGACCGCGCATCGAGGTGCGGTTCGAGGGATTGCTCATATAGAACTCCTTTGCGTATATCCGCTTCCCCGCAAGCGCCGCTACGGATGCGGCGCGGGAAGTCGGGTTACCAAGGGCCGCCGCGTGAGCTCGCGCACGACCGCGCACCAGTATAGCCGCAAGCTAGTCATTTTGGGATGACTGGTTTAGGGAGGCGATATACTGCTGGGCAGACGAAAGGAGTGCCGACGATGCTTAATGGGTGCGCATACATATTGACGGTCGACGTGGGCAACACGTTCATTCGCTTTGGCCTGTTTGCCGAGGATTCGGCCGCGGCGCAGGAATGCCCGCTTGCGACGTGCGAGATCACGACGCCGTCGAGCATCACGGCCGACGAGGCGCGCATGAGGCTCGCGCAGGTCATGGGAGCGCTGTCAGCAGATGCGGGCATGCCGGGCGTGCTCGTTCCCGCGGCGGCCGTGCTGAGCTGCGTGGTGCCGGCGCTCGAGCGCCCGTGGAAGGCGGCACTTTCCCGCACTTGCACGGGGCGCGTGCTCACCGTGGGGCCGGGCCTTAAGACCGGTATGCCCGTGCACTACGACGATCCAGCAGAGATCGGTCCCGACCGCATCGCCGACGCCGTGGCGGCCCGTGCCGTCTACGGCTCTCCGTGCATCGTGATCGACCTAGGCACGACGACCAATATCGAGGTCATCGATGCGCGCGGAACCTTTGTCGGTGGCGTCATCGCGCCGGGTCTGGCACTTGGCGCCCGCTCGCTTTCGGCCGCTGCGGCGCGCCTGCCGCAGGTCGAGCCCTCGGCACCCACGCATGTGATCGGTCGCAACACGCGCGAGGCCATGCGCTCGGGCGTGGTCTTGGGCGAGGTGGCCCGTATCGACGGCATGCTCGACATGGTGCTTGCCGAGATGCGCGCGACCAAGGCGGCGGGGGAGGGCAGCGTGCCCATCGTCATCACCGGCGACGATGCCGAGGCGCTCGCGGCGTTGGTCGGCCACAGCCTGACGGTCGATGACGCGTTGACGCTTCGCGGCCTGGCCGAGCTCTACCACATCAACCAAAAGCCCCGCCGCGCGTAGGGCGGGGGCTGGTGGGATAAGCGCCCCTACCTTTCACCTGCTACAATGGGTCAAACTATTGCGATTTCGGAGGTGTCTGCCATGTCGGACGATCTTCATCAAACCGCGTCGGGCAAGCGCCGCGACGTTATTAGCTGGGACGAGTTCTTTATGAGCGTGGCCATCGCCGCGCAGCGCCGCAGCAAGGACCCCAATACGCAGGTGGGCGCGTGCATCGCCAGCACCAACCACCGCATCCTTTCGGTGGGCTACAACGGTACGCCCTCGGCACTCAACGATGACTTTTTCCCGTGGGGCACGAGCGACGACCCACTGCAGGACAAGCATAACTACGTAGTCCATGCCGAGGCCAACGCCGTGCTCAACTACCGCGGCTCGCTCAAAGACCTTGAGGGTTCCACGGTCTACGTCACGCTGTTCCCGTGCCATGACTGCGCCAAGATCCTGGCGCAGGTGGGCGTGGGCGAGGTTGTCTACCTGGACAATAAGTACGCCGACACCGACGACGGCCGCATCAGTCGCCGCATTCTCGACTCCTGCGGCATCAGCTACCGCCAGGTCATCGTCGATGTCCACATCGGCACCGGGGAACAAACTCAGCAGTAGCGGCAGCGTGTGCTAGCGCCGGGCGTCGGCAAAAGCAGCTAAAAAAGCCCGTCCCAAATTGATTGCTCGTGAAAGTCGTGTCCGCGCGCATGGACGGCTCGTGAGCGGGTACATGGCTGTAGTAACATAGCTCTGTCCGCGGGCGCGCCCGCGTTATTGTGAGAAAGGAGCCCCTGTGGCTGTTAACGAAGAGCTGCTTAAGAAGGTTCTTGAGGAGATCCGCCCCAACCTGCAGGCTGACGGCGGCGATATGGAGTATGTGGGTGTCGACGACGAGGGCGTCGTCCAGCTTGAGCTTCAGGGTGCCTGCGCCGGCTGCCCTATGAGCGCACTGACCCTGTCCATGGGTATTGAGCGTATTCTCAAGGAGCACGTACCCGGCGTTACCCGTGTCGAGCAGGTCAATGCCTCCGGCGAGACCGAGGACCTGTACGACGAGTACGCGCCGTTCTAAGATGCGAAAGCTGCGGACGGCGTACTCCGCATAGACGTTACGCCCAAATATGCGGCTGCGAGCGAAAGGCCCGCGGCCGCATTTGTATGTAGGGAGTAGGAGGGTCGACATGCTCAACGACTTCTACCATATGCTTGATCCCGTCGCGATTTCGGCGGGGCCCATCACCATCTACTGGTACGGCTTGGCCTACGTGGTCGGCGCTCTGCTCACGGCGGTCGTCATGTATCGCACGCAGCGTCGCTGGGGTTTCGACATTACGGTCGACGATCTGACGAGCGTCGTGGTCGGTGTGGTCTTTGGCCTTATCATTGGCGCCCGCCTGTTCTACGTCATCTTTTACGGTGATGGCTACTACTGGGCGCATCCGCTCGAGATCTTTGCCACCAACGAGGGCGGCATGAGCTTTCATGGCGGCCTGGTGGGCGGCATCATCGGTGGCGCGCTCGTGTGCCGTATGTACAAGCTCGATGCCTGGACTTTGGCAGACCTCGCGGTCATCGGTGCTCCGCTGGCCCTGTGCCTGGGGCGCTGCGCCAACTTTGTCAACGGCGAGCTGTGGGGCAAGCCGACCGATCTGCCCTGGGGTGTGGTCTTTGGCGGTACCGCGGGCGATATGCCGCGCCATCCCTCCCAACTCTACGAGGCATTTCTCGAGGGCATTGTGCTCTTTTGCATCTTGCAGGTGCTCAGCCGCAAAAAACCGCTGCTGCCCCAGGGTACGTTTATGGGCGTGTTTGTGATGGGTTACGGCATCGTCCGCTTCCTCATTGAGTTTGTGCGCGTGCCCGATGCCCAGCTGGGCTATCTGCTGGGCGGCGTCATCACCATGGGTCAGCTGCTGAGCCTGCCGCTCGTAATCGCAGGCCTAGCGCTCATCATCTTCGCCCGACACCGCAATCGCCCCCAGCGCATCTACCTCGACGCCTAGCCACCACATGCCACCACAAGGGGGACAGGCACCTTTGTGGTGGTTTTGCCGGGCAACGATGACAGAACCGTAACGTTTCCCCAGATAAAACCTACCAAAATAAACCTGTCCCTTTTTGGCAGGTTTCTAGAAAGGCTCTTTGGACTGTGAAGGATTCCGATCTCTCCACAACGGCTGCGCGCGACGCTGCCTGCATTGTCTGGTTTAAGCGCTACCCCGCCAAGCAGACGCTCATCGCATTTTTGCTCGCGCTGTTGGCGACCACGGCGTTTTCCATCGATCCCGCCCCGGTGTCGAGCAACGCAGTCTTGGCGATTGACCCCAAAGCCTCGGGCATGCTGTACGTGTGCTACGAGGTGCTCCTCTCGTTTGCCGGCCATACCGACGCGGTCATGCTGCTTGCACTTGCCTGCCTGCTCACCTTGCCGTTTCGCTACGTGTTCTTTGGCCGTGGCGACACCTGGCGTCCATCGATCATTCTGCCGTCGCTGTTCTTCGCCATCTGCATGGTGTTCGGCCGCAGCTACGATCTCACCGACTCGGCCGAGATTGTCCTTGGCGACAAAGCCCGCATCATCTGCGCCTGGATTGGCGGCGCGGGCTGGATGCTCTTGGCGGTCGTTGCCTTCTACCTTGCCTTTGAGTGTCTAGATTGGCTGAGCTCCCGACGCATCCCGTTTTCCGAAGCGCACTTTGGCCGCGTATGGCGTGTGACTCACGCCGTGCTCTCGGTCCATCCCTTTGCCGGGCCCTTCCTGGTGCTTATGATCGCCTGGACGCCCACGCTCATCGCTTCGCTGCCCGGCCTTTTTATGGGAGATACGGGCGCGCAGATTCGCCAGTGGTTCAACTATCCCAACGGCACGAGTGACTACCTGCGTCTGCTCAATCCCAATGTGTTGCTCAACGGGCATCACCCCGTGGTGCACACGGCTATCATCGGTTCGTGCGTCCAGCTGGGGCTTTCGCTGTTCAACAGCGCTAACGCGGGTCTTGCCATCTACACCTGTGCTCAGTTCGTCATCACGGCCGCCTGCATGGCCTATTCCATTTCATCGCTGCGCAAACTGGGCGTGAGCCTGCCGGTTCGCGGTGCGATCCTGCTGTTCTTTGCGTTTATGCCGATGTTCTCTAACTACGCGGCGTTGCTCACCAAAGACGTGCTCTTTGCCGACGCGTTCTTGGTGCTGCTGGTACAGACCGTCAAGCTCGTGGCATGTGGCTTGCCCCGTCGTGATGCCAATGTCGAGCGAGCGGGCGAGAAAGCCCCCGTGCTCTTTGCGCGCCACGACTGGCTGCTGCTCGCTCTGGGCTCCATGGGTTCCACGTTCCTGCGCAACGGCGGCCTGGTGTTTCCCCTGGCGGCATGCGTAATCGCGGCGGCGTTTTGCGTATGGGACGTGCATGTGGCTCGTCGTGCAGCCAAGCAGACTGGTGCTGCGCCTTCAGGCGCCATCCCGCGTTTCCGCTGGATCGGTGTCCTCGCGGTGCTCGCGCTCTGCCTTGCCTCTAATATGTACTTCACCAAGGTCTTTATGCCGGCGCACGATATCACGCCTGGTTCCAAGCGCGAAATCCTCTCGATTCCGTTCCAGCAGACGGCTCGTTTCGTCCAAAAGCACGACGGCCTCAACTCGGGCGTCAACCCCACGGTTAAGGAGGACGGCACCATCGTGGAGGCTCCTTGCGACGGTTCGGTGACCGACGAAGAGCGTGCCGTGATCGATCGCGTGCTCAAGTACGAGAACCTGGGCCGCCGCTACAACCCCGACAAGTCCGATGCCGTCAAGAACTGCTTTAACGAGTACGCCTCGCAGGAGGACATCGATGCCTATTTTGAGGTATGGGCCCAGATGTCCAAAAAGGATCCCGAGTGTTATATCTCGGCGCTCATCAATAACTACTACGGCTACTTTTATCCGAGTGCCCGCGATGCCTGGGTCTACAGCACGGCGCGTAGTGCCGAGATCATGGCGCGTCCCGACAACCTCAAGTACTTCGACTTCCATCCGGTTGACAGCAACGTGGCGCGCTGGTGTGACCACCTGATCAATCTGTACCGTGTAGCGGTGCAGCGCATCCCGTTTATTTCGCTCACCATGAGCTCGGCCACCTATGTGTGGATCATGATCGCCGTGGTGGTCTACCTGCTGCGTCGTCATTCATGGCGTGCGCTGGCGATCTGGGTGCCGCTGTTGGGCGTACTCGCCGTGTGCCTGATTGGCCCGTGCAACGGCTCGACCTACATGCGCTACCTGTATCCGGTCATCGCCTGCATGCCCTTCGCCATCGGCGCCACCGTCACCCGCAGCGACTTCCTCTGGTCCTAACTTGGTGCATTGGGGTCAGGTTTCTTTGCACCAAAGGGGGCATCATCACGACGCCTTCATTTTGGGGTTTATCTCGCAGGCCAGTAGGTATATCATAACGACGTTTGTTTATATTGCCCGAGCATCTGCGCTGGGCTTTAGGTCGAAACCGATAGGAGACACGTATGTCCGGACACTCTAAGTGGGCCACAACCAAGCATCGTAAGGGCGCGCAGGACGCCAAGCGTTCCGCCCTCTTCTCCAAGCTCAGCCGCAACATCACCGTTGCTGCCCGTCTCGGCGGCGACCCGCTGCCCGAGAACAACGCCAGCCTCGCCGCTGCCGTTGCTAAGGCCAAGGCTCAGTCCATGCCCAAGGACAAGATCAAGTCCGCTATCGACAAGGCCTTCGGTTCGGGTGCCGATGCCGCCGTCTACGAGAACATCGTGTACGAGGGCTACGGTCCTGCCGGTGTTGCCGTCTACGTCGACTGCCTGACCGACAACCGCAACCGCACCGCCGCTGATGTCCGTTCCGCCTTCTCCCACGCTGGTGGCAACCTGGGCACCTCCGGCTCCGTCGCCTTCCAGTTTGAGCGCAAGGGCCAGATCGTCGTCGCCAAGGAGATCCTGGACGAGAACGCCAAGAAGGAGACCATGATCGCCAACGGTGCTGCCGGTGACGAGGATGAGTTCATGATGGCCATCGCCGAGGCCGGTGGCGAGGACTACGAGGACGCCGGCGAGGAGTGGATCGTCTGGACTGCTGCCAACGACGTTATGGCTGTCTCCAAGGCGCTCGAGGAGCAGGGCGTCCAGGTCAAGGGCTCCGAGACCACCATGGTCCCGACCACCCCGACCGAGGTCTCCGGCGCCGACGCCAAGAAGGTTCAGCGCCTCATCGACCGTCTTGAGGAGCTCGACGACGTCCAGGATGTTTACAGCACCATGGACATGACCGACGAGGTCATCGCTGCCCTCGAGGAGGAGTAGCGCCCGCACGGGTTAAGCCGTGTATATCTGGGCATAATGAAGCGAGCATGCAAGCCTCGTGGAATAGATGAGCCGGATCCGCGTGCGTAGAGCACCGGACCCGGCTCTTTTATAATGATGCGAACCGTTTTGCATTTTGAGAGCCGAGATTTGAAGGGAGCGCCACGTGCGCGTACTCAAACGAGCCCTAGCGATCGTGTATCTTGCCGCCGCCATCGTGGCGCTGGGTACGCTTGTCTGCCAGTTCTGGGGGCCGTATACGTATCGCTTTATGCTGCTGATGCGCGACCCCATGCCGCGCATTGTCGTGACGGCATGCGGCGGAGTTGTGGCGATCGGCGTGCTGGTAAGCTTCTTCCGCCTGATGTTTGCTCGTCGCGAGCCGTCCTGCGTGCATCCGGCGGGGGAGCGTAATATCGAGGTCACGCTCGCGGCGCTTTCTTCGTGCGCCAGGGCTGCTGCAGAGCGCGACGATCGCGTGATGATCGAGCATGTTGAGGCCCGCGTCCAAGGTTCCGACGATTCGCACGTCCGTTTTAAGGTCGAGGCTATCGCGCTTGACGATAAGGACGTGGCATCTCTGGCTACCGCGATGCAGCAGCGCATCGAGGAAGCTTGCGACACCATGCTCGGCACGCCGGGTACGACCACGCGCGTCCGTTTTTTGCCGTCCAAGACTACCGTCCAGACCGTGGAGGTTTCCGGTGAGTGATACCAATCAAGATAAGACCGCTCGTACGCCGCGCCTGACGATTGACCAGAGCGCCACATCGGCGAGCGAAACTGTTGATTCCAAAGCAGAGGCAACTGAGTTACAAGACGCGGCGGCCGCGGATTTTGACGAGGCTATGGGTCTCATCAAGGGTACGGGCGCTGCCATCTGGAGCTATGCTGTGCGTCATCCCAACACCACGCTCGGTGCCGTCGCTGGCTTTATCCTTGCCGTGTTGGTGCTCACGCTCGGCCTGTGGGACACGCTCGTCATTGCATTCTTCGTGCTGATCGGCGCCGTGATCGGCCAAATTCGCGACGGCGAAAACGGGATCGTCAACTTCTTCGGCCGTCTGTTTAGCGGCCGCTAATATGTATTCGACTGTCGCATCCGCGGCAGGCATAAGGAGGAACCATGGCTTTTAATACGAAGGTCGATGTGGCCGATACCGAGCTCGAGGAGAACGAGGCGGCCGTCGCCGAAGCCGAGGATGTGACGCTCGAGGATGAGGCGCTCGTCGAGGCCGAGTCCGCCGATGACGCGGACGAGGATGATGAGGAAACAGACGAGTCCGAGGACTCGCTGACCTATTCCAACGGCGTGATCGAGAAGATCGTTGCTATGGCCACCCGCGAGGTTCCGCACGTTTTGGGCATGAAGGGTAACCTCATGCATTTTGTGCAGGAGCAGTTTGGTGCCGAGAATCTGACCAAGGGCGTGACGGTCGAGGTCACCGACGACAATCGCGTGGTCGTCAACATCTCCGTCATTATCGAGTACGGCGCCTATGCGCCCGCGATCTTCGACGATGTCAAGGCACGTGTCACCGAGCGCCTTGCCGCGATGACTGGCCTTGAGGTGGCGGGCGTCAACCTGCGCATCGAGGATGTCATCACCCCCGAGGAGTACGAGCACCGCACCAGCCAGCACGAGTAACCTTCCAAAAAGGGACAGGTTTGTTTTGGTAGGTTTTATCTGTGAAAACGTTAAACGGCCGACCGCGCAAGCAAAAGCGTGGCCGGCTGTTTTTGTACGCTCCCGATGTGGGCATACCGCTCGTCTAACTAGGGGTTGCAATCGTCGCGTTCCGCGTTACCCTAATGGGCGCATTGTTTCCAAATTGTTAACGAGGGGTTGCCGTAATGGCTGACGAGCACGAAACAGAAAGCAAGGCATGGGCGATTGAGGCCGCCGCGGCAGAGGCGGCATCGCGTGCTGCCGAGGAGATGCATCGTCCTCCCGTGGTGCCGATGGAGCGCGTGGTTGATCGCACCGATATCGAGCGCGGCGAGCGTGCCGGCCAAAAGCGCAGCCAGGAGCCGGGCTTCCCGCGCTTTTTTGCCGAGCTCAATCTGGGCCTGATTCTTACGGCCTTTGCCATCGTTGCGTTTAAAACCCCTAATCACTTTGCTTTTGGCGGCACCTCGGGCGTGTCGGTCATTCTGTCCACGCTGTTCCCGACCCTGCCCGTCGGCGTCTTTATGTGGATTATCAACGCGGTTCTCGTCGTTTTGGGCTTTATCTTTTTGGAGCGCAAGGCAATCCTGTGGAGCGTCTTCGCCTCGTTTGCGTTGTCCGCCTATGTTTCGCTGTTTGAGCTCTTTATTCCGACCGATGTCTCTCTGACGGGTGATATGTGGCTCGACCTGTGCTTTGCCGTGATCCTGCCGGCGCTCGGCAGCGCCATTGTCTTTGATATTGGCGCCTCGACGGGCGGCACGGACATTCTCGCTATGATCCTCAAACGCCGCACCACGCTCGAGATTGGTCGCGCACTGCTGTTGGTCGATATCGGCATCGTGGCCATCGCGGCCTTTTTGTATGGCCCGCGTGTCGGTCTGTATTGCGTGCTCGGCCTGTTTGCCAAGACGCTTGTGGTCGACAAGGCCATCGAGAGCATCCATCTTCGTAAGGTCTGCACGGTCATTTGCTCCGAACCCCTTAAGGTCGAGGAGTTTATCGTCAAGCGTCTCAACCGCACAGCGACCATCAGCCGCGGCTACGGTGCCTTCTCGGGCAAGTGCGTGACGGTGATCATGAGCGTGCTGAGCCGTCGCGAGGCCGTGCAGCTGCGCCGCTATGCGCGCGAAGTCGATCCGGGTGCCTTTATCACGATTGTCGACAGCTCCGAGATCGTCGGCAAGGGTTTTCGCGGTACGAACTAACGCGGACGCACTCATCAAACAATCGAAAAGCGCCTCGCTCGTTGCAAATACGCCATCTAGGAGTATTTGTCCCCACATTAGGCGATAATGATGCCAAAGACATCGTTTGCGATCCAGGTGATTCGCTCTAGATACGAAGGGATGATTTCGATGTTCTGTTCGCAGTGTGGCGCTCCTATGGGCGATAACGACAAGTTCTGCGGTGTGTGCGGTGCTCCTAATGCTGGTGCTGCAGCTTCCACCCCTCAGGGTCAGCCTCAGCAATTTGTCCCTCAGCCTCCCATGAACGCGTCCAAGGGCTGTGTGGCTCAGGCGTTTGAGGATATGACCAAGACTCCGGGCGTGCTGCAGCGCGTGTGCCAGATTGCCTTTTTGCCGGCGCTTATCTGTGTTGTGTCGGTACTCGTGCTGTTCATCCCCGTTATCGGCGGTATTGCAGCTGCCATCGGCTTTTTGGCCGCCTACGTGGCGAGCGTGTGCGGTTCGGGCTTTGGCATCGAGTGGGGTCGCGACCTGTCGCTTAAGATCGATGACGGCATGGATCGTCCGTTGATGCGTTCCACGTCGTTTGGTCTCGGAATCTTTTCGAGCGTTATTTCGGTCGTGCTCGAGTTTATCGCTGCCATTCCCATTATCGGTGTAGTGCTTTCGCTGGTGGAGGGCGTGGTAATTGGCGCCGCGGGCTCGTATTCTTATTACGGCTCTTATGCGCTCGAGGCTGCGCTGTTTGGCTCGCTTGGCCTGCTTGTCCTGGCTATGATTGCCACGGCGGTCCTGGGGGTCTTCTTTAAGATGTTCGCCGACATTGCCGTGATGCACTTTGCGGTGACCGGTCGCGTCGAGAGCGCGTTTTCGCTCGATAAGGTTTGGGCAGCCTTTAAGAACAATAAGACCAAGCTGTTCTGCGCTTCGTTCCTTCCCGAGTTTTTGACGGGCCTGGTCGCCAACGTTGTCACATGGATCTTGACGGTCGTCTTTGGCGCCGTTGCCTCTGTCGGTATGTATAGCTACTACTATCGTCCTACGGGTATTGAGGCGATTGTTACCGGCGGTGGCATCACACTCGTGCTGTTCCTGGTTCTGGTCGCTTTTGTCACCGTATTTCTTACGGTCTTTGGCAAGATGCTCAAGCACCGTGCCGTTGGCTATTGGGTTGCACGTTATGCAAGCGAGTGGGCCGACGAGGACAAGGACGACGTCCTGACCTTTGTATTGCCCTTCGAGAAGAAGTCCGCTCCCTCGGGTTACAGTGCTCCGGATGTCGCGCCTGAGCCCAAGTCCGCGCCCGAGCCGGCGCCCGTGCCTGAGCCTGACCCTGCGCCTGCGTCTGCGCCTGAGCCCGAGCCGGCGCCCGAGTCGGCACCTGCGCCCGAGCCGGCGCCCGCGCCTGAGCCGGTGCCCGAGTCAAGTTCCGACGAGGACCCTCAGGACGAGTAGCATGCCGCCTGCCATTTGGGGACGGGGCAGAAATGGTAGAAATAACGCTTGACAGATGAGCGGGGGCGGACGTTTCGACGCGTCCGCCCCCGCTTTGCTTTAGCCAGGCTGTTATGGATGGGTGTGACGACTACTCGTCGTGTTTCTCCTCGCGGCGAGCGGCGGCGCGGGCTTCGTGGATGCCCTTGATTGCGGCATGGCGAGCCGTGCGGGCATCATGGATGGCGTCACGAGCCTCGGCGGTCGTCGCCTTGGCAGAGCGCAGCTTGGCGGCCAAGTCGGGATTGGTTTCGGCGACTGCGGTAATCGCGGGGCCGTCGAGCTCCTCTTGCGTGGGCTCGGCCAAAAAGTCGATGGCATACTGGGCTGCAACCATGGAGCCCTTGGCCAGCACGCTCTCGTCAATCTTGTAAAAGCAGGAATGTTGGGCGTACGTGGCGCCAATCTTGGGGTTGCGCGTACCTACAAAGGCGAGCACGCCCGGTACGCGGCGCAGGTACTCCGAAAAATCCTCGCCCGAGAGCGTGCCGCGATAATGGCCTTGGCCGGCGGGGCCCAGACACTTAATAACAGCCTGACGGCAGCGCTCGCTCGAGGCCGCGTCGTTTTCGACCTTGTAGTTGGCGATGGTGTAGTCGGTGAGCTCTGCCTCGGCGCCCAAGGCGGCCGCGGTATGCTCCACGATGCGGCGCATAAGCTCCGGCATTTCCTCGTGGGTCGAATCGCCGTAGGTGCGCACCGTGCCGGCGAGGTAGGCCGTGCCGGCGATAACGTTGCGTGCGGTGCCGCCGTGCAGCTCGCCGACGGTGATGACGGCCGGCTCGTAGGGGCTGATCTCGCGCGAGACGATGGTCTGCAGGGCGTTGACGATCTCGGCGGCCACCATAACGGCGTCGTGACCGCGCTGGGGCATGGCGCCGTGGCACGAGGTGCCGCGGACATCGATGCGGAACCAGTCGGTATTGGCCATGCGCGGGCCGGGCTCGCAGCTTACGGTGCCGGCGTCGACCTCGCTCCAGATGTGCGCGGCGTAGGCGCCGTCGACGCCGTCGAGCACACCCGTGCCGATCATGAGTTTGGCGCCCTGGCCGTTTTCCTCACTGGGCTGGAAGACGATGCGGACTTCGCCGTGGATGTCGTCGGTCATATGGCGCAGGATTTGCAGCGTTCCGAGCATCATGGCGATGTGGCAGTCGTGGCCGCAAGCGTGCATGCAGCCCTCGTTGACGCTGGCGAACTCCTCGCCGGTCTGCTCGGTGACGGGCAGGGCGTCGATATCCGCACGCAGCAGGATGCGGCGGCGCGGCGTGCCATCCTCGCGATAGGCGTCGGGCGCGGTGCCGCGAAGGGTCGCCACCAGACCCGTCTTAAGGGGGCGCTTGTAGGGGATATTCATGGCGTCGAGCTGGTTGGCGATGTCAGAAGTCGTGCGCTCCTCGGCAAGGCTCAGCTCCGGGTGCTTATGGAAGTGCCGGCGCTGCTTGATGATGTAGGGCTCAAACTCGGCGGCGATATCTCGGATGGCTGCGGTGACGTCGTCAGCCGCGCGAACCTCGGTTGCCGCCATAATCTGCTGTGCCTTGGTTTTCGTCATGGTCGATTTGCTCCTTACTGGTTTATCGCAAAATCGTACAAGCTCTTTCCAGTATGCCACCTGCCACTTGGCCTGGCAAAGCTGCCGTTTGCCGCTTGCGGTTTTGTTGCAAGGGCGGGGGAGTACACTCGGGGGTGTTGAATTTCCTGCCAGAAATGGGGATGCCCATGCAACATATCGATCGGATTATCCGCTCCAAGAACGTCTTTACCGCGCAAGACGGCATCGATTCCGCCCGCGAGCTGGCGATTGCCATCGCAGGCGACCGTATCGTCGCAGTCGGTGCGCCCGATGACGTGATTGCCGCCGCTCCCGCCGCCACGCCGGTTCTCGACTACGGCGAGCAGTTTGTCTGCCCCGGTTTCCATGACGCTCATCTGCACTTCTTCCATACCTCGGTTGGCTCCTCGCCGTACATGCTCATGGACATGGGCACGTCCGAGGCGGCGCTGGTGCAACACGCACTCGAGTTTTCCCAGGACCTGCCCGACGACGCCTGGGTTGTGACGCAGGGCTGGCGCGACTACCGTTGGGACCCGCCCGAGCATCCTACCAAGGCGTCGCTCGATGCGGCATTCCCCGATCGTCCCTGCGTTATGTATTCGGGCGATGGGCACACGCTGTGGCTCAACAGCCGCGCACTCGAGGCGCTCGGCGTCACGCGCGACAGCGAGCCGCCAGCGGGCGGTAGCTACGACAAAGACGCAAACGGCGAGCTCACGGGCATTGCTCACGAGGCGGCTGCCATGCAGCTGTTGCCGCGCTGCCTTGAGTGGCTGGGCGAAGATCGCATCGCAAGCGCCTACGCCGATCAAATGAGGCGCATGGCCGAGCAGGGTATTACCTCGATCTGCGATATGTCGCTCATGCCCATGCCGGGCTGCGATTTTATCCGCGACGATGTCTACGACAAACTGCAGACGACCGGCAAGCTGGGCATTCGTGCCCATCTGTTCCCCACGCTGCTGGATGACCAGTCGCGTCTGGAAGAGCTGCAGGTACGTTATGCGAACAACGCGCTGCTTTCGGCGCCGGGTTTTAAGCAGTTCTTCGACGGCGTGTCGAGCGAACACACGGCATATCTCACCGAGCCCTATACCAACCCGCGCTTCCCGGGCGACCAGGGTCGCCTGACGGTTCCTGTCGAGCGCATGCGCAAGTTGGTTCTGGCGGCAGCCGAGCGTGGCCACACCGTGCGCATCCACGTTATCGGCGACGGTGCCATCCATGCTGCGCTCGATATCTTTGAGGAGGCGGCAGAGCTCTACGGGCTGCCCCCGCACGGTCATAACACGCTCGAGCATCTGGAGAATTTGCTGCCTCAGGACATCGATCGTCTGCGCAAGCTCAACGTCATTGCCTCGAGCCAGCCTTGCCACATCACGCTCGACCCGGGTGGTCCGGAGCGCGACCTGGGCTTGGAGCGCAGCCGCATCATGTGGCCGTTTGCGACCTATAAGCAGCGCGGCATTCGCCAAGCCTTCGGTACCGACAGCCCTATCACGGCCGTTACCAGCATGAACGTGCTCTACACGGCTATCACGCGCCAAGATCCTCGCAGCCACTGGCCCGAGGGCGGCTGGCTCCCCAGCGAGCGCATCGATGCAGCAACGGCTCTGCGCAACTACACCCTGGGCAGCGCCTATGCAGCGGGCGACGAGCAAAACCTCGGCAGCTTGGAGCCCGGCAAGTACGCCGACCTGGTAGTCCTGGACCAAGACCCGCTCACCATCGACCCCCAAGAGCTTCAGGCTACCAAGGTTCAGGCTACCTACCTGGCAGGTAACTTAATCTACGAGCGCTAACCCCACATCCCACCCCTCAGTTGCGGTGAAATAGTCCCTAAAATCGGCCTTCAAGCCCAAAAACAGGAACTATTCCACCGCAACTTAAAAGAGCGTGTCCCAACAACGTGCCCCTATCTTGTGTATTCCATCCGCATCGCCATTTTACTGCACTGACTTTTCTGAATGCCGGGTCCGAATTGGTTAACCTGGCTCCCGGGGCGGACCGGAGGGCATGAAGTTTGTCGCGAGTTCCGCACGCAAAGGAAAGCACTTAATGTGCTTTCCGTCTTGCGCAGGACTGTAGAGCAGCAAACTTCATGCCCTCCGGTCCGCCCCGGGAGTCACCGCTAAGTTATCCCCCGGCATTCAGAAAATCTAAGTGCCAAAAAATAAGATTTTTTGACTCTGTGTTGTATAACCCGCCATTCGTGGGTACCATTCAACGCGTACGCAAACAAAAAGGGTTAATTCGCGTGGCATAACCACGCGGCCCAAAAAGGAGGAGACAAGCATGTCGTCTTTGAAGCCGCTTGCAGATCGTGTTCTGGTCAAGCCCGACGAGGCCGAGCAGAAGACCGCTTCTGGTCTGTATATCGCCAGCAACGCTCAGGAGAAGCCGCAGCGCGGCACCATCGTTGCCGTTGGCGCCGGCAAGGTCAACGACAAGGGTGAGCGCATCCCCATGGACGTTCAGGTCGGCGACGTTGTCATCTACGGCAAGTTCGGTGGCAACGAGGTCAAGGTCGACGGCGAGAAGTATCTGCTGATGCGTGCCGACGACATCTACGCCGTCGTTGAGGCCTAGTCTCGTCAGACTCTCTGATTCGTTTTTGAACGCGGTCGCTGCATAGGACTCGGAAGCGGCGACGCGAGTCACATTTCTTTTGGAGGATTACTCACCATGGCAAAGAACATTACGTTCAACACCGATGCCCGCGCTAAGCTCGCAAAGGGCGTCAACACTCTGGCCGACGCCGTTACCGTCACCATGGGCCCCAAGGGCCGCTACGTTGCGTTGCAGCGCACGTTCGGTGCCCCGACCATCACCAACGACGGCGTTTCCGTCGCTAAGGAGATCGAGCTCGAGGACAACATCGAGAACATGGGCGCCCAGCTGGTGAAGGAGGTCGCCACCAAGACCAACGACACCGTGGGTGACGGTACCACCACCGCAACCCTGCTCGCTCAGGCCATCGTCAACGACGGTCTGCGCAACGTCGCTGCCGGCGCCAACCCGCTGGCCATCCGTCGCGGTATCGACAAGGCCGTCAACGCCGCCGTCGCCGAGATGAAGAAACAGGCCAAGCCGGTCGAGACCAAGGAGCAGATTGCTTCCGTCGGTACCATCTCTGCCGGTGACCCCGAGGTCGGCGAGAAGATCGCTGAGGCCATGGAGGTCGTGGGCAAGGACGGCGTCATTACCGTCGAGGATTCCCAGACGTTCGACATCACCATCGACACCGTCGAGGGCATGCAGTTCGACAAGGGCTATGTCTCCGCTTACTTCGTCACGGACAACGACCGCATGGAGGCCGTGATGAAGGATCCGTACATCCTCATCACCGACCAGAAGATCTCCAGCGTCCAGGACATCATGCCCGTTCTCGAGGCTGTCCAGCGCGCTGGCCGTGGCCTGCTCATCATCGCTGAGGACATCGATGGCGAGGCCCTGCCGACCCTGGTCCTCAACAAGATCCGCGGCGCCCTCAACGTCTGCGCCGTCAAGGCTCCGGGCTACGGCGATCGCCGCAAGCGCATCCTCGAGGACATCGCTGTCCTCACCGGTGGCCAGGCTGCTCTGGACGAGCTGGGCGTGAAGGTCGCTGACATCACCGCCGATATGCTCGGTACCGCTAAGTCCGTCACCATCTCCAAGGACAACACCGTCGTCGTCGGCGGCGCTGGCTCCAAGGAGGCCATCGACGCCCGTATCGCTCAGATCAAGGGTGAGATGGAGAACACCACCTCTGACTTCGACCGCGAGAAGCTCCAGGAGCGTCTGGCCAAGCTCTCCGGTGGCGTTGCCGTCATCAAGGTTGGCGCTGCTACCGAGTCCGAGCTCAAGGAGATCAAGCATCGCGTCGAGGACGCCCTGCAGGCTACCCGCGCTGCTGTCGAGGAGGGCATTGTCGCTGGTGGCGGCGTCGCCTTCATGGACGCTGCTCCTGCGCTCGACGCTGTCGAGATCGACGACCCCGAGGAGAAGATCGGCGTCGACATCGTCAAGAAGGCTCTGACCGCTCCGGTCGCCACCATCGCCAAGAACGCTGGCTTTGAGGGCGCTGTCGTGGTCGACAAGGTTGCCGAGCTGCCTGCTGGCCAGGGTCTCAACTCTGCCAACGGTGAGTGGGGCGACATGATCGAGATGGGCGTCCTCGACCCCGTCAAGGTCAGCCGCGTCACCCTGCAGAACGCTGCTTCTGTCGCCAGCCTGATCCTCATCACCGAGGCCACCGTCTCCGATGTGCCCAAGAACACTCAGCTTGAGGACGCTATCGCTGCTGCTACCGCTGGTCAGCAGGGTGGCGGTATGTACTAAGGCCGACAAGGTCTAGAACTCCCACCGGGAATCCGGGGGCGTGACGGGGGTTTCTCTCCGGAACGTCCTCGGATTCCCTGCGTTTACGGCCTTGAGGTCGGCGTGGGCGGAGATCGTGGCTGATGGGGATACGTGTCCCGGTCGCTGTTTCGCGGCTTTGCCGCGAAAGGCGCGCTACTTTGGGATGGGTGGGGAACGTGGTTGTTGTGGCAACTGGTCCCCGCCATAAATTACCCTCGGCATACTTGCGCGAACGATTGCTCGTGCTACACTTGCAATTGCTGTTTCAGGGCGGGGTGAAATTCCCCACTGGTGGTAAATCGGGCGGTGCCAAAGGGGTGCCGTGGCGCAGGCGAGGTGTCTGCGACCGAGCCGATGAGTCCGCGACCCGGGTGTGCGTTGGTTCGCATGCCGGCTGAACTGGTGAGATCCCAGTACCAACGGTTAGAGTCCGGATGAAAGAGGCAGGTGATCTTATGTCTGAACAGTCGCAGCATATCCATTTTGAGAACACGAATAGGTGGAGCACCAAACAGCTCGTTACCATGGCGTTGATGTGCGCCTTGGGCGCCCTGTTTATGTACGTGCAGCTGCCCATCCTTCCTTCGGCGCCGTTTTTGACCTATGACCCGTCGCTGGTGCCGGCGATGGTGTGCGGATTTGCGTATGGCCCCGGTGCCGGAACCGCTGTTGCCGCCATGGCGATCGTTATCCATGCGCTTACCACGGGTGACTGGGTCGGCGCGCTTATGAACCTGGTTGCCACGCTGGGCTACATTCTACCCGCGGCTATCGCCTACCAGAAGATGCATACCTATAAGGGTGCCATGATTGGCCTGGTGCTCGGCGTTATTGCCGCTACGGCGTTGTCTATGGTCGCAAATCTTACCATTGGCGTATGGTTCTGGTATGGCTCGGTCGATGTGATCGCCCCGCTCATGATTCCTGCGGTGCTGCCGTTCAACCTTATCAAGACCGTGCTTAACTCGGTGTTGACGCTTGCAGTGTACAAGGCGGTCTCCAACCTCATCACGCCTAAAAAGGACCAGGTCAAAGGCCGCGCATGATTGAGTGTCGGGGCGTTTCCTTTAGCTATGACGGTGCCGCACCGGCACTCGACGGCGTCGATCTGAACATCGAGGATGGCGAGTTTTTCTGCATCCTCGGTGGTAATGGGTCGGGTAAGTCGACGTTTGCCAAGCATCTGAATGCGCTGCTGCAGCCCGATGCGGGCACGGTACGCATCAACGGCATGGATGCGTCCGACCCCGAGCTGGTCTACGACATTCGTTCGACCGCGGGCATGGTATTCCAGAATCCCGATGATCAGCTGGTAGCAACGCTTGTCGAAGATGACGTTGCGTTTGGTCCTGAAAACCTTGGCGTGCCATCGGCGCAAATTGCGCAGCGCGTACGCGAGGCACTGAAGGGCGTGGGCCTGGTGGGCTTTGAGCGCCACGAGACCCACGCGCTTTCGGGCGGCCAAAAGCAGCGCGTGGCGCTTGCCGGCGTGCTCGCCATGGAACCGCGCGTGCTCATATTGGACGAGGCTTCCTCGATGCTCGATCCGCGTGGACGTCAGGGCCTCATGAAGGCTTGCCGCGCGTTGCACGATCGCGGCATGACCATCGTGATGATTACGCACTTTATGGAAGAGGCCGCCGAGGCCGATCGCGTTGCTGTCTTCCAAGCGGGCCGCGTTGCCATGCTCGGTACGCCCGAGGAAATCTTGACGCGGGCGGACGAACTTGCGCAGCTCAACCTGGATATGCCGGCGTCGTGCTGCCTAGGTAGGGCACTTCGCGAGAAGGGCGTTTCCGTTTGCGCGCAGGTGCGCGAGGCAGATATGGTCGCCGAGATTGCACAGGCTTATGCCGAGTGGAGCGGGACGGACATCGCAGGGCAGCCTTCCGCATCCGATTCTCATGTGCTTGACAATGCATCCTCTGCAGCCGACGGGATAGCCGCGTCGGAGCCCGTTATCGAGATTTCGCATCTCTCGCATAGTTACTCGCTGAGCGCCCGCGAGCGTCGTCGATGGCGCAAGCGCTCGACCACTGCGGACGCATCGAGCAAACAGGCTCTTTGGGGCGACGATCCAAACAGCCCCTGGGCACTGCGCGATGTTTCGCTGACGGTGCGTCGCGGCGAGTTTCTGGGCCTGGCGGGTCATACCGGCTCGGGTAAATCGACGCTGGTTCAGCATCTCAACGGGCTGATTCGTCCACAGGAGGGGAGCGTTAACGCACTGGGGCTCGACCTATCAAACAAGAAAGACGCCGCCGCGGTTAAAGCCAAGGTCGGCGTGGTGTTTCAGTATCCCGAGCGCCAGCTATTTGCCGAGACCGTGGCGCAGGACGTGGCGTTTGGCCCGCGCAACCTTGGCCTGCCAAAAGACGAGGTTACACGCCGTGTCGCATCATCGCTTGCGCGCGTGGGCCTCGACCTTGCCGCGATAGGCGACAAGAACCCCTTTGAGCTTTCGGGCGGCCAGCAGCGCCGCGTGGCGTTTGCCGGCGTGCTCGCCATGGAGCCCGAGGTGCTGGTGCTCGACGAGCCCATGGCGGGGCTCGATCCGGCTGCGCGCAGGGATTTCCTGGAGCTCATTGGCCGTCTACATGACGAAGGCCTGACCGTTGTCATGGTTTCGCACAGCATGGATGACCTGGCAAATTGTTGTGACCGTATCGTTGTGATGAACGAGGGCGCGGTGTTTGCCGAGGGAACGCCCGCACAGGTTTTTGCGCACGCAAACGAGCTCAAGTCAATCGGCCTGGGCGTCCCTGCCGCTCAGCGCATGGCATTGTCGCTCGTGCAAGCCGGTGTGCCGCTCCGCTGTGACAAACTTTATACGGTTGAGGCGCTGGCCGACGAGTTGGCCGGCATGCTGCTAGGCTGCGCGGACGGGCCTTTGAGGGTTCCGTGTCAGGCCGGTTCCAAGATAGCCACGCGAGAGGAGGGCTGCTAATGGAGGCGTTCTCATTTGGCAGCTACTATTCGGGGGATAGCGCGGTGCATCGCCTGGATCCGCGCACTAAGCTGCTCCTAGGTTTCGCATTTCTGATCACCGTGCTCACCGTTGGCGGCTTCCGCGGGCTGGTGCCGGTCGCAATGTTTGTCGTGCTGGTCTATGTCATGGCCCGGGTGCCGTTGCGTCGGGTCCTATCGTCGATGGCGCCATTGCTGGCGATTGTCGTGGTGGTCGCGGTGCTTAACCTGTTTTCCGATCAGAGCGGCCGCATTTTGTGGCAGCTTGGCTTTTTGCAGGTGAGCGAGGGCTCGCTGCGTTCTGCGACGTTTATGGCGTGCCGCCTGACGTTGATGATGGCCGGCATGAGCGCCATTACGCTCACCACGCCGACGCTCGACCTCACTGCGGGTTTTGAGCGTTTGCTCGCACCATTTGCGCGCGTGGGGCTTCCGGCGCACGAGCTCGGCATGATTATGGGTATCGCGCTGCGGTTTATGCCGCAATTTGCCACCGAGATGAAACAGACGGCCGATGCACAGGCAAGTCGCGGCGCGCGCGTGACGGGCGGTCCGCTCGGCGGTGTGCGCATGCTCGGCAGTGTGGCGATTCCGCTGTTCACCGGCGTGTTCCGTCATGCCGAGACGCTTTCGGCCGCCATGGATGCGCGCTGTTATCACGGCGAGCAGGGACGCACGCGTCTGCATGCGCTTGCGTTTGGCCGGGGGGATGTACTGGCAGCGCTGGCGATGGCGCTGCTGGTGACATGCGTTGTCGTTATCAATCTTCAACTCGTCTAAGCTCGATTCGAGCGCAAGAAAGGGGTCTCTATGACCGACATCGATCGCACGGCTCAGCTCGAGCGCGCCTGCTCGTATCTCAGGCGCATTCCGGCGTGGTATCTTGCCACGACCGATGCGAGCGACGGGCATCAGCCCCGCGTGAGGCCGTTTTCGTTTGTCATGGTCGATGATGGCAAGCTGTGGTTTTGCACGTCGCGCGACAAGGACGTGTGGACGGAGTTGAGCGCGAATCCCAAGTTTGAGGTATCGGGCTGGAAGCCGGGGGAGTGCTGGATCGTGTTAACTGGCGAGGCCGCGCTCGAGGACGATGCATTCGTGAGCGACAAGGTGCGCCAAGCGGGCTTTAAGCACATGGTGGGCATTGGCGAGAATCACGAGGGCGCCAACGACGGCCGCCTTGCATTCTTCTCGGTCCGCAACATCGCCGCACGGTTCTGCGATATCGACGGCAGCGAAGAGCGCCTCGAGCTCTAATTTCCCAAATTGACTACCCATTCCAAAAAGACTGGTCAGGCGTCAGGAGGACACATGGACGGATTGAATACGGTGTTGGAGTATCTGACGTCGGTGCCGGCGTGGTATCTGGCGACGAGCGTGGGCGGGCAGCCGCATGTGCGTCCGTTCTCGTTTGCGCAGATTCAGGACGGCAAGCTGTGGTTTGTGACAGCGCGCACCAAAGATGTGTGGCAGGAGCTGCTGCAAAACCAGCGCTTTGAGGCCACGAGTTGGTGGCCGGGCCATGGTTGGTTGATCCTGCGCGGGCGTGCGGGGCTGGAAGACCGGGCTTCGAGCGAAATGCGCGAGGTCGGATGGAAGCATCTTGAGCGCTTGAGCGAGCACTATGAGGGGCCTAACGACCCCGCGCTCGTCTTCTTTAGCGTCGAGGATCCCGAGGCATTTATCTGCAATCACGACGAATGGGTGCCGGTTGAGCTCTAGCCAGCTGGCTCATCCTAACAACTTAGTTTTCGCATGGGCGGACCCCGTGTTGCCCGGCACCGTAAGGAGTGCCGGTCAATACGGGGCCCGCTCTATTTGTCAATTCCTTCAAGCGAATGTGTCGGGAATGTTTCAATGCATGAACATGCAAGCTATTTACGTATTCATGCATCTTTTGGTGCTAAAGTTTCAACCCACCTCATAACGACCGCTGCGAAATGCGTATCGGTGCATAAATCGCAGACAAGGAGTCTGATATGTCTTTGAAGGTTGGAATCGTCGGCGCGGCTGGATATGCCGGAGCCGAGCTCATTCGTCTCGTACTCGGCCATCCCGAGTTTGAACTTGTTGCCATTACGTCCAACGCCGATGCCGGCCAGCCGCTGTCCGCGGTGTATTCGAGTTTTGCTGGCGTGAGCGATCTGGTTTTCACCACGCATGACGCTCCCGAGCTCAAGAGCTGCGATGCGGTTTTTCTTGCCGTGCCGCACACGGCTGCCATGGCGCAGGTGCCCGCGCTCCTTGCCGCGGGCGTTTCCTGCTTTGATCTTTCGGCCGATTACCGTCTGAGCGACCCGTCCGTCTTTGAGGCATGGTATGCCGCCGAGCACACGAGCCCCGAGCTGCTCAAGACCCGCGCTTTTGGCCTGCCCGAGCTGTTCTGCCAGGACTTAGAGACCGCTGCTTCCAGCCATGCCGCCGGAAAGCCCGTTTTGGTCGCTTGCGCCGGCTGCTATCCCACCGCAACGAGCCTCGCTGCCGCTCCTGCTGTGCGTTCGGGCTGGATGGCAGAGAACGGCCCCGTAATCGTCGATGCCATTAGTGGCGTGACGGGCGCCGGTAAGTCCTGCAACGCTCGCACCCACTTTTGTAGCGCAGACGAGAACTTAGAGGCCTATGGCGTAGGCAAACATCGCCACACACCAGAGATCGAGCAGATTCTGGGCCTGACCGATCGTGTCGTCTTTACTCCGCACTTGGCACCGCTCAAGCGCGGCTTGCTCTCTACGGTGACGCTGCCGCTCGCGCCGCAGGCACTCGACACGTTGACCCTTGAGGACGTCGTCGACCATTACAAGAAGTTCTACGCCGGTCGCACCTTTGTGCGCGTGCTCGATGCCGGCCAGCAGCCCAAGACGGCTTCGGTCGTCGGCACCAACGCTGCCCAGATTGGTCTTGCACTCAACAAGCGTGCGGGCGTGCTGGTGGCGACGGGTGCTATCGACAATTTGTGCAAGGGTGCTGCGGGCCAGGCGGTCCAGTGCGCCAATATCGTCTTTGGCTTTGATGAGCGACGAGGCTTGCCCACAGTGGCGTGCCCGGTGTAGCACATTCGATTGTTAACGATTTGGTAGTCGGGTATCGAGTTGGGCGCCGCTTTTAAGCTGGTCTACTAATTGCGACCGGTATGGCGTGCCAGCCGATACCCGCTTTTTTGTCTGATATAAGGAGTCGTAGGGACGATGAATACCGACCTGATTGATATCAAGATTCGCGCCGTCGAGGGTGGCATTACGGCAGCGGCCGGCTTTAAGGCTGCAGGCATCCATGCGGGATTCCGGAAGAATCCCGAGCGCTTGGACTATGCACTCGTCGTGCCCGATAAGCCCTGTCCCGGCGCCGGCGTGTTTACGACCAATCGCTTTTGTGCGGCGCCCGTGCAGGTGAGTCGTGCCAACCTGGGCGGTGCGGACAAGGGCTATGGCATTATCGCCGGTGTTTCAATCAACTCCGGCAACGCGAACGCCGCCACGGGCGAGACCGGCCTTGCCTGCGCGCGCGAGACGTGCAACATCGCATCACAGGTCATTGGCTGCGAACCCCAGCAGATCCTGGTTGCCTCCACGGGCGTGATTGGACAGATTCTGCCGATCGACACGTTTGAGACGGCCGTTCCGTCCGCCTACGAGGCACTCTCTGTCCATGGCGGTGCCGATGCAGCCCGTGCCATCATGACGACCGATACACATTCCAAGGAGTATGCCGTTCGCTATCGCAGTGAGGCTGCGGGCCATGCGGGCAACGCTTATACGGTGGGCGGCATGTGTAAGGGCTCGGGCATGATCATGCCCAATATGGCCACCATGATCGCGGTCATTACTACCGATGCCCCCGTCGAGCCGGCGACGCTCCACGCCCTGTTGCTCTCGACCGTGAAGCAGACCTTTAATAAGGTGACGGTCGATTCCGATACCTCGACCAACGACACCTGCATCATGCTTGCTTCTGGCGCCGCCGCCGCGGACGCCGAGGCCATCGTCGAGGGCACTGACGCCTTTGACGAATTGGCCTTTGCCGTGCACGAGGTGTGCGAGAGCCTGGCGCGCAACATCGCGGCCGATGGCGAGGGTGCGTCAAAGCTCGTGACGGTTAACATTACCGGCGCCGCCAACGACGAGGAAGCCGATATTGCCGCCCGTGCCGTCGCCAACTCGCCGCTCGTCAAGACCTGCATCGCCGGCCACGACTGCAACTGGGGCCGCGTTGCCATGGCGCTTGGCAAGCGCGGCGTGAAGTTTCATCAGGAAGACGTTTCCATCGACATGATGGGCATGCCCGTCTGCCGCGATGGTCTGACCGTTCCCTTTGACGAGGACGAGGCCTTGCGACGTTTTGAGGCGCCCGAGATCGTAATCTCGGCCGACCTGGGCGCAGGCGACGCGGCAACGACCGTGTGGACCTGCGACCTCACACACGAGTACATCTCCATCAACGGCGACTACCGTTCCTAGATTCCAGGCACGCTGCGCATCTTGCCGCATTGCGGACAGCGAAGCACGGCGTGATAACGATACGAAAGACGAGGCAGATTATGAAATTCGCACGCGATTGTCGCTCGAGCGAATCCAATGAAGCAACCGCGCAGCTGCTGTTCGAAGCGCTGCCGTGGATTAAAAACCTGACCGGCAAGACGGTCGTTATCAAGTATGGCGGAGCGGCCATGGTCGATGAGCAACTGCGCCGCGATGTGATGAGCGACATCGTTTTGCTCAAGATCATCGGCATGCGCCCCGTCATCGTGCATGGCGGCGGCAAGGCCATCAACGAGGCGCTGAGCCATTACGATATTCCCGTCGAGTTTAAGAACGGCCAGCGCGTGACCACGCCGGCGACTATGGATATCGTGCGCGCCGTGCTGGGCGGCAAAGTCAACCAGGAGCTGGTTGCTGCCATCAACCACCACGGCAACCTGGCCGTAGGCGTGTCGGGCAGCGATGCCGGCACGCTCATCGCCGAGCCGCTCGACCCCGAGCTCGGTCGCGTGGGCAAAGTGACGCACGTCAATACCGACTATATCGAGCGCTTGCTCGATAGCGAGTACATCCCCGTCATCGCTACCGTCGCAGCGGGGGAGGACGGCGGATTCTTCAACATCAACGCCGATACCGCCGCCGGCGCCGTTGCGGCGGCGCTCCACGCGCACAAGGCGATCTTTTTGACTGACGTCGACGGCCTGTACAAGGACTTTAGCGACAAGGACTCGCTCATCTCCAATTTAACGCTCGACGAGGTTAACGAGATGCTCTATAGCGGGGAGGTCGATAAGGGCATGATTCCCAAGCTGCGCGCGGCCGTCGATGCGCTTGCCGGCGGCGTATTTCGCGCCCACATCATTAACGGTACCACGCCGCATTCGCTGCTGCTTGAGCTGCTGACCGATGCTGGCGTCGGCACCGTGATCCATTCTACCGAGACGGCCTACGAGTTCGATACGCACCCGCACCCGCTTTCGACCTTTGCGGCGCGCCTGACCGAGAACCTCGACGAGGTCGAGAAGCTCCAGACGGTCTAGCCGGCTCGAAATTGCTACGCCATTACGCCCACAGTCCGCGCTACCTGGCGCTTAACGAAAGGTATCTCATGTCACTTGCAGCACAACAATCGCTCGAATCCCACTATGTCATGCACACCTTTGGTCGCTCGCCGGTCGAGTTTGTCGAAGGCCACGGCATGAAGCTCACCGGCGACGATGGTCGCGAATACCTCGATTTTCTTGCCGGCATCGGCGTGTGCAGCCTGGGCCACGGCAATCCGGCAGTGCTGTCGGCGCTCGAGGCCCAGACCAAGAGGCTCCTGCATGTCTCCAACTATTTCTACATCGAGCAGCGCGGCCAGGTCGCGGCGCTGCTGTCCAAGCTCGCTAACGATGATGCGGACGGTGCACGCGTGCTTGCCGACGCGATTGCCGCCGGCGACGAGACCACGGCGGCGGCGCTTGGCGCTCCGGCTGCGGGCGAGCAGGTGTGGGAGACGTTCTTTGCCAATTCCGGTGCCGAGGCCAACGAGGGCTCTATGAAGCTCGCGCGTCTGTACGCCAAGCGTGCCGGCAACGCTGGCAACACCATCGTGTGCATGCGCGGCGGCTTCCACGGTCGTACGCTCGAGACCATTGCCGCGACCATGCAGGATTGGCTGCAGGACAGTTTCCGCCCGCTGCCGGGTGGCTTTGTGGCCTGCGCACCCAACGATGTGGATGAGCTGCGTGCAATCTTTAAGCAGTTGGGCAGTGAAATCTGTGCCGTGATGCTCGAGCCGATTCAGGGCGAGAGCGGTGTGCACCCCATGACCGAGGAGTTTATGGCTACGGCGCGCGACTTGGCGCACGAGGTGGGTGCCGTGCTTATTGCCGACGAGGTCCAGTGCGGAATCTTTCGTACGGGTAAGCCGTTTGCGTTCCAGACCTATGGCGTGGAGCCCGACATCATGAGCCTTGCCAAGGGCATTGCCGACGGTGTGCCTATGGGTGCCGTGGTGGCAAAGAAGGAAATCGCCGACGTCTTTAAGCCCGGCGATCATGGTTCGACCTTCGGTGGCAGCTGCTTGGCCATCGCGGCGTGTGCCGCGACGCTCTCCGCGCTTGTGCACAGCGATTATGCCGAGCATGCTGCCAAGGTTGGCGCCTATATGGAGCAGGCGCTGGCTAAGCTTCCGCATGTGGTAGAGGTGCGTGGTCGCGGCCTGATGCTCGGCTGCGATTTGGATGATGCCGCGGGTGATGCACACGACGTCGTGGCCCGTGCATTGGGGGCTGGTGCCGTGATCAACGCTACAGGCGCACATACGCTGCGCTTCCTTCCGC
The DNA here is from genome assembly GCA_902479075.1 of uncultured Collinsella sp. Taxonomy (GTDB): domain Bacteria; phylum Actinomycetota; class Coriobacteriia; order Coriobacteriales; family Coriobacteriaceae; genus Collinsella. Next base: position 104,980 of record CABSNK010000006.1, read on the forward strand.
CGCTCGTGTGCGAGGAGGCCGATGTGGACAGCCTGATCGAGATCCTGGCGGGTGTTTTGGCCTAACACGGCGCAATAACTTAATTTGGACCGGGTTCCGGACTGCGGACGTGCCATATGCGGCACGATTCAGCGGTCTGGAGCCCGTTTTGCTATCGATTCACCATGGCTGGGATAGGCCGTGTGCAAAAAGTGGCAAATATGAGTACGGGCACTAACTTCGTAACATATAAATTAGGCACTTTTAGATGAGCTGGGCCACATATGTCCAGTTTTGTAGTTGGCAAATTGGCTTAACTGGACTATCGATCGTCGTTCTAATGCCGGATTTGCCTTTTATGACTTCGAAAACGCTGCTACTAAAAAGGTAGCAGTACTCATATTTGGCATTTTTTGCACACGGGTATTCGCCAAGGGTCCATTTCGCCGCCCGCGCCCCGCTTCGTCGCTCCGCTCCTCGCGTGCTGCGCTGGAAAACGCTTCGCGTTTCCTCAGCTCTGCACCCTGTCGGGTTCGAATCCCATGTACTGGGCACAAAAAAGAAAGGCCTCCAGTGATGGAGGCCTAACAAATCAGTGGTGGGCGATGAGGGATGTCCGCGTGCGGCTGGCGCCGCCCGCGCCCCGCTTCGTCGCTCCGCTCCTCGCGTGCTGCGCTGGAAAACGCTTCGCGTTTCCTCAGCTCTGCACCCTGTCGGGTTCGAATCCCATGTACTGGGCACAAAAAAGAAAGGCCTCCAGTGATGGAGGCCTAACAAATCAGTGGTGGGCGATGAGGGATTCGAACCCCCAGCCTTGTGCGTGTAAAGCACCTGCGC
>CABSNK010000007.1 GCA_902479075.1 uncultured Collinsella sp.
TCGAGGAGCTCAAGGACTTCATCGGCGTCAAGAAGACCATCGCCGACTACGGTGTCGACGAGCAGTACTTCCTCGACACCCTCGACGAGATGACCGAGCAGGCATTCAACGACCAGTGCACCGGCGCTAACCCGCGCTACCCGCTCATGAGCGAGATCAAGGAGCTCTACCTGGACGCCTACTACGGCCGCGAGCCTCAGGACTACGCCGTCTGCTAGTTTTAGCACGGTTTTTAACGGCGGGGGTGCACGGGTGTTTCACACACCCCCGCCGTCGCTTCTATCGCATCGTTGAAAGGATGCAACCATGCTGCTACCCGATTCCAAGACCGAGCTCGTCCGCCGCGGCAACAAGGTCGTTTACGACCTGGGCGACAAGATCGTCAAGGTCTTTAACGAGACCAAGCCCGTCTCCGACGTGTTCAACGAGGCTTTGAATCTTGCCCGCATCAATGAGTGCGGCATCCGCAGCCCCAAGGCGCTCGAGGTTTCCCAGCTTGAGAACGCCAACGGCTGGGCGCTCGTGACCGAGAAGGTTCCGGGCACCACCCTTGCCGAGAAGATGACTGCCGAGCCCCAGCGCTTTGGTGAGTACCTCGAGATGTTCGTCGACCTCCAGATCGAGATCCACGGCTACACCTCCCCGCTGCTCAACCGTCAGCGCGATAAGTTCGCCCGCATGATCGACAGCCTCGATCAGCTCAATGCCACCACGCGCTACAACCTTCAGGAGCGTCTGGACGGCATGACCAAGGAGTTCAAGGTCTGCCACGGCGACTTCAACCCCTCCAACGTCATCGTCGGCGACGACGGCCAACTGTACGTCTGCGACTGGGCACATGCCACCCAGGGCTCCCCTGCTGCCGACGTTGCCACCACCTACCTGCTCTTTGCCCTCAACAGCAAGGACCAGGCTGAGGCCTACCTGGAGCTCTACTGCGACCGCGCCGACATGCCCATGCAGGTCGTGCGTCAGTGGACGAGCATCGTCGCCGCTTCCGAGCTCGCTCGTAAGCGCAACGTGAACGATGAGTTCCTTAAGAACTGGATCGACGTCGTCGATTATCAGTAGTATCTGAGCGATTTATTTCGCATCGGAGGCACAAAGGAAAACCCCGCAGCTCATTTGGGCTGTGGGGTTTTCCTTTACCCATCGAGCTTATTCACGCAACAAAAAAGACTGCTCCGCATCTCATCCTTAGAGAGATGCGGAGCAGGCCTGCAATTACATCTACTAGCAGAAATGTCGATTAACGACGTGCTGCCTTCACAAGCTCGGCGACCTTGGCGACGACCTCGTCGATCGCCACATCCTCGCGCTCGCCCGTAGCACGGTCCTTGAGCTCGACGGTGCCGTTCTTAAGGCCGCGCTTACCCAGAATCACCTGATACGGGAAGCCCATAAGGTCGTTGTCGGCAAACTTAAAGCCAGGACGCTCATCGCGATCGTCGACGACGACCTCGATACCCTCGGCGCACAGACCCTCGACGATTTGGTCGCAGACGGTAGCGCACTCCTCCTTCTTGGGGTCGAGCGGAATCACCGCGACCTCGTACGGGGCAACGGAGACCGGCCAGACGATACCGTGCTCGTCGTTATGCTGCTCCACGACGGCAGCGAGCGAGCGAGACACGCCCACGCCGTAGCAACCCATGATGAGCGGCTTCTCCTTGCCATCCTCGTCCATAAAGGTGGCACCCATGGCCTCGGAGTACTTGGTGCCCAATTGGAAGACCTGAGAGACCTCGATACCGCGGGCAGCGGAAAGCGGCTTGCCGCAGTGCGGGCAGGGGTCGCCGGCAACGACAGTGACAAGGTCGGCCCACTCGTCGACGGAAAAATCGCGCTCGGGGCAGGCACCGGTAAAGTGATAGTCGACCTCGTTGGCACCGCAGGCCCATTGCTTGGACTCGCGCAGACTCTCGTCGCACACTAGACGGATGCCCTCGGGCAGGTTAACCGGTCCGATAAAGCCCTTGTGCAGACCGTTCGCCTGAAGCTCCTCGTCGGTCATCATGCGATAGCCCTTGCCAAAGACGTGCTCGGCCTTGCAATCGTTGAGCTCGTGATCGCCCGGAACAATGGCCACGACCGGCTTGCCCTCGGCGTCGATGAGTGCCAGCGACTTGCGCGTGCCGTTCTCGGGGAACCCAAAGAACTTAGCGACTGCCTCAATGGTGCCCATGCCCGGAGTCTCAACCTTGGTGAGCGTACCGTCACCAGGACCCTCGGTCACGACGACCTTGGTGCTTGCCGCCTCGTCATCGGCAGCAAAGCCGCAATCGTCGCAGTAGACGAGCGAAGCCTCGCCGGCGTCGGCCAAAGCCATGTACTCGACGGAGGTATCGCCACCGATCTCACCGGAGTCGGCAACAACGGGCAGGGCCTTGATATAGCAGCGCTCGCAGATGTTGGCGTAGGCCTGCTTCATCTTGTCATACTCCTCCTGCAGGCTCTCCTGCGTGGCGGAGAAGCTGTAGGCGTCCTTCATGATGAACTCGCGACCGCGCATCAGGCCAAAGCGGGGACGGAACTCATCGCGGAACTTATCCTGGATGTGATAGAGATTCACCGGCAGCTGCTTGTAGGAACGCAGCTCGTTGCGCACCAGGGCGGTCACGGTCTCCTCGTGCGTGGGGCCGAGCACGAACTCGCGGCCATGGCGGTCATCAAAGCGCACGAGCTCCTTGCCATAGGCATCGATACGGCCGGACTCGCGCCACAGCTCGGCATCGACCATGATGGGCATCATGAGCTCCTGGGCGCCGGCAGCGTCCATCTCGTCACGCACGATGTTCTCGATCTTGCGAATCGAGCGCCACGCGAGCGGCAGATAGGAATAGAGACCGGCGGCCTCCTTGCGAATCATGCCGGCACGGAGCAGCAGACGATGGCTCGCAAGTTCGGCGTCGGCCGGATCCTCTTTGAGCGTCGGAGCATACAGCTTTGACATATACATTGCTCGAGTCATTTATTTCTCCTCAATAAGCTTGTCGACCTCGGCCATAAGCGCATCGACAATTTGGTCCTCAGCTACTTTACCAATGATCTGGCCGTGCGAAAAGAGCAGGCCCTGACCTCGTCCGCAGGCAACGCCCAAGTCAGCGTCAGAAGCCTCGCCGGGGCCATTGACCGCGCATCCCATAACGGCGATCGAAAGCGGCGCGGAGTAGTTCTTAAGACGCTCGGTGACCTCCTCAGCGATGGGAATCAGGTTGACCTGGCAGCGGGCGCACGTGGGGCACGAGACAATCTCGGGACCGCGGCGGCGAAGGCCCAGCGACTGTAAAATTCCCCAGGCGACCGGCGGCTCCTCGATCGGATCGGCCGTAAGCGAGACGCGCATGGTGTCGCCAATGCCCTCGGAAAGCAGAATACCCAGGCCCACAGAGCTCTTAATGGTGCCCTGGAGCTTGGTTCCGGCCTCCGTCACGCCCAAGTGAAGCGGGACATGGGGGATTTCGCGCGACAGGGCTCGATAGGTATCAAGCGTCGTTTGCACGCTATGGGCCTTGGCCGAAAGCACAATGTTCGTAAAACCGCGGTCCTCAAAGTGCTTGACGAAGCGCTCGCTCGACATCACGAGCTTTTCGGGCTGCGTGAGGTCGTCGCGCTCGGCGATATCCTGCTCGAGCGAACCGGCGTTCACGCCGATGCGAATCGCGCACCCAGCGGCGCCCGCGGCATCGATCACGGCATCGACCTTAGCCCAATCGCCGATATTGCCGGGATTGATGCGTAACTTGGCGGCACCGGCCTCAACGGCACCAATGGCGAGCTTATGGTTAAAGTGGATATCGGCAACGATCGGCACCGGAGACTCGGCACAAATCGTGCGAAAGCCCTCGAGCGCAGCCTCGGTGGGCACGCTCACGCGCACAATATCGCAACCCGCCTGGGCAAGTGCACGCACTTGCGCAAGCGTTGCCTGGGCGTCGGCGGTATCGGTGCAGGTCATGGATTGGACCACCACCGGCGCGCCGCCACCGATCTGCACACCGCCCACATGCACGGGGCGCGTCAACTCGCGGGGCAAAGGATGGGATAAAGACAATCCAAACACTCCCCTACAGGATAAATCGAAGGACGTCGGAACGAAGCATATAGACAAACAGCAGCGCAAAGAGCGCGATGCCCACATAGCTCACAATCGTCTGGACCTTGAGCGGAAGCTCGCGGCCAGCAATCTTTTGAATGATCTCGATGACCAGCTTGCCGCCATCGAGTGGTGGGATGGGCAGCAGGTTCATAAAGCCAAGCGAGAACGAAATGAGGGCGGCAAACGAAAGGAACGTGGCAGGGCCGGCAGCAGCAGCCTGTGAGGACATAACGCTAATGCCCACGATCGAAGAAGACTGATCGAGAATCTCCATCGTATGCTGCGGCTGGAGCAGGCGCATCACGCCCTCCGCTGTCTGCACGACATAGGAGAACGAAAGGCGAGCCGACGTGATGGGGTCTAAACGGACCACCTGCGTAGAGGCATACACACCTAGGCGCTCGTCCTCTTTGAGCGCAACCGAGGTCGAATGCTGCTTGCCGTCGCGCTCATACTCAATGGCGATATCGTCCTTACCGGCGGCCTTGCCGATGGCATCGTAAACGTCCATCCAGGTAGAGCACGATACTCCGTCAACCGAAAGGATCGCGTCGCCGCCCTCGATACCCGCCTTGGCGGCAATAGACCCCTCGTCAACCTGACCGATCACGTTGGTATCCATCGGCACGGTGACACCCGCAATAGAGTAGATGCTCATAAGCAGCAAAAAGCCCGTCAGGATATTGACGAGAATGCCCGCGAGCAGCATAAAGGCGCGCTTGAGAAAACCCTGGCCCAGATAGGTATGCGAACGCTCTTGCGCAAGGAACTCGGCTTCGCCGCACGGCAGCTCCCACACATCGCCCTCGGTAGTCGCATGCTCTCGATCGAAACGGCGGCCGTCAAAGGTTGTGTAACCCACCGCGTCTCGCGGCAGCGTCTGATACTTGGTGGGATAGTAGCTCGGCGAGGGCTTCTCCCCTTTCTCATACCAAGGCGCGATAGAGCCCCAACCCAAGAGCAAGGCGCATGCCTCGAGCACAACCTCCTCGGATAGCTCGAGCTCGACAGCAAGGTCGGCCACGGTCACGCGACCATGACGATAGATAGCCGCGAGCACGCGATCGGCACACGAGACGTCGGTCGGATCCATACCGCAGATGGCAGCGTAGCCACCCAGCAGCAGCGGGGTCACGCCAAACTTGGTACCGATGCGACGCGACGTATGATGAATATCGAAGCGGCACGGTAGGCCCAAGAAAAACTCGGTGACGCGCACGCCGCACGCACGGGCCGCCAAAAAGTGGCCGCCCTCGTGCAAAAACACGAGGACGGAAAGCATCAGTAGGCCCCAAAAGACCGATGAGAGAACGCTCAGAACAGTATCCATAAAACGAAAAAGCAATCCTTATGGGTTAGGAACGGGTTGCGGCGAGCACCTGCGCAGCCTTTTCACGCGCCCACGCATCGATGTCGCGAAGCTGCTCAAACGAATCGACCGCCTGCATATCGTGGGCATCCATGCAGGATTCCACAATGCGATCGATATCGGTAAAGCTGCAGCCATCGTGCAGGAAGGCATCGACGGCGACCTCGTTGGCGGCATTGAGCACGCACGGCATGGTGCCACCCGTCTTGCCGGCACGTTCGGCCAGTGCCAGACAGCGGAAGGTATCCATGTCGGCAGCATCAAACGTGAGCTGCCCCAGCTCGCGGAAATCGATACGAGGCGCCGGGGTATCCCAACGCTCGGGATACGAGAACGCGAACTGGATGGGAATACGCATGTCGGAAGCACCGAGATGCGCCATCACGGAGCCGTCGGCGAACTCGACCATAGAGTGAATCTTGGACTGACGCTGCACGACCACGTTAATGAAATCGAGGTCGCAGTTAAACAGATGCATGGCCTCAATTCGCTCCAGGCCCTTGTTCATGAGGGTCGCAGAGTCGATGGTGATCTTAGCACCCATGGCCCACGTGGGGTGTGCCAGCGCATCGGAGCGTGTCACGCAATTGAGCTCGTCGCGCGTACGGCCAAAGAACGGACCGCCCGAACAGGTAAGCCAAATGCAGTGGGCCTCGCGTGGATTCTCACCCAGATAGCACTGATAGATGGCGGAGTGCTCGGAGTCGACCGGAATGAGCTGACCCGGCTGCGCCAGTGGCATCAGCAGGTCGCCGCCAACGACGAGCGACTCCTTGTTAGCAAGTGCAAGACGCTTGTTCGAGGTCAGGGCTGCATGGCTCGCTTCGAGCCCGGCAGCGCCCACAATGGCAACAAGCACACAGTCGACGTCATCGCGACGCGCGAGCTCACAAACCGCCTGCGCACCAACACCGAGCTCGGTGCCCTCGGGCAGCTCCTGCAGCACAGCGTCCGTACCGTGGGTGGTGTCGGCCACGGCAACGGCCGGAACCGAAAACTCACGGGCAAACGCAACGAGCTCCGAGGTGCTGGAGTTAACGGACAGTGCCGTCACCTGCAGTCGATCGGCATGCTGACGGCATACATCAAGTGCCTGCGTACCGATAGAGCCCGTACAACCCAGGATGGCAACGCGAAGACGCCCATCGGGGGCGTACGTCGTCTGAAAGGCCATTACAGCACGCCTCCGATCATCAAAAGCAGCTGCGCGGTAATGCAGCCAAAGATAAGCGAGTCGCTACGATCGAGCATGCCGCCATGGCCCGGAATAAGGTTGCCAGAATCCTTGACGCCCACGCCACGCTTGATGCGTGACTCGATGAGGTCACCGATAACGCCCAGGATGGACACAACCACGCCGCAAAGCAGCGCATAGGGCAAGCTCAGCTTATAGAAATGCGTCGCCCACAAAATAAGCCAGATAAGAACCGAGCCCAAGATGCCGCCGACAAAGCCCTCCCAGCTCTTTTTGGGAGAAATCTTGGGGACCATCTTGTGCTTGCCGATACGGCTGCCCACGATGTAGGCAAACGAATCGGAGACCCAGAGAGACGCGCAAACACCCACCGAAAGCAGGGCGCCGGCAAAACCGGGCACGGCATCGCGCAGCAGCACGATGGCCGACAGCATAAAACCGGTGTAGATGGGACCCATGAGTGTCACAGCCACATCGGATATGCGGGTACGCGACGAACAGACATACCAAATGCCCACCGCAAGCATCAATGCAAAAAGCAGCGCATTCAACAGCAGCGAGTCGCCCAGCGCCGAGAGCGGAAAGAGCACGGCGGCAGCGATACCCAGGCGCTCGTTGGCCACCTTGCCATCGAGCTTCGTCATGCGGAAATACTCAAAGCAGCACAGGCCGCTCATGACGGAGACGAAGATGGCGGTGGGAACGATACCCAAAACCAGGCAGAGAATAAATACGACGGCGTAGACGATACCTGCGGCGGCACGGGTAATAAAGCCGGCAAGCCACGAAGTCGCGGCCGCGCCGCTCTTGGCGGCAGGCGCCTTGGGAGCAGACGCCTTGGGACAATCGGACACGATTAAGCCTCCTCGGTCTTGCTCAGTCCACCAAACCTACGGTCGCGGCCCTGATAGGCCAAAATGGCGTTGACAAGACCCCAACGATCAAAGTCGGGCCAATAGGTATCGGTGACATAAAACTCGGAATAGGCAACCTGCCACAGCAGATAGTTCGAAAGGCGAAGCTCGCCGGAGGTTCGAATCACAAGCTCAGGATCGGGTAGCCCAGCGGTGTACAGGTGCGAAGCAACCATATCATCGTCGATAGCGGCCGGATCGATCTTTCCGGCAGCGGCATCGAGCGCGATCTGACGGACAGCACGGGTGATCTCGGCACGGGCTCCGTAGTTGACGGCAAGTGCCAGCGTCATGCCGGTATGGTCGGCACACTCGGCAAGACCTCGCTCAAAGACATCGCGGGTCTTCTTGGGCAGTGCGGAAATATCGCCCAAAAAGACAACGCGCACGTTTTCGCGCTTAAGCAGCGGCAGCTCATCGATAAACGTCTTAGCAAACAGATGCATTAAAACGTTGACCTCATGCTGAGGACGATTCCAGTTTTCGGTGGAAAACGCATAGGCCGAAAGGACGTCGACGCCCAAACGCACGCATGCGGTAATAATCTCGCGCAGGGAGACGATACCGGCCTTGTGTCCCTCGGTGCGGGCAAGACCGCGCGCCGTGGCCCAGCGACCGTTACCGTCCATGATGCACGAAATATGATGCGGAATCTTATTGAGGTCAAGGTCGGAAAAACCGACGCCCGCAGGGGCGTCGGCAAAGTACTCGACCAGTTTGTTCTCGTCGTATTGCACCTTAGATCTCCATGACCTCGGCTTCTTTTTCCTTCAGAAGCTCCTCGACCTTGGCAACATACTCATCGGTATGCTTCTGGACCTTGGCCTGCTCGCGACGGACATCGTCCTCGGTGAGCTCTTCGTCGCGCTCGAGCTTGTTGTTAAAGTCGCGACGGATGTTGCGAATGGAGACCTTGGCCTGCTCGGCATACTCGCGGCACTCCTTGACGAGCTCGCGACGACGCTCCTCGGTGGGAGCCGGGAACGGCAGGCGCACGACGGTACCGTCAGAGTTGGGAGTAATGCCCAGATCGGAAGCGCTGATAGCCTTCACGATTGCGTTGACGAGCGCCTTGTCCCAGGGCTCGATAAGCAGCATGTGAGCCTCGGGGGTCTTAACGGCGGCAACCTGGGTAACCGGCGTGGGAACACCGTAGTAATCGACCGAAATGTCGGACAGAATGTTAGCGTTGGCGCGGCCCGTGCGAACCTTGGAGAAGTTGTGCTTGAGGGACTCGAGCGACTTGTCCATGTGGGCGGTGATATTCTCTGCCATGCTTAATCCTCCTGATAGACGAGCGTGCCGACGGGCTCACCCGAAAGCGCGCGTTTGACGGTGTCCTCGCCATCGATGTTGAGGACCAAAATCGGCATACGGTTATCCTGGCACAGCGCCGTGGCCGTGGAATCCATAACCTGCAGACCGCGGACGAGAACCTCGTGATAGGTAATCTTGTCAAAACGGACGGCATCGGAACACTTGACAGGATCCTTGTCGTAGATGCCGTCAACCTTGGTGGCCTTAATCAGAATCTCGGCACCGATCTCGCAGGCACGAAGAGCCGCGGCGGTGTCGGTCGTAAAGTACGGATTGCCCGAACCGGCGGCAAAAATAACGACATTACCCTTGGAAAGGTGGTTGATGGCGCGACGGCGAATATAGGGCTCGCAGATCTCGTTCATCTGGATAGCGCTCATCACGCGGCAGGGAACATCGTTGTGCTCAAAGGCATCCTGCAGGGCAAGCGCGTTCATAACGGTTGCCAGCATGCCCATGTAGTCGGCCTGGGCGCGCTCCATGCCACCGGCAGCGCCGGCCATGCCGCGGAAAATGTTGCCGCCGCCGACAACAACGCCGACCTCATGGCCAACGGCGAGCAGCTCCTTGACCTGCTTGGCAAGATGGTCGGTAATCTTGGGGTCGATGCCATATTGGCCGTCGCCCATCAGTGCTTCGCCGGAAAGCTTCAGAAGCACGCGTTTATATCGGATGTCGGACAAAGCGATCCTCCTTTAATTAGACTCTCAATATGATAGCAAAGGCTCTGATAAGAGCCATGAAAAAGCAGGCTGTGAGTAAAACCCACAGCCTGCTCATTACCAGCTACAAGAGCTTATTTACTCGCCACGGACCAGACGGTCGAAGGCAACGACGGTAATGCTATCGCCGAGCTCCTTGGAGACCTGCTCAGCGTACTTCTTGATGGTGAGGGAGCTGTCCTTGATGAACTCCTGCTCGGTGAGCACGGACTGCTTGTAGAACTTCTCCAGACGGCCAACAGCCATCTTCTCCTGGATAGCCTCGGGCTTGCCGGACTCGGCAGCCTGAGCCATGTAGATCTCCTTCTCGTGCTCGACGGTCTCGGCCGGAACCTGATCGCGGGTAGCGCAAATCGGGGCGACGGCGGCAACCTGAAGGGCAACGTCGTGAGCGAAGGTCTTGAAGGACTCGGCCTGAGCGGTCTCGGCCTTCTCGAAAGCGAACTCGACGAGGACGCCGATCTTACCACCCATGTGGATGTAAGAAGCGAGAGCGCCGTTCTCGGCCTTGCGAGCGGAGAAACGAGCGATCTTCATGTTCTCGCCCATGATGTGAATCATCTCGGTGAGCTCGGAGGAAACGGTCTCCTCGCCCATCGGCTTCTCGAGCAGAGCATCGACATCGGCCGGCTCGGTGGTAGCGACAACCTCGGCGACCTTGGAAGCAAAGCCGGTGAACTTGGCGTTGGAGCCGACGAAGTCGGTCTCGCAGGAAAGCTCGAGCAGAGCGCCGGACTTGCCGTCCTCGGAGACGAACGCGGCGACAGCGCCCTCGTTGGTCTCACGGCCAGCCTTCTTGGCAGCCTTGGCGAGGCCGTTCTTGCGCAGAACGTCAACAGCGACGTCCATGTCGCCGTCAGCCTCGACGAGAGCCTTCTTGCACTCCATCATTGGGGAGTCGGTCATCTCGCGGAGCTGCTTGACCATAGCGGCAGTAATCTGGGCCATTGTGGTTCCTTTCAAAGAGATGAAAAAGACTTAAATAGGACTGATTTACTCGGCCTTGGGCTCGGCGGCCATCTCGGCCTCGGAGACCTGCTCCTTACCGGAGCCAGCGAGGCAGGCGTCGGCCATGAGCTCGCACATAAGGGTGACAGCGGAGATGGCGTCATCGTTGCAGGGGATGCCGTACTCGACCTCGTCGGGATCGGAGTTGGTGTCGATCAGAGCGACGACGGGGATGTTCAGGCGCTGGGCCTCCTTGATGGCGTTCTCCTCGCGCTTGGTGTCGATGACGAAGAGAGCCTGGGGCAGACCCTTCATGTCGCGGGCGCCACCGAGGTTGGTCTGGAGCTTAGCGAGCTCCTTGCCGAGCACTGCCTGCTCCTTCTTGGGCAGCACTGCCATGCGGCCGTCCTCGACCATGGCCTCGAGCTCCTCCATGCGGTTGATGCGGGAGCGGATGGTGACGAAGTTGGTCAGCATGCCGCCGAGCCAACGCTGGTTGATGTAAGGCATGTTGGCGCGCTCAGCGGCGTTCTTAACGGCCTCCTGAGCCTGCTTCTTGGTGCCGACGAACAGCACGTTGCCGCCCTTGGCGACGTTCTTGACGAAGGTGTAGGCCTGATCGGCGTCAAGGATGGTCTGCTTGAGGTCGAGGATGTAGATGCCGTTGCGCTCACCGAAGATGAACGGCTTCATCTTGGGGTTCCAGCGACGGGTCTGGTGACCGAAGTGGCAGCCGGCCTCGAGCAGGGTGCGGATATTAATCTTGGTAGCCATATTAAACCTCCTGTGGTTTGCCTCCGCGCGGGGTCATCCTCCAAAACCAACCCGGACATGTGCTACCAAAGCCCGGGCACCACGGTATGAAGTAGCCGCGCGTGCGTGATAAAAACCTGTTGCCGTGAAGCAACCCGATGAATGATAGCAGGATTGCCTCTTCCTGCCAACCCGCAATCAAAACCACACACCTCGGTGCGGCGCGGGAGGCCCTTCTCCTACTCGCCGCGGGGGTGTGCCTGACTCACGGCACGCTTGAGTCGGTCGGGCGTGAGGTGCGTATAGATCTGCGTCGTGGACAAGCTCGCATGCCCCAGCAGCTCCTGAACCGAGCGCAGATCCGCGCCGCCCTCGAGCAGGTCGGTCGCAAAGGTATGGCGCATCGCATGCGGGGCGATGTCGGCAGGAATGCCGGCAAGTGCCGCAAGCATGTGGAAACGCCTCCTCAGCATGGCGGCACTCATGCGGTTTCCGCGCGCCGAGATAAACAGCGGATGCACGCCGTTCGCACTATCGACACGCTTTGCCTGCACAAGGAGATGTGGCCTCCCCTCCTCAATATAGCGGCGAGTCGCCTCGAGAGCGCGCCGATAGAGGGGCACGATACGCTCCTTGCTCCCCTTGCCCCAAAGTCGCAGCGTTCGCTCTGACCAAGCAATGGACTCCACGTTGAGCGCCGCGAGCTCCGAGATTCGCGCGCCGGAGGCATAGAGCAGCTCGAGCATCGCTGCATCACGCAGCCCCGAAGGCGTCGAGGTGTCGGGGGCCTCGAGCAACGCCTCGACTTGCCGGGTCGTCAGCACACCGGGAAGATCGCGCGGCAGTTTGGGCGAGGATATCGCCGAGACCGCATCGCCCTCAACGATTCCCTCGGCAGCCATCCACCGATAGAGCGAGCGAATGGCAGACAGATGCGCCGCAAGGGTCCGAGCCGCCACCTGGCCACGCGACAGCTCGGCCAAATAGGAGCGAACGGTCCGTACGTCGGCGACGCGAGCGTCGATGCCCTCACGGTCGCACCACGCGGCGAAGTGCTCGAGCCGCGAGGCGTAGGCGGTTACCGTATTGGGAGCGAGCCCTTCGACGCGTGCAATGTAGGCGATGAACGAGTCGACGGCATCGTACAGGTCAAAGGCTATGACCTCTCGCCTCCAAACAGATCGGAGCGCGATTCCAGATAAGCATCCAGGGCCTTAAGGGCGCGATCCGCGTAGGCCTGGTAACGATCGCGCTTGCTGCGACGCTTACCGTCCTCGAGCGGCGGCACGAGCCCAAAGTTGACGTGCATGGGCTGATAGCCCACCGTAGCCGGATCGGTCGCATAGCCCACGAGTGCGCCTAGGGCGCCCACGCGCGGCAGCTCAACAGGCTCCGCCTCGATTGCCCCGGCATAGGTGTTGAGCGCGGCGAGCAGACCCGTCGCCACGGCCTCCATATACCCCTCGGTACCGGTAATCTGGCCGGCAAGACGCACGCTCGTGCCGGGCACGGCAAAGGTGCCATCGAGCACGTGCGGCGCATCGACAAAGGTGTTGCGGTGCATGACGCCGTAGCGGAAGAACTCGGCGTTCTCCAGGCCGGGAACCATATGGAAGACGCGCTTCTGTTCGCCGAAGGTCAGGTTGGTCTGGAAGCCAACCAGGTTATAGGCGGTCTTCTCCTTGTTCTCGGCGCGCAGCTGAATTGCCGCCCAGGGACGGCGACCGGTGCGCGGGTCGGTGAGCCCGACGGGCTTCATGGCGCCAAAGCGGATGGCATCCTTGCCCGTGCGCGCAACCTCCTCGGCAGGCTGGCAGGCCTGGAACAGGTCACCGCCCTCAAAATCCTTGAGCACCACGCGATCGGCCGTGGTGAGTGCCTCGATAAAGGCCTCGTACTCTTCCTTGTTGAGCGGGGCATTGAGATAGTCGCCACTCCCCTGCTCCTCGTAGCGCGACTGCGAGAACAGCACGTCCATATCGAGCGTCGAGGCATCGACGATCGGGGCGGCCGCGTCAAAGAACGCCAGGGCGTCACCACCGACAAGCTTCATGACCTCCCCGCTCAATGCCGGCGAGCACAAGGGGCCCGCGGCGATAACCACATGACCCTCGGGGATCTGGGTGACCTCACCGTGGACGACCTCGATATTGGGGCGGGCGGCAACCTCGGCCTCGACGAGCTCGGAAAACTTGACGCGGTCGACCGCCAGGGCGCCGCCAGCGGGAACGGCCGCACGATGAGCGCAGTCGAGCAGCACCGAGCCCATGCGCTCGAGCTCGGCCTTCAGCAGGCCGGCGGCGGAATCGGGACGGGTCGACTTAAACGAATTGGAGCAGACGAGCTCCGCCAAGTGATCGGTATGGTGGGCAGGAGAGCTCACCTGCGGGCGCATCTCGCACAGCTTTACGGCGAACCCGCGATCTGCCAGCTGAATCGCGCATTCCGATCCCGCCAGACCGCCACCGATAACCGTCACCTGATCAAACAGCATCTGCAAACACCTTTCTAATTGACACGTTTTCCATTGTGACCGAAGGGCGTCTGGGCGTGAAGGGCAAACTTGGAGGGCGCATACCTTCCATCCATCATGCGCTCGATGAGGCCCTCGAGCTCGAGCGAGCCCAGGAGCTTGAGCACGCCGACGGCATCGAGGGAGACGAGTGTGGCGATGTCTTCAACCTTGAGCGGCGAGGCGATGAGGGCATGCATCACAGTCTGCTGTGTGGCATCCAGGTCGGCGATGCCGGGCGCATCGGGACGCGAATAGCGCAGGGTACCGTAGATTCGAGAGATGGCCATCTCGATGGACTCCTCGTCAATAATGCAGCAGGCCCCGTTGGCAATGAGATAGTTGGTCCCGCGCGACTCGGGCGACAAAATGGAGCCCGGTACCGCAAGCAGTTCGCGCCCCAGGTCCATGGCGGCCTCGGCGGTAGAAAACGTTCCGGATGGCATGCCGGCCTCCGATACAAAGAGCGCCTGCGACAGCGCAGCGATCACGCGGTTGCGGCGCGGAAAGGCAAACTTGCGCGGCCCCATGCCCCACGGCGAGATGGACACGACCGCGCCGCCCGTATCGAGCGTACGGGCGATAAGCCCCGCGCTCGAGCGCGGGTAGACCACGTCGGCGCCCGTACCCAAAACTAAGACGTGCCTGCCCCCGGCGTTGACCGCGGCCCAACCCGAGGCCTGGTCGCAGCCGACCGCACCGCCCGAGACCACCGTCACCCCCGCTTCCACGGCAACCTTGGCTGCAAGCTCCGCGACGGCAAGACCGTAGGGAGACGCCTTGCGCGCACCGATAATCGAGAGCGCCGGCGTCGAGAGCACCTCCGGGTCGCCACGGACGAACAACGTCTGCGGCACATCGGAAAGTTCCAGAACAGTAGCGGGAAACAGCCCATCACCGGGATGCAGTTCATAGCGGACCTCACCCATCACTGGTCCCTCCTTCCCTGATACATCGCGGCCTCGAGCACATGATCTTGCGTCACCCGCTCGCTTTCGGCGACATCGGCGATCGTGCGCGCGATGCGCACCAGGCGCACGATGCCGCGCCCCGTGAGATGCGTGCGCTTCGACAGGCCGAGCACGCACGTTTCCGCCGCCTGATCGAGCGCAAAGGTCGACACAACACCATCGATAGAGCGGGACTCATCGTCCTCGGCCTCAGCGTCCGCATCGTCCATATGAGTCTCGCGCCAGGCACGAAAAGCCCGACCGCGGACAACGTAGTCGCGCAGCTCGGCCGACGACATGCCCTCGGCGCCCTCGATAATCACCTGCGGATCGGGGCGGGACACGTCGATCATCAGGTCGATGCGGTCGGCCAAGGGACCACGCAGCTTGGACCGATAGCGCTCGACCATCGATGCCGAGCAACGACACGGAACCTCGCGATCGCCCAAAAAACCGCAGGGGCAGGGATTGCTCGCCGCAAGCAGCTGAAAGCGCAAGGGAAACGTAAAGGCGCCATCGACGCGCACGATCCTGACATAACCGCGCTCGATAGGCTGCCTGAGCGTCTGCAGCACACCGGTGGGAAACTCGGCAAGCTCGTCCAAAAAGAGCACGCCGCCATGGGCAAGGCTGATCTCGCCCGGATGCACCGGGCGCCCTCCGCCAATAAGGCCCGCTGTCGATATGCTGTGATGGGGGCTTCGAAACGGCCGATGCCCCGCAAGCAGGCCATCGATGTTCTCACCCAAGACCGAATGAATGCACAGCGCCTCCTGCTGGTCCTCGACGGAAAGCTCGGGCAAGATACCCGTCATGCGACGCGCAAGCATTGTCTTGCCCGAACCGGGCGAGCCAATCATGAGAAGGCCGAGCTCCCCTGCCGCCGCAAGCGCTATGCCGCGTTTAGCGACTTCCTGCCCCAACACATCGGCATAATCGAGCTCGGGCTCAAAGGTGGCCTCGAGCACTTCAGAATCCAGATAGTGCCGAGCTGCCTCGCCCATACCGCGGGCAAGCTGCGACAGATGATCGATAAAACCGCAGTCGACGCCCGCAAGCGGAACATGCTGGTCGGACCTGCCGGCGATAAAAGACAGCCCCATGTCGCGAGCCAGCAGCTGGAACGCCACCTCGCCCTTGACGGGAAGCACCGTACCATCCAAGCCGAGCTCGCCGGCAATGAGGCAGCGGTCGAGATTGTCACGGGGAATCTGACCGTCGGCCGCAAGCACCGCAATGGCTATCGGCAGGTCAAAACCGCTACCGGTCTTTCGGATATCGCCCGGCGCCAGGTTGACCGTAATGCCCGAACGCGGGATCTCGAATCCGGCGGAGCGCATCGCGCAGCGAATGCGCCCGCGCGACTCCATGACCTCCATACTCGGGATACCGAGCATCTGGATGCCCGGGATGCCGCCCGCAAGCGATACCTCGACGGTGACGGGAATCGCCTCGACACCGCGGATGCAGGCAGCGTGAACGGCAAAGGTTTCGAACGCCATCACGACACCTGCCAATCGAACGCGTTGTACTGGTGCTCGATCTTGGCGATATGCCCGCCGCGAATGGTGACGCCCACGGCATCGAAGCGGATCGCCTTGAGCGGATAATGCTCCATGAGATAGCAACTCGCGATGCGACGATAGCGCCGCTGCTTTTGGGCATTCACAGCTTCCTCGGGAAACACCCGCGTGTCGCAATCCAGCGCAACACGCCTGGTCTTGACCTCGGCCATCACCACCACATCGTCGAGCTCGTCGAGCAGAACGAGGTCGGCCTCGCCCTCCGAGCATCGATAGCCTTGTTCCAGCAATGCATAGCCGCGCTCGTTAAAGTAATCGATTGCGATAAGCTCGCCCAGCATACCGAGCTCGCGAGGACTGAGCCCCTTGATAAACTCGGGCGTGATCGACCCGCAATCGAGCTCCCCCTCTTCCCAACGCTCCTTGAGCTGCTGCGTCTTGCTCATTTTGCCTGCGGCACACATGGGGGCTCCTTTCCCACTCCCTACATTGCCTCGATAATGAGGGCAGGTTTCATGCGGGTAAGTACCGGAAGCAAACCAATAGCAAACCAAATGCCGACAAATGAGGGGCCGCGCGCAACAATAGCGTTGCACGCGGCCCCTACCAGCAGGTTTATAGAACCCTTCAGGTCCCTGTCTCCACAATTGGCCTAAAAAAGGCGCTCAGTCTGCAGAAAGTTTCCGCAAAAGCTCACGCGGTGCAGCGGACAAAGTCCATGATTGCGAATGGCCTCGATGTGCTCGGGACTCGCATAGCCTTTCGATTCGGCCAAATGGTACTCGGGATACTCGGCATCGTACTCGACCATCATCTCGTCACGCGTGACCTTTGCCATGATGGATGCCGCGGCGATGCAGGCGATCTTGGCGTCGCCCTTGACCACGTCGCGCTCGTTGGGAACGGCGCCCAGGGGGTTACCGTCCATAAGCACGCAATCGGGCTCGAGCCCTGTATCGGCAACCGCGCCCGCGACGGCAGCGCGGATGGCGCGGGCCATACCCATCTCATCGATATCCGCAGGAGCGATATGGCAAAAGCCGATGGCAGTCGCCACCTCGGCAATCTTCACCGAGAGCAGCTCACGGCGCGCCGGCGTGAGCTTTTTGGAATCGTTGATGCCCCAAATGCGAGGTTCCATCGGAAGACACACGGCACACACGGTCAAGGGACCCGCTACCGAGCCACGGCCAACCTCATCGACGCCTACAACCACACCGTCACCGCCGAGCTCGTGCATCAGCTCGTACATGCCGTTGACGCGCTCGCGCTCGGCAAGTTCCTTGGCATGGCGCTTAAGGGCACGCTCGCAAGCCTTGATCACCTGCTGGCGCGGATCCTCGCGATAATGCTCCACGAGGGCGGGAATCTCCTCGAACGTGGCGCTCGCCAGCTCGCCGGCAACCTGCGATGCCGAAACCGAGCTCGTCATATTGGCCATACCAGGCCCTCCTTGTATGCAAATCAGATAAAAAGAAGGGCCACCCGAAGGTGACCCTTGTGTCCAAACGAGTGGACAGACGCTGCGATCTTCTTAGCGCTTCTCGGGGATGCGAGCAGCCTTGCCCACCTTGTCGCGGAGGTAGTACAGCTTGGCGCGACGGACGCGACCATGACGAACGACCTCGAGCTTGGCGATCTTGGGGCTGTGAAGCGGGAAGGTACGCTCAACACCGACACCGAAGGAAATCTTGCGGACGGTGAAGGTCTCACGGGCACCGGCGCCGGCCATGCGGATGACGTCGCCCTGGAAGACCTGGATGCGCTCGCGGTCGCCTTCCTTAATGCGGTAGTGAACCTTGACGTTGTCGGCGACGCGAACCTGAGGAATGTCCTCGCGGATCTGCTGACGCTCGATTGCGCGGATGTAATCCATGTGCAATTCCTTACTCTTCTAGAGGTGCCGTACCACCTTAGCCGGCACGTAGTTGAACAAACGTATTCGAGTATACACGCGCGGGTTTCTGCTGCAAGAACAATTTTTTACGCAGACAAAAAGACAAAACCCGCACATGATAACCGCCCGCCTCACGAATGAGACGGGCGGCGTGAAGGGGGCTACGCTAGGCGCCCAAACCCAAAACGTTAGGCGGAACGCTTGGCCTCGAGCTTGGCCTGGGCGGCAGCCAGGCGCGCGAGGGGCACGCGATAGGGCGAACAGGACACGTAGTCCACGTCGGCCACGTTAAACAGGGCCTTGATGGACTTGGGGTCGCCGCCGTGCTCGCCGCACACGCCAAAGTGCATATCGGGGTTGGTAGCACGACCCTTCTCGACAGCCATGCGCACCAGCTCGAGTACCGCCGAGTCGATGGTCTCGAAGGGGTTGTCCTTCAGGATCTTCTTGTGCATGTACAGAGGGATGAACTTGGCCTCGGCATCGTCACGAGAGAAGCCGAAGGTCGTCTGGGTAAGGTCGTTGGTGCCAAAGCAGAAGAAGTCGGCGTGCTGCGCGATCTCGTCGGCAACCATGCAGGCACGCGGCAGCTCGAGCATCGTGCCCACGGGAATATTGAGCTCGACGCCCTCCTCGGCGGAAACCTCGGCGATCACGCGCTCGATGACCTCGCGAGTCTGAACGTGCTCGGCCGTAATGGAAACGAGCGGAACCATGATCTCGGGGCGCGGGTCGACGCCCTCCTTGATAAGGCGGGCAGCAGCCGTGGCCACGGCGCGAACTTGCATGAGTGGCAGGTCGCCAAAGACAACGGACAGGCGCACACCGCGCAGGCCGAGCATCGGGTTGGACTCGACCATGCCGTCGATACGACGCAGGCGGGTGCGCAGAGCGGCAAGCTCTTCCTCGTTGGCGCCAGCGGCTTCCTTCTTGGTGATGGCGACCTCGAGCTCACGCGGATTATCCAGGAACTCGTGCAGCGGCGGATCGAGCAGGCGAACGACCACATCGCGACCGGACATGGTCTTGAACATCGCCAGGAAGTCCTCGGTCTGAACCTTGAGCAGGTCGGCCAGGGCCTGCTGTTTCACGGCCTCATCGTCAGACAGGATAAAGCTCTGGATGATGTTCTTACGGTCGCCAAGGAACATATGCTCGGTGCGGCACAGGCCAATGGCCTCGGCACCAAACTCGAGGGCGAGCTCGGCGTCCTCGGGGTTGTCGGCGTTGACGCGCACATGGTTGGCGTGGCCACAGGTCTCGTCCAGACGGATCTCGTCGGCCCAGGACAGGATGATGTCCAGGTCGCCGGTGAGCTCGGCGGAGACCAAATCGACAGCGCCATCGACGACGATGCCCTGGGTGCCGTCGATGGAGATGACATCGCCTTCGTGCAGCACACGATCGCTACCCTCGATGCGCACGACCTTCTCGGCGGCGTCGATGTGGAAGCGCTCAACGCCGCAGACGCAGGGCGTACCCATACCGCGAGCGATAACGGCGGCATGGCTCGTCTTGCCACCGTGGCTGGTCAGGATACCCTCGGCGGCGACCATGCCCTTCAGGTCATCGGGGTTGGTCTCCCAGCGAACCAAAATGACCTTGTGACCTTCGTTGGCGCGCGCGACGGCATCGTCGCTCGAGAACACGACCTCGCCCACGGCGGCACCAGGGCTGGCGTTCAGACCGCTGGCCAGGGCCTCGTACTTCTTGGAGACATCGAACTGCGGATGCAGGAGCTGGTCGAGCTGCGCGGGATCGATGCGGCTCACGGCCTCCTCGCAGGTGATCAGACCCTCCTCGACCATTTCGATGGCGATGCGCAGGGCGGCGGTAGCAGTGCGCTTGCCCACGCGGGTCTGGAGCATCCAGAGCTTACCCTGCTCGATGGTGAACTCGATATCGCACATATCGCGGTAATGGTCCTCGAGCGTCAGGAACACGCGCTCGAGCTCTTCACCAGCGGACTCGAGGCCCGGGGTGGTCTTGAGGTCGGCGATGGGCTCGGTGTTGCGGATACCGGCGACGACGTCCTCGCCCTGGGCGTTTACCAAAAAGTCACCGTAGAACTCCTTGGTGCCGTCGGCCGGGTTGCGCGTAAAGGCGACGCCGGTCGCAGAGGTCTCGCCCTTGTTGCCAAAGGCCATGGCCTGCACGTTGACGGCGGTGCCGAGCTCGTCGGAAATGCCATGCTGCTTGCGGTAGATGCAGGCGCGCTCGTTCATCCAGCTGCCAAAGACGGCCTGGATGGCAAGGCGCAGCTGGAGCTCCGGATTATGCGGGAAGACGGGCTTGCCGTCGGCAACGTCGAGCTCGGGATACAGGGCGGCCTCGACGTTGTCGGAGAAGATGCTCTTAAAGGTCTCGACGAGCTCCTGCAGGTCTTCGGCCGAAAGCTCGGAATCGACACGAACGCCGGCGACCAGGCGGGCCTGAGTCAGGGCGTTCTCGAACAGGTCGGCGTCAACACCCATAACGACGTTGGAGAACATCTGGATAAAGCGGCGGTAGCTATCCCAGGCAAAACGCGGGTTTTGCGTCTGGGCGATGAGACCCTGGACGGAATCGTCGTTGAGGCCCAAGTTGAGGACCGTGTCCATCATGCCGGGCATGGAGAACGGAGCGCCCGAGCGCACCGATACAAGCAGCGGGTCGTTGGCGTCACCGAGCTTCTTGCCGCAGCGGGCCTCGAGGTCAGCCTCGGCGGCAACAATCTCATCGAGTGCGCCTTCGGGCCAGACGTTGCCGGCACCGGAGTACTCGACGCAGGTCTGGCAGGTAATGGTAAAGCCGCCGGGGACCGGCAGGCCGATACGGCTCATCTCGGCAAGGTTCGCGCCCTTGCCGCCAAGCACAAAATTCATGGACTTGTCGCCCTCAGTGACACAGGTGCCCTGGGCGTCGGTACCAAAACGGTAAACCCTCTTGCAATCGCTCACGATACTTCCCCTTCCATGCACTTACGCGCACGACCGTGGTGACGAATCGACCCGCCGGTTGCGAGCCGTGAGGGTACTATACGGCGGGCATTGAGCGGGCATGCGTAGAGGGCGCGGGGTTTGGTAAACGTGATAAATGTTACGGTAAACGGTAGGTAAAGGTGGTTACCTTATGAAGATACCACTGCAAGAGAATTGCAGTTCAAATGCAAGTTCTTTGCTAAATCGCTTTACCAATATCGTGCATTATTTTTGGTAGTCTTTAAAAGACGGTGCATTTTTAGCTACCCCAATGAGTTAGCTTTGCTGGGCTCGGCGGGCGGCGCGACGGGCACGAGCTTCTTGGACTTCCCCCAAGTGACCGATGATCTCGGAGGCGCTCTCCTCGATCGCTTTGCCGTCGGTGCGCACCACAAAGCAGCCCAGGCGCTTCATAAGAGCACGGGCCTCCTCGAGCTCGCTGCGCACGCTCTCAGGCTCAGCATAGGAGCCGGCAACGGCGCGGGCATAGTCATCGCCCAAGCGGCTATCGCGAATCCCGGAGATCACGTCAACAGTCGAAATCAGACCAAACAACCGCATCGGATCGACCTCGTAAATTGACTTCGGCGGCTCCATGCCATGGGCCAACGGAACATTGGCAACCTTATAACCTTGATAGGCCAAATACATCGACAGCGGCGTCTTGGACGTGCGGGACACGCCCAACAGCACGATATCGGCACCCGACAGATCGTCGCAACCGCGCCCGTCGTCGTGCTCAACAAAATACTCCATGGCCTCGATGCGATGGAAATAGCGGTCATCGGTCTTATGAATCACGCCCGCGACGCCCTTGGGCGGCACACCGATGAGCGACGACAGCACGGCGAGCGTCGGGCCGATCAGGTCAACCGAACGAATATGCAGCATGCCCAGGTAATCGAGCACGCGGGCGCGCAGCGCCGGGTCGACGATGGTGTGAAACACAGCGATATCGCGATGGTCGGCATCGACGCGCGGTCCCACAAACGACTTGACCTGCTCCACCGAGGTCACCTTGGGCAGGCGCAAAACACGAAAAGCCCCTTCATCAAATTGCCCGGACGCCGCAAGCACCACCTCACAAGCGGTATCACCGAGCGAGTCGGAGATAACGATAACGGTGGGACGAGCGGTGACCGGGCAATCCATGCGGGGCTCCTTTTGCGCTTACGCGCAGGCTGGCTTACTTTTTGCGAGCAAGCTCACCGATGTTGGCGATGCCGGAGAAAACGGCCTCGAAGCGGTTGAGCAGCTTAAGGCGATTATCGCGAAGCTGCTCATCCTTGTCCATGACCATAACCTCGTCGAAGAAGCGGTCGATGGGAGCACGCAGAGCTGCAAGAGCGGCGAATGCGGCCGGGTAATCCTCGGCAGCAAGGGCGGCATCGACAGCGGTCTGAGCAGCCTCGGAGGCGTCGGCGAGCGCGAGCTCGGCCTCGCCCATCAGGCTGCGGTCGTACTCCGCACCAAGCTCGGGCTTGGAGATGTGCGCGGCGCGGGCATAGGCGGTAGCCAGGTTGTCGAAGGTCTCGGCGTCGTTCTTGCGAGCCTCGTCGAGTGCGGCGCAGCGGGCGAAGAAGACAGACGGGGCGATGATGTGCACCGCGGAGACGGCGGCGACGGTATCGGCGGGAATCTTCTCATCGCGGGCCATGCTCACCAGGCGGCCGTGGAAGAAGTCACGGACCTGCTGGGCGACCTCGGCGGCATCGAACTCGATACCCTGCTCGCTATAGAGCTCAAGGGCGAAGTCGATCAGCGACGTGGGGTCAATCGGCAGACGATCGCGCAGGATGTTGATGATGCCGATGGCGGCGCGACGCAGCGCGTACGGGTCGGAGGAGCCGGTCGGGGGCTCGCCGATGGCAAAGATACCGGCAATGGTATCGAGCTTGTCGGCACAGGCCACGATGCAGCCAGCGGTGCCCTCGGGCAGCTCATCACCGGCAAAGCGGGGACGATAATGATCGCGAATGGCGTGGGCGACCTCGTCGTTCTCCCCCATCGCGGAGGCGTAATAACCACCCATTACGCCCTGCTGGCTCGTGAACTCGACGACGGCGTTGGACACCAGGTCGGCCTTGCACAGGTGCGCGGCGCGAGCGGCATCGGCAGCCAGGTGGGCGCCCAGATGGGTCTCGCGGGCGATGGCGAGCGCAAGCTGCTCAATGCGCTCAGACTTGGCGAGCACGCTACCAAGCTTCTCCTGGAAGGCGACCTTAGCCAGACGCTCGCGGAACTCGTCGAGGGAGATCTTCAGGTCCTCCTCGTAGAAGAACTTGGCGTCGTCCAGACGGGCGCGCACGACGCGCTCGTTGCCGTCGATCACGCGCTCGGCATTCTCGGGCTTGCTGTTGGAAACGACCACGAACTCACGCGTGAGCTTGCCATCGCCGTCATAAATCGGGAAGTAGCGCTGGTTGGTGAGCATGGACTCGCAGATGATCTCGTGCGGGACCTTGAGGAACTCCTCATCGAAGGTACCAACGAGCACCGTCGGCCACTCGCAGAGATTGATGACCTCCTCAAAGACCTTCTTGGGCGTGTCAACATGGCAGCCGGGGCGAGCGGCCTCGACCTCGGCGATGCCGGCAAGGATGGCCTCACGACGACGCTCGGCAGAAAGCACGCCGGCGTCCTCAAGCACCTGCTCGTAAACAGCGGGGCTGGCGACCACATGGTCACCGGGGCCAAGTACGCGATGGCCACGCGTGGTGTTGCCACTCGTCACGTCGGCAAACGACACGGGCACGACGTCCTCGCCCAAAAGGCAGCAGATCCAACGGACCGGACGAACAAACGTAGCGTGCTCGTGGCCCCAGCGCTGGCTGCGGTAGTTGGGCCACTGCAGGCCGGCGATGGTCTTCTCGCAAAGGGCCGTCAGGATCGGGGTAGCCGGTGCGGAGGGAATGTTCTTCTCGGCGAACACGTACTCGCGGCCGTCAGTGTCCTCGCGTCGAACCAGATCCTCGGCAGCCACACCGCACTTGCGGGCGAAGCCCTGAGCGGCCTTGGTGGCGTTGCCGTCGGCATCAAAGGCAATGTTTGCCGCGGGGCCGCGCTTGACCTCATGGACCTCATCGGTCGCGGTGGCGACGTTGGCCACGAGCGCAGCCAGACGACGCGGGCTCGAGATCACGCGGACCTCGCCATGGGCCAGACCGGCCTCGTCGAGGCCCTTGGCCATCATGGTGCCAAGCTGCTTGACGGCATTGTTCAGCGGTGCGGAGGGCATTTCCTCCGTACCGATCTCAAACAGGAAATCCTTAGCGTCTGCCATGGCTTACGCCACCTCGCCTTCCTGGTCGGCATTCTCGTTGATTCCGGCGACCTCGGCCATATAGGCCTCGCAGCACGCCTTGGCGACGGCGCGGACGCGCAGGATGTAGTTGGCACGCTCGACCGCGGACAGCGCACCGCGGGCATCGAGCAGGTTGAAGGCATGGCTGCACTTCATGACGCAGTCGTATGCGGGCAGCGGCAGCTTGCGCTCAAGGCAGGAATGACACTCGGCCTCGTAGTCGTCAAACTTCTGACGCATCATCTCGACGTTGGCGACCTCAAAGTTGTAAGCACTAAACTCACGCTCGTTCTCCAGGAACACGTCGCCGTAGGTCATCGGCGTGCCATCGGGCAGATAGCTCCAAACCAGGTCGTAGACGGAGTTGACACCCTGGGCGTACATGGCGATGCGCTCCAGACCATAGGTGATCTCGACGGGCACGGGGTCGACCTCGATGCCGCCTACCTGCTGGAAGTACGTAAACTGCGTGACCTCCATGCCGTTGAGCCAGACCTCCCAGCCAAGGCCCCAGGCGCCCAGGGTCGGGCTCTCCCAGTCATCCTCGACAAAACGGACGTCATGATCGTTGGGGTCCAGGCCGATAGCGGCAAGAGACCCCAGGTAAAGCTCCTGGGCGTTGACCGGAGACGGCTTGATGAGCACCTGGAACTGATAGTAGTGCTGCATGCGGTTGGGGTTCTCGCCGTAGCGGCCGTCGGCAGGACGGCGGCAAGGCTGAGCGTAGCAGGTGCGCCACTCGGCGGGACCGAGCGAGCGCAGCGTGGTCGCGGTGTGGAAGGTACCGGCACCGACCTCGGAGTCATAGGGCTGCATAATGACGCAGCCCTGCTCGCCCCAGTACTGCTGGAGGCGCAGGATGATGTCTTGGAAGGAAAGCGATGAAGCGTTCATGCCTCTAATATCCCCTCGTCGAAACGATTACACGGTTAGGTACTGTACTATAGCGGTTTTTAATCGATAGTGCCGATGCGGTTGAGCGGCCAGTAGCGCACAAGCGCCACGGCGATCAAATCAGAGCGATCGACGGGACCAAAGTAGCGTGAGTCGGCAGAGTTTTCGCGGTTGTCGCCCATCACCCACACGCACCCGTCGGGAACGGTGTAGGGATAGCTTACCTGAGCGCCGGGAGCCTGGACCGAAAGCGGCCAGCTCATGCCGGTCGTGTAGCCCTCGTCGAGCGCCTGGCCGTCAACGACCACCTTGCCATCCTGGAGGTCGACCGTCTGGCCGGCCATGGCAATAACACGCTTGACGAGAACATCGTGCTCGGAGGTGCCATCGGGGTTGTGGAACACCACGATATCGCCTTGGCTGACAGGCTGGCCGAGCTCAAGGCTCACCTTTTGCGCCAGGATCTGGTCGCCGATCTCAATCGTGGACTCCATGGAGCCGGTGGGCACCACAAAGGGTTCGACCACAAACGAGCGAATCAGGAAGGTGGCGACCAGTGCGATCGCGACGACCACGATCCACTCAAACGCACCCTTTAGCACGGAATGCTGCGATGGAACCATTCTCACTCCTTGCTCGGCGAATACGATGCGTCCAGGATGTCCTGCGCGTATGCGCGCTCCTCGGGCGTAAGCCGCGCCGTCTCGATCAGGTCGGGACGCCAGCGGCAGGTGCGCTCGATGGCATTCTTACGGCGCCAGGCGTCAACCTTGGCATGGTCACCGCTCACGAGCACCGGCGGCACGCCCTCGCCGTTGAACTCGGCGGGACGGGTGTACTGCGCGTACTCGAGCAGGCCACCGTCCTCGGCAGTCGAGAACGACTCATCGACGTTGCTCATCTCGTCGCCAAGGGCGCCGGGAATCAAGCGCACGACGGCATCGGCAACGACCATAGCGGGAAGCTCGCCGCCCGTGAGCACGTAGTCGCCGATCGACAGGCGCTCGTCGGCATACGCATACGCGCGCTCGTCGACGCCCTCGTAGCGGCTGCAGACAAACAGCAGACGCTCGCTTTTGAGCAAGCGCTCGGCCACATGCTGCGTAAAGGGTTCGCCGCAGGGCGTAAAGAACACCACGGTGGGCTTGGGACCCTCGGAGCTAATAGCCTCGATGGCCTCGGCGATGGGCTCGACCTTCATGAGCATGCCCTGCCCGCCGCCATACGGCTCGTCATCGACGGTACGATGGCGGTCGTGCGTCCAGTCACGCAGGTTATAGGCCTTAAAATCAAAAAGGCCGGCCTTGCGGGCGCGGCCCAAGATCGATGTGGACATGACGGGCTCAAACATCTCGGGAAAGACCGAAAGGGTCTCGATCAGCATGTTGTCCTCCCTACTTGTCCATATCGATCAAACCGTCCATAACGTGGACGGAAATTGTCCCCTGATCGGGAAGATCGAGCACAACCTGCTCGATCACGGGAATCAGCACCTCGCCGTACCGATCGCCCTCGACAACCCAAACATCGTTGGCGGGCGTCGACATGATCTCGACAATTATGCCGAGCGAGCCAAAGCGCTCGTCGACCACCTCGCGACCCATCAAGTCGGTATAGGCGGCGTCGAGCGAATCGAGCTCAAAGTCGTCACGATTTGCCAGCACGTAGCATCCCGTGATGCCCTCGGCGGCCGTCAAGTCGTCAATGCCCTCAAACGAGACCAGATCGCCATCGCCCGTATCGGTGACGGATACGACCGTGCAAAAACGGTCGCGCTTGAGCGCCGGCGGCGTCAAGGCGACGCGCATACCCGGCGTCAATACAGAAGGAAGCCCCCGCAGCGGCTGCGCGAGGACCTCCCCCTTCCTTCCGTGCGGCTTGACCACACGGGCGATGTTTTTGTACTGGGACCTCAAAGTCCTAGCCCAGAACCTCTACCTCGACTGCAGTGTCGAGGCGAGCGGCCAGTGCACGGGCGAGCGTGCGAATGGCCTTGATGGTACGGCCACGACGGCCGATGACCTTAGCGACGTCATCCTCGGCAACAGAAACCTCAATCGTGGAGGCGTCGTCACCATCGATGACCTCGAGGCTCACGGAATCCGGGTCGTCGACGATCTGAACAACGAGATATTCGACGAGATCGGCGATGCGATCTGAGAGCATTGCCTCACCCTCGAGCTGTGCAGCGTCAACCTCAGGCACGATTTACTCCTCGGCGCCCTCAGCGGCCTCAGCGGCAGCCTTAGCGGCCTCGGCCTCTTTGGCGAGCTGCTTCTTGGACTTCTTGACGACGGTCTCGGTCTTCTCGCCCTCGTTGGCGGCCTTGACCAGAGCAGCGACAGCGTCGGTGAGCTGAGCGCCCTTGGACTGCCAGTCAGCGATCTTCTCGAGGTCGAGGTTGATGGTCTTGGGGGCGGTCATCGGGTTGTAGCGGCCAACCTCCTCGATGATACGACCGTCACGCGGGGCGCGGGAATCGGCGACGACGACACGGTAGTACGGACGCTTCTTAGCGCCGTGACGAGCAAGGCGAATCTTGACTGCCAAAGGAAACTCCTCCAACCAAGCAGCTTTAGGCTGCAACTACAAACAAACAGTTGAACATAATACGCCATCGACGCGGGCAGGTGAAGTCCGTGAGACCAACTTCTTCGGTGTAGTCGAAGGCAAATCCATATCTTAGACAAGAATTCGCGATTTGCAAGCACATCCACGCACCCCACATGAGCTGCGCGGTATACTCATGCCATGAAAAGACGCGAACATACATACGGTTATGAAGATGCTGCGGGCGTCACGCCGCCGCCCTGGACGGGACCGGCGGTGGGCCTCATGGATCTCGATGCGTTTTTTGCGAGCGTGGAGATGCTCGATCATCCCGAGTGGCGCGGCAAGCCGCTCATCGTGGGCGGCGATGCCGATTCCCGCGGCGTCGTGTCCACCTGCTCATACGAGGCACGTCGCTTTGGCGTGCACTCTGCCATGCCCTCGGCCGAGGCACGGCGCCTCTGTCCGCAGGCCATTTGGACGCATGGGCATTTCGATCGCTACCACGAGGTCAGCGCTCAGGTCATGGCGATTCTCGCCGACGAGACCCCGCGCGTTGAGCGCGTATCCATCGACGAGGCCTTTATCGACATCACGCCAGGTCGCTTTGCACCCGAGGACCCGCTGCTGGTTGCACGGCGCATCAGTGATCGTGTGGCGGCGCTGGGGGTGACCTGCTCCATTGGCGTGGGCTGTAACAAGACGGTCGCAAAGATCGCAAGCGAGCGGGACAAGCCATTTGGGCTGACCATCGTGCGCCCTGGAACCGAGCAGCGCTTTTTGGCAGCGCTGCCGGTATCTGCCATGAGCGGCATCGGGCGCTCGGCAGAAGAGCGACTGCGCCGCATGCGCATCTACACGCTCGGCGAGCTATCCCGCGCACCGAAATCCACCTTGGCCTCTATTTTTGGCATCAACGGCGAACGCATGCGCCAGCGTGCGCTGGGACTCGAACTCTCCGAAGTCACGAGCCTCGATGAAGAGCGCGAGGTCAAGTCGGTCAGCAATGAACGCACCTTTGCGAAAGATTTAACTGAGCGTGGGGACATCGAAGCGGCGATTGCGCTATTGGGAGAGTCAGTGGGACGCCGTCTGCGCCGTCAGGGACTAACGGGCGCCACGGTGACGCTCAAACTCAAGTATTCGTATGGAAGCGGTCGCTCGGCACAGCGCCGGCTGCCCCATCCGACCGACGATGAGAACATCTTCGTGGCAGTGGCGCTCGAACTGCTCGACAACATCTGGCAGGAAGGGATGCATGTGCGCCTGGCGGGCGTCGGCATGAGCGACTTCGACCATCAGGGCGGTATCCAGACCGACCTGTTCTGCGAAATCGACGACCGCGGAGCCCAATCCAGCGACCGTCGCGACCTCTCGGTCGCCATCGACGCCGTCCGAGACAAGTTCGGCGACACCGCTCTCTCCTTCGGCCGCCAATCCCGCTTCAACGATTAGTCCCTATGGCAAAAAGAAAACCGGGCAGCTGCAAGTAGTGCAACTGCCCGGCATACGGCAGAGGGTAGCTAAAAAAGCCCCGTCCCAAATGAGCTACTAGAGGAGGTCGAGGGGAAGCTGGGGGGCGTCGCCCCAGAGCTTTTCGAGGCGGTAGAACTCGCGCGCCTCGGGAGTGAAGACGTGGACGACAACCGAACCGTAGTCCATGAGCATCCAGGTCTTCTGCTCGCGGCCCTCGATGGAAAACGGGTGCTCGCCGCAAGCCTCGGCGACCTTCTCCTCAATCTCGTCGACAATCGAATCGACCTGGCGGTTGTTGGTGCCGGTAGCGAGAACAAAGTAGTCGCACACATCAGAAAGCTCAGTCAGGTCGAGCACCTGAACGTCCTCGCCTTTCTTGTCGTAGGCGGCCTGCGCGGCGGCGCGGGCGACATCCTCGGCGGCGACACCGCTCGCGGACAGCGAGGCGGCAGTGCGGTCGGACGTGGCAGCGAAACTCTTGTGCTCCACACCTTCAAGAATCTGCTCGTCGGTCATGGTCTCGTCGGCCATGGAATACCTCTTTCTAGACAGCCCGAGCTAGCGCAGCTGGGCGTAATGGTTGTAAATCGTAATAGCCGTGGGATAAAGATAACGCCCGGTCTGGATCACATAGACCAGACCCTGCGCAAAACAGGAGAAGAACAACTCGTCGAGCGAGGACTTCCCCACCATCTTGCGCAGCGCATGGGCATAATCACCGTGGCGGTTGGGTTCGATGGCATCGGCCACAAAGACCACCATATCGAGCGGCGTCATGTCGCAAGCGCCCACGGTGTGACGGTCGACAGCCTGAAAGACCGCCGGCGACAGCTCGGGAAAAAGCTGCGGAAGCTCATAGGCGGCAACCGGGCCATGCAAAAGCGGCGTCGCGGCAGACGGAGAGCCGGCAATCTTAATGCCGTAATGCAGAGCGCGCGTGACCAGCTCGTCGTCGGAGAGCACCTTGTCCCAGTCATGGATCAGGCCAGCGGCAGCGGCATCAAAGCGGTTGACACCGTACACCTCGGCTAGGTGCAACGCAGTCTCGGCAACCCCGAGCGAATGCACGTAGCGCTTACGCTTATCCTTCATGCGCACATCGAGCAACTCGTGGATGCGCGTCAAGAGCGCGCGCTCGTCGCCCTCAAACTGATCTTCTACCGACAACGTTCTCCCCCATCAATCAAAATCGTCTTGCCCAAGATCGGCATACAGGCCGCGTTTCCGGATATAGCCGAGCACGGACTCGCTCGTAAGATAGCGCACGCTCATGCCGCGAGCAACCCGCTTGCGAATGTTGGTCGAGCTAATCGCCAGCGCCGGAATCTGAATATAGCGCACGTCGAATGGCAGCCCCGATTCCTTAATCCGCGCCCGGGCCGTATCGATGTCAAAGCCGGGACGTGTCGCAGCAATGAAGGTCGCCAGTTCGGCAATCTCATTAGTATTGTGCCAGGTCACAATATCGATAATCGCATCGGCGCCCGTAATAAAGTAAAGCTTCACCTGTGGCGGGTAAAACTCGCGAAGGGCACGCAGCGTATCGGCTGTGTAGGTGACACCGGCACGATCGATCTCAAAGCGGCTTGCCAAAAAGGCCGGGTTCGCCGCTGTCGCGAGGACCGTCATGGCATAACGGTCCTCGGCCGGCGTCACCGGTTTGTCGAGTTTAAAGGCAGGCGAGCCCGCCGGCATAAAGAGCACGGCGTCCAAGTCGAGGGACTCACGTGCCTGCTCGGCGGTCACCAGGTGACCGTAATGGATGGGGTCAAAGGTACCGCCCATAATGCCGAGCCTAAACTCCTGCCCGTCCTCTATGGGAAGCTCGGGCAGACCGATTCCACCGCGCAGCGACATGGCTTACTCGCCCTCCGGGGTCTCGACGTCTTCCGCAGCAACAGCGTCATCGGTACCGTCAATGGCATCCACCGCGTCGACAGCCTCCAAGCTATCGTCCGCGACATCCTCGACATCAACGACCTCGACGGCGACGTCCTCGCTACCGTCCTCAAGCTCGTCCTCGAACTCCGAGAAGTCCTCGGCGCCCTCAAAGTCAAAGGCGCGCTGGCAAATGCGAACCTCGTCGCCGGCACGGCAACCGGCCTTTTCGAGCGCATCGTCAACACCCATGCGGGAAAACTTATGCTGCAGATAGATGACGGCCTCCTCATTTTCCCAGTCGGTCTGGATAACCAAGCGCTCGATGGCGCGACCGACAACGCGGAAGGCACCGGGCTCCTCCTGGACAATGTGGAAGCGCTTCTCGCGCTGCAGGCGGCGACGCTCCCACTCCTCGTCGCGCAAATCGACCGGCTCATCAGAGACCGCCAGCTCAGCGCGGAGCTTGGCCACCTGCTCGCCCACGGCAAGCATCAACGTGTTGAGACCGGCACCCGTCACAGCGGACACGGCAAAGAACATATGCCCGTCGTCGAGCGCCGCACGCTTAAGGTCGGCAATCTTGTCGGCCGTGCCCGGCGCATCGCACTTGTTGGCGACGACGATCTGCGGACGCTCCGAAAGCTCAGCGCCATACTGCTCAAGCTCACGGTTAATAATGCGATAGTCCTCAACCGGATCGCGATCCTCAAACCCGCCCGTCATGTCAACGACATGCATGATCAAGGCCGTGCGCTCAATGTGGCGCAGGAACTGATGGCCCAGGCCACGACCCTCGCTCGCGCCCTCGATGAGACCGGGGACGTCGGCAACGACGTAAGAATATTCGCCGGCACGCACCATGCCCAGATTGGGCACAAGCGTGGTAAACGGGTAGTCGGCAATCTTGGGACGGGCAGCGCTCATACGCGCGATGAGCGAGGACTTGCCGACCGAGGGAAAGCCCACAAGCGCGGCATCGGCCATAAGCTTCATCTCGAGCTCGATCCAGTGCTCCTCAGCCGGCTCGCCGAGCTGGGCAAACGCGGGCGCGCGACGCACCGACGTCACAAAGTGAGTGTTGCCCAGACCGCCAGCACCACCGGGCGCCACGACAACGCGCTCGCCGTCGTGCACCAGGTCGGCAATCTCGAACATCGGGGTCTGCGTCTCGGGATCGAGCTCGCGGACTACGGTGCCCATGGGGACTTTCAAAATCAGGTCCTCACCGCTTTTGCCGTTGCGGCGGGCACCCTGGCCATGCGTTCCGCGCTCGGCACGGAAGTGATGCTTAAAGCGGTAATCGATCAGCGAGGACAGCTGAGCGTCGGCCTGAATGACGACGTTGCCGCCACGACCGCCGTCGCCGCCATCGGGGCCGCCCTTGGGAACAAATGCCTCGCGCCTAAACGACATGCATCCGGCTCCGCCGTCGCCGCCACAAACGTTAATTCGGCTGATATCGGTGAACTGTGACAACAGAATCGCCTCCTACAAAAAAGAGGGAGACCCTTGAATCCTAAAACTCAAGTGCCTCCCACATATGTGCTCTATGAAGGGTGAATTACGCGTTCGCGAGCGGGCGTACGCTGACCCTGTGCTTGATACCCTTGTGGAACTCAACGGTACCGTCGACCAGCGCGAACAGCGTGTCGTCCTTGCCACGGCCAACGTTCTCACCCGGGTGGATGTGCGTGCCGTGCTGACGGACGAGAATCGTGCCCGTGGTTACCGTCTGGCCGGCATAGCGCTTCGTGCCAAGGCGCTGACCGCGGGAGTCACGGCCATTACGGGAGGAACCGAGTCCTTTTTTGTGTGCCATTGTGTATACCTACTCTTTCGTTACGAGTGTAATCTACTCGGCGACGGGAGCCTCGGCAACAGCCTCAGCCTCTGCCTTGACAGCCTTCTTGGCGCGGGAGGTAGCCTGAACCTTCACGATCTTCAGCTTGGTGAGCTGCTGACGATGACCCTTCAGACGACGATAGCGCTTGCGCTTGTGGAACTTGAAGACCAGCTGCTTCTCGCCCTTGAACTGCTCAACGATCTGAGCGGTAACCTTGGCCTTGGCCAGCTTGTCGGGATCGGTGACGATCTTCTTACCATCGTTGAGGAAGATAACCGGCAGGGTGATCTTGTCGCCCTCATTGCCCTCGATCTTCTCGACGGTGATGACATCGTCGGTGGCGACCTTGTACTGCTTGCCGCCCGTGTTAACGATTGCGTACATGTTTACTTGCCCTTCATGCATCAGTTAGTGCAACAGCCGAATATAGTAGCAGGCGATAATACCCCCGTCAACGAGTATGTGGAGCAAATCCACAAGTTCGCACAGGTATGGGGCTGACGAGTCGGCCCTCGTCGTCCTCGCATGCTTGATTCTGACGCTCGACATCGTAGGAGCAGATGGTCACGAGGTCTTGCATACCGGTGGAAACGATAGGTGCATCGACGCCCGGGGTCAAGCCCTGCAACAAAACATCAGCGGCAGAAAGCAAAATTTCCGGACGCATGGACCCCTCGTTGTCGGCATGGGTGTCGAGCATGAGCACCAGATGGTCCGGACGCTCCCCCGCCTTAAGCTCATAGCCCACGAGCGTGTGGTCAAGGTCTAGGCGTTTGCTCTTCTTACCACGCGCGTAGTCGATGCCGTGGACCGCGCGCAGCGTATCGATAGCACGACGCACCTCGTCGGCGCTCACGGGAGCCTCGGGGTCCAGATGCAAGTCGATGCGGTACGACAGACGCGTAAGCTGAGCCGTCAGCGCCGGCGTGCGCACGTCGATGTAGGCGGCCTCGATAGGCGCCAAATCGGCAGGGGACGCCGCGACCAGGCGCTCAAACGCCTCATCGAGTGCGACGAACTCGGTCATAAACAGGTCATACCACTCGCAGGACGACGACGTGCCCACCGGCAGCGCCGACGAAAAGCCCACGCGCATGTGCGGAGAGAAGCCCTGCGTCACGGCGTAGGGCAGCCCCGCGCGACGCACGATGCGCTCAATGGTATGAATCACTTCGAGATGGCCCAGGTACTTAAGACGGTCGCGCTTGCCATAGCGAACGCGAAGCCTAAAGAGCGTGGAGTTGTCGGTCAAGCGCTCACTCATGCGCGATCACCCACCAATACGTTCTTGGCATGGAGCGTGGGGCAGATTCCGCAGCCGGTGCACGACGTGCGGGTGCAGTCGGGCGTCGTGACGCCCTCCAGCGAGCGGCGGTATTCGCGCTCGAGAAAGCCGCGCGAGCAACCGGGGCTCACGTGCTCCCAGGGCAGGTGCCAGTCCAGTTCGTAGGGCAGGTGCACGAGCTCGTTGAGATCGATACCGTTTTTGGCCGCAGCCGACTTCCAGTTGTCGAGCGAAAAATGCTCCACCCAGGCGTCAAAACGCGAGCCCGCACGCCAGGCGTCGATGATGACCGGCGTCATGTCACGGCCGGCGCGGGACAGCGCGGCCTCGACGAGCGAGGTCTCGGCATCGTGGTAGTGCACGCGGACCGCACGGTTTCGCACGCTCGTGATGAGCAGCTTTTGGCGACGCTTGACGTCGTCGTAATCGAGCTGCGGGCACCATTGGAACGGCGTGGCGGCCTTGGGGATAAACACCGACACCGAGATGGACACCGAGATGGAGCCGCGGCGCGCCTTGGGAACCACGGAGCGGCCAAGCTCGAGCACATGGTCGGCCAGGTTGGCGATGGCCACGATATCCTCGTCGCGCTCGCCGGGAAGGCCCATCATGAAGTAGAGCTTCATGCGGTTCCAGCCCGCCTCGAAGGCCGCCTTGGCCGCACGGTCCAAGTCCTCCTCGGTCACGTTCTTGTTGATGATGTCGCGCATGCGCTGACTGCCGGCCTCGGGGGCAAACGTCAGGCCGCCCTTCTTTTCGCCGGCGACCGACTCGGCCATATCCACGCCAAACGAATCCAGGCGCTGCGAGGGAATGGACACGCGAATGCCCGTATCTTCCAGACGGCGGTTAAGGCGACCGAGCACATCGCGGATGCAGGAGTGATCGGTGGTCGAAAGCGAGGTAAGCGACACCTCGTCATAGCCGGTCTTTTCCAGGCCCTGGATCACCGAGGACACAATCTGGTCGACCGAGCGCTCGCGCACCGGGCGATAAGTCATGCCGGCCTGGCAAAAACGGCAGCCGCGGGCACAACCGCGCAGAATCTCGATCGACAGGCGGTCGTGAACGAGCTGCGCGTAGGGCACGCACGACTGCGACAACGGATTGGTAGCGCCAAAGTCCTCAACGACGCGCTTGTAGACCACCGGTGGGACGTCCTTGCCTTCGCGCGGCACGGTGTAGCCATGCGGCGAGCAGGGCTCGTCATGGCGCACCTCGTAGAGCGACGGCACATAGGTGCCACCGACCGTCGCGAGCTGCTCGACAATCTGAGCGCGCGAGACGCCCTCGTCGCGCAAGCGGCGATGCAGCTGGCAAACCTCGAGCAGCGACTCCTCGCCCTCGCCAATGAGGATGGCATCGAAGAAGGCTGCATACGGCTCGGGGTTATAGACCGAGGGACCACCGGCAATGATGATGGGGTCGTCCTCGGTGCGGTCGGCCGCCAGCAGCGGAATGCCGGCTAGATCGAGGGCCTCGAGAAAGTTTGTCACGGCCATCTCATGCGGCACGTGCATGCCGACGATATCGAACGAGGCCACGGGTGCTGCGCCCTCGAGCGACAGCAGCGGAATCCCCGCCTCGCGCATGGCATCGCCCATATCGGGCCACGGCACATAGCCGCGCTCGCAGGAAATGCCCTCGGCCTGATTGAGGATGTTGTACAGGATGGCAATACCCTGGTTGGGCAGGCCAACCTCGTACACATCCGGGTAAATCATGCAGCAACGATAGTCGGCATCGGACTTGGAGAGCGTGCCCCACTCATGGTCGATATAGCGACTCGGCTTTTCGACCTTGGCGAGCAACGGCTCGATCAGATGAAAACAGTCTTGGTATGGAACGCGCAAAAGAAACCCCTAAGCAGCGAGATCGGATGCATCCTCGAAAGGACTCATGGGACGGGTGGCACCGGCGACCGTGGTCACCAGGTCGCGGACGCGCGAGAACGTGGCGGCAGCCACCTCGTTGGCACGGCTGTAGTCAATATCGCGCTCGTAGAGCGACACGAGCGCACGGCCCATGCCATAGGTTCCCGCGGCGGCGGTCAGCGCCTTGACGGCAAACCCAATATGCGGCGTCTGCTTTACCAGGGCGCGGGTGACGGCGCGGAGCACCAAGCCGCCGGCAAGCACGCCCGCGACCTCATAACCGCGCTCGGGCTTAATACCGCGTCCAAAGATGGCCGCGAGCTCAAAAAGCATGCCCACCTGCGCCAGCGCCATAACGGGATAATCGGCCCCCGGCAAAAACACCAGCGCGCCCGTCGCCATATTGGTAAGCGCGCACGAGGTGATGATGCGGTTAGCGGCCGCAATACGCATAAAGGCGAAGTTCGCCGCAAATGCCGTCTCCTTGTCCGTGCGATCGAGAATCCAGCGGGCAAGCGTCTCGAGCAGATACGTCTTATCGGTAGCCGCCACCGCGCCGAGCATGGGCGTGGACTCCTGAATAAAAGGCACCTCGACAGCGGACTCGGCCAGCACGCACACGGGGGCGCCGGCAATCACAAGCTCCTGTACAGCGCTCTCCAGACGGTCGGATCCGCACGAAAGGACCAGCACCACGTCGGTATCGGTCTTGGGGACGATACGGTCCTCACCCAGGCGCTCAACGCGCACAATGCCAGACGTCGTCTGCGGCACGAAGGCATCGCGCACCGTCTCGACCAAAAAACGCGAGGCAGACGAATCGAGGTAGACGGACACGCGAACCGGCGTGTCGGAATCCTTCTTGGTGGTCGCGCCCATCTTAAAGACGCGGGTCAGCTTGTCCACGGGAATCTTCATAGCAAACCCCTCCAGCGGTTACGCGGCGCCCGAACGATGCCGCCATATGGATTGTACGATACCCACCGTCAGCAACTGGATCATCATCGAGGACGAACCGAAGCTAATGAACGGCAGCGGAATACCGGTAATCGGCATCATGCCGATGCACATGCCGATGTTCTCGAAGGTCTGGAATGCCCACATGCCGACGATACCCACGCATGACAAGCGTAGGAACAGAGACTCACACTTAAAGGCGACGCGAATCGTCGAGAACATGAGCAGCACGTACAGGCACAGCAGCAAAAAGGAGCCGCAGAAGCCAAAGGTCTCGGACAAAAAGGCAAAGACGAAGTCGGTGTGGAACTCGGGCAGAAAGCCACCGGCAGACTGCGTCGCATGGCCCAGACCTTTACCGAAAAAGCCACCCGATCCAACCGCGATGAGCGATTGCTGCAAGTTGTAGGCATCGTCCGAATCGGCATTATCGGGGTCGATAAAGACGGTCAGTCGGTTCATCTGGTACTGCTTGATCAAAACGTCATGGCCCAAAAGAGAATCGAGCACCGAATCGAGCGCCAGGATGAGCGCCACCAAACCCACGAGCAGAGCCAAGGTCGACAGCACCCATTCGCGGCGCGCACCGCTCATGCAGATCACAACGGCACCCGACACCAACACGACCAGGCCCGAACCCAGGTCGCCCATGGCGACGACGGCCAAAAACGGAACGGAGAGCATGCCGCAGAGCTTAATGTAGTCGCGAGCGGTATCGATGCGGCCGTTGTACTGCGAACCAAGCGTGGCGATAAAGAAGATCGTGATGAGCTTGGCGAGCTCGACCGGCTGAAAGGTAAGACCGATACCGGGAATCTTGATCCAGCCCGTCATGCCCAGACCGCCCGTATAGGACAGACCCGGAATCTTGGGCGAGAAAATCACAATGAGGTCGACGACGAGCAGCGCCGTCGAGAAGTTAGAGATGCCGCGCAGATCGGTACGCCAGACGAGCACCGCAAGCACCGTACCGATGCCGATGCCCAACAGGTGACGCGAGAATGAGGCGTCGGCCTTAAACTGCGAGGCCGACCAAATGATGATGGCGCCATAGGCTACGAGCGCCAAGGTTGCCAGCAGCACGCCGACGTGCACCTTCTGGCGAAACGTGCCGCGCGAGGCCGAAAGCTGCTTGTTGACACGGTCCAGGCTGCTGCGGGAACCGGTTTTAGTTGAGCGGAACAGGTCCGCCGGCGAAAAATCCATCGCAACCTCCTATCGAACCGAGGAATCGCCCGTGGCAGAAGATGTGTCAGGCTCATCATAGATGGCGCCGAGCACATCGCGCACGACGTGCAGCGCGGTATCGGAGCCACCACCGCCCTGTTCCAAGACAGTGACAATCACGTACTTGGGCTCATCGGCCGGCGCGTAGGCGCAAAACCACGCGTAATCGTCCTCGCCGCTCTTCTCGCCCGTGCCGGACTTGCCGTAGACCGTGGGGGTCAAGGAGTTAAAGTGCGCGGCAGTCGAAGTCGACGCCGAGTAAATCACATCGTGCATGCCGTTACGGACCAGCGCCAGGTCGGCATCGCTATTGATATGGGCCTCCAGGCGCTTCTTTTTGCCCTTGCCGTTGTACTTGTAGGCATCGCCGTCGCCATCACGCGACACCGCCGACAAGAAGACGTGGGGCACGTACTGTTTGCCGCCGTTGGCGAGGCCCATGTAGGCACACGCCATCTGCAGCGGCGTCACCAAAATGTCGCCCTGGCCGATAGCGATGTTAGTCATATCGCCGGCATTCCACTTGCGGTCCTCGGCCGAGGCGTCGGTAAAGTACGACTCTTTCCACTTGGCGTCAGGAATGCGGCCCGTTCCCTCGCTTGGCAGATCGATGCCGCAGGTCTTGCCCAGGCCCCAACGGCGAAAGACCTCCTGCAGGCCCTCGGGATGCTGGTCGTTGTAGAAAAACGCCTTGCCCATATCGTAGAACACGGGGTCGCACGAGTTGGCGATACCGGACTGCAGCGTCATAGTGCCGTGACCGGAATGCAGCCAGCAGTACTTACCCCATGACTTGCCCAGGCCCGTCCAATAGCCCGTGCA
Source organism: uncultured Collinsella sp. (assembly GCA_902479075.1). Lineage (GTDB taxonomy): Bacteria > Actinomycetota > Coriobacteriia > Coriobacteriales > Coriobacteriaceae > Collinsella. The sequence goes on from CABSNK010000007.1 coordinate 39,273, forward strand.
GTTCGTGGTCTGGCCTGAGGTATAGGTTCCAAACTCAAGACCGGCCAGAGCCGAGAGCGGTTTGATGGTCGAAGCCGACATATACTGGCCGCTAATGGCGCGGTTGAGCAGCGGATGCGAACCCTTGTCGTCGTTGAGCTCGGTCCACACGTCGTTGGAAACGCCGCCGATGAACACCGACGGATCAAACTTGGGCTCGCTCGCCATACCCAGAATCTCACCATTGTTGGGATCGAGGCACACCACGGCGCCGTTGCCGGCATCGCTATGACCCGTGGTCTTGGCAAGCTCAATGGCATTCGCCAGAGCCGTCTCGCAGGCCTGTTGAATCTTAAGATCCAGCGTAAGCTTAATGTCAGAACCGGCCTTGGCGGGAACGGCGCCGGCTTGACCGGTCACGTTACCCGAGGCGTCAACTTTCACGGTCTGCTCACCACGAATGCCCTGCAGCAGATTTTCGTAGTAAATCTCTACGCCCGCCTGGCCCACAATATCGCCCGATTGATACGAGATCTGGCCAGCCGCGCTATCGCTGCCGTCCGACGACTTCTTGTTCTGCGCCTCGAGCTGCTCGGAGGTAATGGTGCCGGTATAGCCCAAGATATGGCAGGCGGTCTCGCCATACGGGTATTGGCGCTCGGTGCGCTCGGCGATCTTCACACCGGGAAACTCACCGGCGTGCTCCTGGATGTAGGCGACAGTAGAGCGGCGCACGTCAGTCGCGATCGTATGCAGGCTCTGCGCGCCTTCGGAATTGTCCTGGATATTGCGTAGCACCGCGATATACGGCATGCCGAGCACGTTGGCAAGATGACGCACCAGTACCTTGTCATCGGCAAGGTCACGATAGGCGACGACGGCGAGCGAAGGGCGATTTTGCACCAGCGCGACGCCGTTGCGGTCCAAGATGCGGCCACGCACGGCAGGCGTGGTAACGGTACGGGTCTGATTGCTCTTGGCCTGCTTGTCGTAGTAGTCCGACGAGACCATCTGCATGCCCCACAGCTTAACGGCAAGCGCAGCAAACATCGCACCCACGCCCGCGGTGAGGATGGAAAAGCGGCCCTTAAAGGCCGTAGCGGCCGTATTGCCCTCGCCCTCGGTGGCGCGCGGGGCCGTTCCGTGCTGCGTGTCGTAGGTAAAGCGGGAGTCGCCGCGGCGCATGATGACCAGCGCGACCACAATGGCCACGACCAGCACGATACCGGCGACAACAACCGTCAACTGGGAAGACATCTACAGGCCTCCCCTATTTGAGCTTACGGGTCTTGGGCTTAAAGCGCATACCCGACTGACGCCCACCGCGCGCGGAGAACCCATAGCCAGACTGCGGCGCGACGCCGGACATCAAAAACGGAACGGCGACCAGACCGGTCAGAATCGAGGACGGCAGGGCGTGTCCAAAGATCGCCACGACAAAACTCGATTCCAGTCCCATAAACAGCAAGATAATGCTGTAGATCACGTTAATGGCAAGCGCAAAGGCGCCCACCGTGATGCCGCGAGCGCTCGGGGTGCCGCCCGTCTGACCGGCGGCACTGTGTGTCAGGGCAAAGCTGCCCACTGTCAGCAACAGCGACATCACGCCCACCGGCACGGCTGCCGACAGGTCGTAGAACAGGCCGCTGCAAAAACCGCAGATGACGGCCCGCGTGGGATCGCCCGAAAACACACTCAGGCACACCAGGATAATCATAAAGTTGACGCGACCGCCCGCGATGGAGATCTGCGGCGCCAAGCCCGCCTGCAGCAGGACGCAGACAATGGCGGCAATCGCAAAAGTGCGGGAGCCAGTCCCCTGTTCGTGTAGATCCATGGACATGCCTCCCTATTCGCTCGAGCCCGAGTCAGTCGTGTCGAACGCATCGGAGCTTTCATCCGAGCTTTCGTCTTTGGACTTGGTGGCCGCATCGCGCGAGGTGCCCTGCGGCGTACTGTTGGCGCTGCTCACATCCTCGTCCGAAGCCGACTGCTCATCGGTCAGCGACGTAATGACCAGCACTTCCTCGTTGTTTTCGGCCGTTGTCTGGGCGCGCACGACGATGGTGTAGTACACATCGTTGGCAGACTTCTCCACCGACGAGACCGTACCGAGCGGCAGGCCCTTGGGGAATACGCCGCCGATGCCCGAGGTCACGATGATGTCGCCCACCTTCACGTCGGAATCGACACTCACGTGCTCCAGGCGCAGGGTACCGTCGGGCTGCCCCTGCAGCATACCCTGAGCGCGCGTATCCTGCACCATGGCGGACACGCCCGAGTTCTCATCACTAATCAGGCGGACGGTGGAGGTCTTGGCCGAAACCTCGATAATCTGACCGATGACACCGGCAGAACTCGTCACGGGCATGTTGATGGTAAGACCGTCGGCAGAGCCTTTGTCGATGGTAACGGTCGAGGTCCAGGCATCGCCCGACGCGCCGACAATGCGAGCCGCGGTGGACTTGAGGTTGTAGGTCGACTGAAGACCGACCAGGCTCTCGAGTCGCTCGGCGGTCTTTTGAGCCTCCGAGAGCTCGGCAACCTTTGACGTCAGGACCTCGTTTTGCTTCTTAAGCTCGTCGAGGGTGTCTTGCGAAGCCGTAAGGTTTGAGAACACGTTTCCGATTGCGTTAAAGGGCGCGGCCACAGCCGAGCCCACAAAACGCACCGGCGAGGTAATCGTCGTCACGCCAGAACGCACGGCATGAATCGGTCCCGCCTCGCCCTCGCGAATGTAAAACGTAAGCAGCAGCACCGAAATTACGCTGAAAACAATCAACGGGCGCATACCCGTTGATTGTCGCTTGGTATTCAGATTTGAAGAGAAACCCGAAGATCGTGCCAAATGGAATCCACCTTTTGGAAATTAAGCATTGGTCTGGACGAAGCCACCGTCAAACGCGTTGGCCTCGAGCACGCGGGCGCAGCCGTTGACGACGTTGTCGAGCGCCGTAGGGCTGACGTTGACCGAAACGCCGGTCTCGTCGCGCAGACGCACGTCGAGGCCGCGCAGCAGCGCACCGCCGCCGGTCAACAGGATGCCGTAGTACATAAGATCCGAGGCAAGATCGGGCGGCGTGGCGTCGAGGGCGTCCTTGACGGCCTTGGCCATCTCGTCGAGCGGCTTATTGAGCGCGCGACGAATCTCCTCGCTCTCGATGCGCACGGTCTTGGGCAGGCCCGTGATCACGTCGCGGCCGTTGACCTCGACGTCGAGCTCATCCTTGAGCGGCACGGCAGAACCGACCTTGATCTTGATGTCCTCGGCCGTGCGCTCGCCGATAGCCAGGTTATAGGCATCGCGAACGTGGGTAAGGATGGCCTGATCAAACTCGTCACCGGCAATGCGGATGGACTGCGACACGACGATACCGCCCATGGCGATAACGGCGACCTCGGTGGTACCGCCACCGATATCGATGACCATGGAGCCAGTGGGCTCCTCGACAGGCAAGTCGGCGCCGATGGCAGCGGCCATGGGCTCCTCGATCAGGTATGCCTGGCGGGCACCGGCCTGGATCGTAGCCTCAAAAACGGCGCGCTTCTCGACCGACGTGACACCGGAGGGGACGCAGACGACAACGCGCGGACGCGGGGTCCACGGATAGCGCTTCTCGGACGCCTTGTCGATAAAATAGCGAAGCATGGCCTCGGTAACGTCGAAGTCGGCGATGACGCCGTCCTTAAGGGGACGAACGGCCACAATGTTACCGGGCGTACGGCCGAGCATGCGCTTTGCCTCGATACCGACAGCCAGGATGCGCTCATCGTTCTTGTCGATGGCGACAACGGAGGGCTCGCGAATGACGATGCCCTTGCCGCGCACGGAGACAAGCGTGTTGGCGGTGCCGAGGTCGATGGCAAGATCGCCCGCATAGCTACCGAAGAACATATCCATCAAAGAAAACAACGCAACTCCTGATGTGTTGGATGATTGCTGGAAAACTACTAGCCCATCATACTAGCGCAAGCCCGGCACCTCACTTGCGGTGAAGCACCGGGCAGCGCCAAATCTCATAAGGTCACTACTGGTTGTCAGCAGCCGAGAGATCGATGTCGAGCGAGGAGACGGCCCAACCGATATGGTTGTCGGAGCGCACGAACTTGACGGTGTACTCCTGCTCGCCGCCCTTGGACAGCGACGCCTTGACCTTGGCGGTGGTCTCGGTCATAGACTGGTCCATGCCCTCAATGGAGACGGTGGCGCCCTGCGGAATCGAGGAAATGATCATCGACTTGGCGTCCTCGGACAGGCTGGAGGCCAGGCAGGACTCGGCCTTGGCGGTATCGCCGTCACCGGCAGCCTGGAACAGGTCGGTGACAACAGACTCCTGCGAGGGAAAGCCCAGGCCGCGCGTGTAGGCAAAGCCAAGACCGCCTGCGGCAATGACGATCAGCAGAAGCAGCACCAAGAAAACCTTGAGGCCCGTGTGGCGATGGCGACGACGGACCTTGGCCTCCTTGCGGTCCTGCTGAACCATCTCGGACTCGGACAGGGTGAAGAAGCCGGTGTCCGAGGGGTCGGGCATAAATTGACCGGTAGCACCCGTGGGGTCGAGCGGGTCGACGGCGGGAGCATCCATCGCGGGAGCCGGCGCCGTGGCCATGGCCGTCTGGGCCGAAAGAGCAGCGAGGGAATCGTGCACGCGGGCAAGCTCGTCGGCCTGCTCGGGCGTGAGCTGGTAGATACCGTCGGCGGTGGCGGCGTTAAAGGCATCGAGCGCGTCAGAGGGACGACCGGCGGCAGAGAGCGCCTGGCCCATGCCGGCGTTAAGCGCACGCGTGTCATCGCGCGGACCGGCAAAGTCGATGGCCGTGCGGTAGGTCTCTACGGCGTCTGCCGGACGGCCGAGCTTAATGAAGCAGCGGCCAAGATCGCCAAGAGCGGCGGCGGGAGCCGGGTTGGCACCATCGATGGCGGCCTGACGGAAGGCAGTACCGGCGTTGGCATAATCGCCCGACTGGAACAGGGCGTTGCCCAGACCCAGATAGGCCTTAAACGGCGTGGCATAGGATGCATCCTGCGTTGCAGCGGAGAAAGCCTGGGCTGCGGTCACATAGTCACCCACGGCAGCAAGCGCCTTGCCGCGGTTGGTAAGCAGCGCGCCGCGCTTGCCATAGGTACCGTCGTTGAGGGCGGCGGCGTAGGCCTCGGCGGCCTCGGCATACATGCCCAGGTGCATCAAGGCGTTGCCGCGCAGATGGTCGGCCTCGCCCATAATCTCGCTGGGGGTCTTTGCCGCACCGAGCATCTGGGCGGCAGCGGAATAATCACCCGCGCGATAAGCGGCGCGGCCCTGTTGGATCAGCTGGCTATTCAAGGAAGTCCCCTTTACTCGTGAACGATCTCGACGTGGACGATCTCGTCGCCGGCACGCAGCTGCGAGATGACGTCGAGGCCCTCGACCGTGGTGCCAAAGACGGTGTAGCCGGAGTCGAGGTTATGCTGGGCACCCAGGCAGAAGTAGAACTGCGAACCTGCGGAATCGGGATCCATGGAACGTGCCATGGCAAGCGCGCCGTCGACGTGGCTGTTACGCGGGTTGGTAGCGAACTCGCCCTTGATGCAGTAGCCGGGGCCACCGGTACCGGGCATGCCGTCGGGGCCCTCAAGGCCGGCGGCGACATCGGCGCCGGACATATCGCGGGTATTGGGGTCGCCGCCCTGGATCACAAAACCGGGCACATAGCGATGGAACTTAAGGCCGTCGTAAAAACCCATCGTGGAAAGCTCGCAGAAGTTCGCCACGTGGATGGGGGCGCCCTCGCCGTCAAACTTGACCTTGATGGTGCCCTTCGACGTCTCGATCACCGCGCACTCATCGCCGGCAAGCTGATACTCGGGCGTGTAGAGCTCTTTCTTAAAACCAAACATGTGGTTCCTTCCTCGTGCGTTTAAAGCATATTTGGTCAAATTGTAGCAATAAGCACGGGCTTCCATCAATTGCGCACGCAGGTTATGCCGCCGGAGGGCAACAAATTACGAACGTTGCTGCGGTCTCCATGCGCTCACGTTGGCGTCGTACTGGTTAAGCGCGCTGTTGCCGCCTTGTGCGATGGGCGCCAGGATCTCGCTCTGACGGGCGCTCAGCGACTCGCCGTCGGGAATGGACAGCGAGATATCCCAGCTCTGGCAGATCACGTCGACACGCTCGTACATCCACTGGGCAAGCTGCTTTAGATGATCGATGTCCTCCGCATAGACGGTGTCGTCCTGAACCTTGAGGTTATTGAGCTCATCCTGGGTCTTTTTAATCTGATCGCGCAGGGCATAAGCGCTCTGCGACAGCTCCTGGCGGGTGGAGAGCGGCGTACGCAGATAGCCGTTATTAAACGAATCGATGACCTCGCCGATCTGATCATCGTCGCTGTACGACACGATGGTCTGGTACAGGCCATCGAGCCTGGCGTAGAGCTGGTCGTCGGTTAAGACGGTCTCCTCCTGAACGACCTCGGACGCATCCTCTTGCTTGGACTCTTTCTCGGTGGCCTCGCCCTTTTGGCGCGACGGGAAGGTGGTCTTGGCGGCCTGGCCAAACTGGTCGTAGAAGCCGGGCATGACGCCCATAGGATCGGCAGTCACAAACCAATACGCACCACCGCACACGGCGGCGAGCACCGCGATGACGATAAGCGGTTTGGGGATATGGCGCTTGTGCTTGTGGTAGGCATCCTCGTCGGGATGCACCTTGCGCTTGGGCTTCTGTTTGCTGGACTGAGCATCGTCGTGCAGGGAAACCGGCGTCGGCATGTCCACCTTAGGGATGCCGAAGTCCTTGTCGAAGGCCGGCAGTACGCAAGTCTCGTTGGGATCGGCGGCATCCGAGAGTACCGCGGCGGCAGACGCCGGCGCATGGGGCACCTCGGTATCAATCTGCTCCTGCGTCAAGCGCGGAAAGCCGGCCGTGCGGCCCGCCGCCAGATCGGATGCGGCCGCGTCTTTGGAAAGGATGCCCGGGGCGGGGCGCCCGCACTTGGGACAGGTGCGATCATGCGGGGACAGGCGTGCGCCACAACCATCGCAGAATACGAACTCGGTATGCTCGGGACCGTCGCCCGGACCAACGTATGCGTTGCAATAGGGGCAGAACGAGGCGCCGTCCTCTATGGTCTTAAGGCAATGCGGGCAAATCACGGCTTCCTCTTTTCGGAGCAATTCATACAGTCGAGGTTAGAGCATAGCATCGCCACGCCCCCACAGGAGCAAGGCACCAATTCAACATCGCCAGAAAAATCATCCCCGGGGCGACTGGGACTAGGCTTTCTTTGCGGGCTTTTTCTTTTTGCTCGGCATCGAGACCTTAATGCCCTGGGCGGACTTGGTCACACGGGAGCGCTTGGCACCCGCGCTCTTCTTTTTCTTGGGTTGGGCCTTTTCCACACCCTCGAGCGCGCGAACCTCGGCCTCGCGAGCGGTGCGCTCCTCACGGCGCTGCGCCATATCGGCGGCGACGCGCTTGGCAAAACGCTGGGCAGTTGAACCCGTCGAGCTTACCTTACTGCCGCCGCGGCCCAGACGGACGCGAACGCCACGGCCAAAGCCGGTGGCAGCATGGCGACGGCGCGGCTTAAGCGAGTCCATCATCGTGGCGAGCTTAAAGAACACAGTGCAGGTAAAGACGACAATCGCCAGCAAGATAACGGCCTCGCCAATCGACAGGTTGGCGATGGACAGCAGCTCCGGGAATCCGATAACACCCGCCAAGATGCCGACGACGACAAATACAAAGAGCACCACGCGCAAGGGAGTGAGCGGCTGCGAGATGCGCCAGATCAGGCTCACGCTCGCCGCGCACGACGTAAGCAGGCACATGGTCGAAAGGGTGAGCTGGTTAAAGCCGAACACGCGCGCCACAAAGATATCGAGCGCCGCAGCCATTATGACCGCCAGCGACGCCGGCAACGCACGCTTGAGCACGTTGGTCAAGAATGACCCCTTCACGCGGGCGTTGTTGGGCTCCAAACCCAGCACAAAGCCCGGCGCGCCGATGCAGAAGAAGTTGATGAGTGTCATCTGAATCGGCTCGAAGGGATACGGCGGAAACGCGAGGCACAGCGCCGCCAGGCCCATCGAGAACAGCGTCTTAGTCAAGAACAGCGCCGCAGAGCGCTGCAGGTTGTTGATGGAGCGACGGCCCTCAGCCACCACGGCGGGCATCGAGGCAAAATCGTTGTCGACCAGCACGATCTCGGCCACGTTGCGCGCAGCATCGGAACCGGCGGCCATGGCCACGGAGCAGTCGGCCTCCTTGAGCGCCAGCACGTCGTTGACGCCGTCGCCCGTCATGGCAACGGTATGGTCGCGACGCTTGAGCGCCTGCACGAGTTCGCGCTTTTGCTGCGGCGTCACGCGACCAAAGACGTGATAGCGGTCCACCGCCGCATCAATCTTGGACGGCGTATCAAGCGTCGTGGCGTCGACGTAGGCATCGGCCCCCGGAACGCCCACCACGCGCGCGATCGATGACACCGTGCGCGGGTCGTCGCCGCTGATCACGTTGAGGGTCACACCCTGCTCGTTAAAGTAGCCGATGGTCTCGGCAGCCGAGGTACGGATCTCGTCGCGAATGGTCACAAAGCCCACGGGCTCGGCCTCGCCCGCCATATCGCCGTCGGGCGTAAAGCCGTCCACACGGGCCACAACAAGCACGCGGCAGGTGTCGGCAAGCTCGGCCACACGATTCTCGACCTGCGCAAAGACGCGCTCCGAAAGCACAAATTGCGCTGCGCCCATCACATAGGAGCCCTGCGCAAACGAGGCGCCGCTCCACTTTTTGGACGAAGAGAACGGAATGACCGCCAGCGGCTCGGAAACCTCGACCGGGCGGTCAGCGTAATAGTTGAGCAGCGCCTGACAGGTCTCGTTGGCGTCTGCCGAGGTGGCACGCGCCACGTTGGCGAGCGCAAAATCCAGGACCGTGGTCTCGACGGGGACAGCTGCCTCGTCCGAGTCCGCGCCAAAGCCAACGCCCTCAACAGGCAGCGGGTAGGTACCCTCGACCTCCATACGGCCCGAGGTAATGGTGCCCGTCTTGTCCAGGCACAGCACGTCGACGCGCGCGAGCGTCTCGATACAGTAGAGCTGCTGCGCGAGTACCTTGCGGCGCGCCAGACGCACCGTGGCGATGGCAAGCAGCGACGAAGTCAGCAGCACCAGGCCCTGCGGAATCATGCCCAAAAGAGCGCCCACCGTAGACAGCAGCGCCGACGAAGGCACGCGACCGGCAAGCAGCTCGGAAAAACACCACGAAAGCGCGCTATCGCCCGGCGTACCGGCGGCATCCCACAGCTCGCTCACACTCGAGGCAAAGAGCGCCAGGCCGAGCGGAATCATAATGAGGCTCGCAAAGCGCACGATGGCGTTGAGCGCATTCATGATCTCGGAATTGACCTTTTTGACGTACTTGGCCTCGTTGTTGATCTTGGCCACGTAGTTGTCGGCGCCAACATGGATCACGCGGGCGCGCAGCAGGCCCGAGTCGATAAAGCTGCCGCTCATGAGCTCGGAGCCGGGCTGCTTTTTGATGAGATCGCTCTCGCCCGTCAGCAGGCTCTCGTTCACGAGTGCCTCACCCGACACCACCACGGCGTCGGCGGGAATCTGGTCGCCGCGCCCCAGGCGAATGATATCGTCGAGCACGATCTGGTCCAGGTCGAGCTCTACCTCGGCGCCGTCGCGCACCGCGATGGCCTTCTTAGAGGTGAGCAGCGTAAGCTTATCGACCATCCGCTTGGAGCGCATGGACTGGATGACGCCAATTGCCGTGTTCAAGAACACCACGAACAGGAACGTCAGGTTCTTAAACGAACCGGTCAGCAACACCAAAATCGCCAAAACCACGTTGATCAAGTTAAACAGCGTGCAGAGGTTCTCGATGATGAGCTCGCGGACCGACTTGGTCTTGCGTTCCATGTTGCGGTTGATCTTACCGGCGGCGATGCGCTCCTCGACCTCGGCGGTCGAGAGTCCGTGCTCGATATCCGTTGCTGCCATACCTTGTCCCATCACGTCGCGTCGGTATAAGAAAACCGCCCGGACCATGCGAGGTTCGGACGGTCTTACGTTCGAGGGTGCCCCATGTTGGATTCGAACCAACGGCCTTCTGCTCCGGAGGCAGACGCTCTAATCCCCTGAGCTAATAGGGCGAACGGTTGGCATTATACCCAAGTGCGCCACGGGCTAACAAAAGAATAGAAAAAGCTTTGCAATTACGTGGGAGACACGGCGCAGAGGCTCACCTTAGAACGCAAAAGTGAAACAATTAGTATAAACTCTCATGCACATATATAACGGCTCGCGATGCGGGCCGTTTTTGCAAGAGCTATCCATCGAGGTGAGAGGCACACCATGATTGCGATTTTAAAGCAGAGCGCCAGCGACGAGGCCGTCGGCCATATCGTCAGCTGGATTGAGAAGAAGGGTCTCAAGACCGACGTCTCGCGCGGCGAGAACGAGACCATCATCGGCCTGGTGGGCGATACGACCAAGATCGACCCGTTCTTGCTCGAGTCCATGGATGTCGTCGAGCGCGTGCAGCGCGTCTCCGAGCCCTTTAAGCGTGCCAACCGCAAGTTCCACCCTGAGGACTCCGTCATCGACTGCGGCCACGGCGTCAAGATCGGCGGCGACCAGTTCCAGGTCATCGCCGGACCCTGCTCCGTCGAGGGCGAGAACCTCATCCGCATCGCCCGCCGCGTGAAGGCCGCCGGCGCCACGATGCTGCGCGGTGGCGCCTACAAGCCCCGCACCTCCCCTTACGCCTACCAGGGCATGGGCCCCGCCGGCCTGGACCTGCTATGCGAGGCATCCGCCGAGCTCGACATGCCGATCGTCACCGAGATCATGGACCCGCGCGACGTGCAGGTCTTCTTGGACAAGAAGATCGACGTCATGCAGATCGGCGCCCGCAACGCGCAGAACTTCCCCCTGCTCAAGGAGGTCGGCAAGACCAAGACCCCGGTCCTGCTCAAGCGCGGCATGTCCGGCACCGTCGATGAGTTGCTCATGGCTGCCGAGTACATCATGAGCGAGGGCAACGACAACGTCATCCTGTGCGAGCGCGGCATTCGCACCTTCGAGACCCGCACCCGCAACACCTTCGACCTCAACGCCGTGCCGGTGCTGCACCACCTGTCGCACCTGCCCGTCGTCGCCGACCCCAGCCACGCCACCGGCTACACCCGCTATGTCGAGCCCATGGCGCTCGCCGCGACTGCCTGCGGCGCCAACGGTCTGGAGATCGAAGTCCACGACGACCCGAGCCACGCTTGGTCCGACGGTGCTCAGGCCCTCACCCCCGACCAGTTCGACGACACCATGCGCCGCATCCGCGCCATCCGCGAGGTCGTCTGCCAAGAGACCGTTCAGGAGTAACCCATGGGTACGGTGAGAAACGCACGCGTCAACCAGGGTGGACCCAAGTGCGCCGGCATCGTGGGCCTGGGCCTCATCGGCGGCAGCTTTGCCCGCGGCTATGCGCAGGCGGGCGTTCGCGTGCTTGCCTGGGACCCCGACGATGACGTGATGACGGCCGCCAGCATGGGTACCGTCGCCGGCGAGCTCAACGACGAGACGCTCGGCAAGTGCGACATCATCGTCCTTGCCTGCTATCCTAAAGGATGCATCGAGTGGCTCGAGGCCCACGCCCAGGCGCTCGCCGACGCCACCGACACCGAAGCCATCATGGGCCCCGTGGTAATCGACACCGTGGGCGTCAAGGGCATTGTGTGCGAGCGTGCCTTTGAGCTCGCACGAGAGCACGGCTTTTACTTTGTGGGCGCACACCCCATGGCGGGCACCCAGTTCTCGGGCTACGCGCACTCCCGCGCCGACTTGTTCCAGGGCGCACCGCTCGTGCTCGTTCCGCCTGCGGTAGACGATGCCCTTAAGCTGGAGCTCTTGGGCCAGGTGCGCGAGATGGTGCGTCCCTTGGGGTTTGGCAAGTTCAGCGTGACCACCGCCGCCGAGCACGACCGCGTGATCGCATTTACGAGCCAGCTCGCACACGTGGTGTCCAACGCCTACGTAAAGAGCCCCACCGCCCAGGTCCACCACGGCTTTTCAGCCGGTAGCTACCGCGACCTCACGCGCGTGGCACACCTCAACCCGCAGATGTGGTCCGAGCTCATGATTGACGACGCCGACGCTCTCGCCTTCGAGATCGACCATCTGATCGATTCGCTCGGCGCCTACAGCCGTGCGCTCAAGAACCGCGACCAGCGTTATCTTGAGAATCTCCTTGCCGAGGGCGATCGCATCAAGCGCGCACTCGACGACGAGAGCGCCCACTAGACCACCTATCACGCCAGGTCGAAAGGACCATAGCTTATGGCGATTACCATCGATATCGACACCGCACGCCCCTACCAGGTACACGTGGGCACGTTTTTGCTGGAGCAGGCAGGGCCACTCGTTCGCGCCACCGCCGGAGGCACCCGCGCCGTCATCGTGACGGACACCAACGTGGGCCCGCTCTACCAGATGCCCGTTAAGCAGAGCCTGGAGGCGTCAGGCTATGAGGTAAGCATTTGCACCTTCGAGGCCGGCGAGGTACACAAGCGCGCCGAGACCTACGTTGCCATTCTTGAGTTTGTGGCCGAACACGAGCTTTCGCGCTCCGACGTGATCGTGGCGCTCGGCGGCGGCGTCGTGGGCGACGTGGCCGGCTTTGTGGCTGCCACCTACATGCGCGGCTGCAAGTTTGTGCAGATCCCCACGAGCCTGCTCGCCATGGTGGACTCGTCGGTGGGCGGCAAGACGGCCATCGACCTGGCCGCCGGCAAAAATCTCGCCGGAGCCTTTTGGCAGCCGAGCGTGGTTATCGCCGATGTGGGGTGCCTCGCCACCCTCACGCCCGAGCAGTTCGCCGACGGCTGCGGCGAGGTCGTCAAGCACGCCGTAATCGCCGATCCCGAGCTTTTCGCCGAACTGGAGAAAACCCCGCTCACGCTGGAGCTGCTTAACCAGGACGTGGCTCGCGTGGCACTCATCATCGCCCGCAATATCGACATCAAGCGCGCCGTGGTCGTTGCCGACGAGCGCGAGACCAACCAGCGCAAGCTCCTCAACTTTGGACACAGCGCCGGACACGCTGTCGAGGCCTGCGAGCACTTTGAGCTGGGACACGGTAACTGTGTGTCGATCGGCATGAGCATCATCACGCGTGCCGCGGCCCTGCACGACATTTGCGATGCCGAGCTGCCCGGTCGCATCGAGGAACTCTGCGCGCGCCACGGCCTCAAAACCCGCTGCGAGCTTTCGGCCGACGCCATCTTTGCCGAGGCGCTGCACGACAAAAAACGCGCCGGTGACACTATCGACCTGGTGATTCCGCACGGTATTGGCCGCTGCAGCATCGACCGCACGCCGCTTTCCACCTTCCATGATTTAATTGCCGAGGGCCTCGGCCAGAAGGGAGACACATCCGCATGCTAGCCCGCATCACCCCCTCCCCGCTCAAGGGCACCGTCCCCGCCATCGCATCCAAGTCGATGGCGCACCGCCTCATCATCTGCGCTGCGCTCGCCAACGGCGAGACGCACGTCACTTGCAACACCACCTGCGCCGATATTGAGGCCACGGTGCGCTGCCTCACGGCCCTGGGCGCCCGCATCGAGACCGTCGAGGACGGCTTCCAGGTGCACCCCACCATGAAGAGTATTGAGTTTGGTCTGCTCAAGGCACTTGCGGGCGGCACGCTCGACTGCGGCGAGAGCGGCTCCACGCTCCGCTTTATGCTGCCCGTCACCTGCGCACTGGGGGCAGAGGCCACCTTTGTGGGCCAGGGCCGCCTGGGCGCTCGCCCCCTCTCCCCGCTCTCCGACGAGATCATTGCCGCCGGCTGCGACCTGCAGGGTCTGGGCGGTTTTCCGCTCAAGACGAGCGGCCGCATGCGCCCGGGCACCTTTATCCTGCCGGGCAACGTGAGCTCGCAGTACATCTCCGGCCTGCTGCTGGCAGCCCCGCTACTGGCCCAGCCCTCCTGCGTGCAGGTGACCGGCCTAATCGAGAGCCGTCCCTATATCAACCTGACCATCCAGGCCATGAAGGCCTTCGGCGTCGAGGTCAACGTCGAGCGCATCCCCGCCAAGGACGGCCAACCCGAAATCACGAACTTCCGCGTGAGCAGTGGCTCGTACCGCACGCCTGGCAACGTGGCTGTCGAGGGCGACTGGTCCAACGCCGCCTTTTGGCTGTGCGCCGGCGCCATCGGCTCCGACCCCATCACTGTCGAGGGCGTGTCGCTTAGCTCGGCCCAGGGCGACCGCAACGTGCTTGCCGCGCTTTCGCGCTTTGGCGCCCGCATCGTGCGCTCCACCAACGCCGCCACCGTCCAGTCCGACAAGCTCGCCGGCTTTGAGATGAGCGCCCATGACATCCCCGACTTGGTGCCCGTTATCTCTGCCGTGGCATCGTTGGCGCAAGGCCGCACGTTCATCCGCGATTGCGCCCGCCTGCGCATCAAGGAATCCGACCGTCTGGTCACCACCACCCGCGAGCTCACCGCACTGGGCGCGCAGGTGCGCATTGCCGGCGACGACCTCATCATCAAGGGTGTCGACGCTTTTACCGGCGGCGAGGTCGATTCGCACAACGACCATCGCATCGCCATGATGGCCGCCATCGCTGCGAGCCGTGCTACCGGCGAGGTCGTGATCCACGGCGCCGAGGCCGTCAACAAGTCCTATCCCGATTTCTTTGACCACTACCGTCTGCTGGGCGGCAAGGTCACGCTCGAGGAGGAGTAGCATGTCCTCGACCTTTGGCAACGTTTTGCACTTAAGCATTTTCGGTCAGTCGCACTCCCCTGCTATCGGCTGCTCGCTCGACGGCATCCCCGCGGGTATCGCCGTTGACCAGGAGCAGCTGCAGACTTTTTTGGACCGTCGTGCCCCCGGTCGCGACGAGACCGCAACCAAGCGCCGCGAGGCCGACGCCGCGCATATCATCGCCGGTGTGGTCGATGGACACACCACCGGCGCGCCCATCGCTGCGATCATTGAGAACACCAACACGCGCTCCAAGGACTATTCCGAGCTGCGTCGCAAGCCCCGCCCCGGGCATGCAGACTTTCCGGCGCGCGTGAAGTACCACAACATGCATGACGTCGCCGGCGGCGGGCACTTCTCCGGCCGCCTAACGGCCCCCTTATGCATCGCCGGCGGTATTGCGCTGCAGGCACTCGAGGCCCGTGGCATCAAGGTCATGGCTCACGTGGCGCAGATCGGCGGCATCTCCGACCTGCCCATGGACGACATGGTCTATCGCGAGGCCGACCGCAAGGCGATCCTTACGAACGACCTGCCCTGCATTGACGCCGCCGCTGCCGGTCGCATGCGCGAGGAAATTCTGGCTGCACGCGATGAGCTCGACAGCATCGGTGGCATCGTGGAGTGCGGCATCTACGGGCTTCCCGCGGGGATCGGTGACCCCATGTTCGACGGCATCGAGAACCGCATCGCGCAGATCGCGTTTGGCATCCCCGCCGTAAAGGGCGTAGAGTTTGGCATGGGCTTTGCCGTGGCCGCCATGCGCGGCAGCGAGAACAACGATCCGTACCGCGTAGATGCCGAGACCGGCGTGATTGCGGTCGAGTCTAACAACGCCGGCGGCATTCTGGGCGGCATCTCCACCGGTGCACCCGTCATGTGGCGCATGGCCGTGAAGCCGACGCCCTCCATCGGTCGCGAGCAGCAGACCGTAGATATGGACGCCATGGAAAACGCCGAGCTCTCGGTCCACGGCCGTCACGATCCCTGCATCGTCCCGCGCGCCGTCCCCGTAGCCGAGGCAGCCGCCGCCCTCGCCATCTGGGATGCCCTCCTCGAGGACGCCGCCCAGCTCTAAAAATCTCCGGGGGCCAACTCCGGCCCCCACGCCCACCCAGTGATTTTTCTGGGACGGGGATTAAAAAATCATTAGGTACACAATGATTTTTAATCCCCGTCCCAGAAAAATCACCAACACGTGAAAGGGACCTACATGGACCTTGCCGATATTCGCCAGGCCATCGATGGCATCGACACCACGCTGCTCAACAGCTTTGTCGAGCGCATGGACATTGCCACCGAAGTCGCCAAATCCAAGATCGAGATGGGTAAGGCCGTCTTCGACCCCGCCCGCGAGCGTTCCAAGCTTAACAACCTCGCCAGCCGCTCACCCGAGCGCTACGAGGCCCAAACCATCACACTGTTCCGCCTCCTCATGAGCATGAGCAAAGCCGAGCAGCAGCGCTACATCAATGAGCTCAAGGGCACCACGGTGTCGCAAAAAGCCCGCGCCACGGCCGCAGCCTTTGACACACCCTTCCCCCAAACGGCCACCGTCGCCTGCCAGGGCGTTGAGGGCGCCTACAGCCAGATCGCCGCATGCAAACTCTTCGACGTGCCCGATATTGCCTTCTTTGATACCTTCGAGGGCGTCATGCGCGCCGTGCGCGACGGCTTCTGCGAGTTTGGCGTGTTGCCCATCGAAAACTCCACCGCCGGCTCGGTCAACGCCGTCTACGACTTGCTCGCCCAATTCGATTTCCATATCGTGCGCTCGCTGCGCCTCAAGATCGATCACAACCTGCTCGTCAAACCCGGCACCAAACTCGCCGACGTGCGTGAGGTCTACAGCCACGGCCAAGCCATTGCCCAGTGCGCCGGCTTTATCGAGGGCCACGGACTGCATGCCACCAAGTACCCCAACACCGCTATGTCGGCCGAGATGGTCGCCAACTCCGAGCGCACCGATGTCGCCGCCATCGCCTCGCGCAGCTGTGCCGAGCTGTATGGCCTCGAGGTGCTGGAGCCCAACATCCAGGACTCGGACAACAACTACACGCGCTTCGTCGTCATCAGTCGCGAACCGCGCGTCTATCCCGGTGCCAACCGTACCTCGCTCATGATCACCACGGCCAATGAGCCGGGCGCGCTTTATCGCGTACTCGAGCGCTTCTACGCCCTCAACATCAACCTCATCAAGCTCGAGAGCCGCCCCATCCCCGGGCACGACTTTGAGTTTATGTTCTACTTTGACCTGGACTGCCCCTTTGGCAGCAAGGCCCTCGACGACTTGCTCGACTCAATCGACGACGTGTGCGAGAGCTTCACCTACTTTGGCAGCTATACGGAGGTGCTCTAGATGACCGATACCGTCGCAACCCGCCCCTACGGCGTGCTGGGCCGCGTGCTGGGCCACAGCTACACCCCGACCATCTACAAAGAGCTCGCTGGGCTCAAGTACGTGCGTTTTGAGCGCGAGCCCGAGGATCTCGAGGCTTTTATGACGGGCAACGAGTGGGAGGGCACCAACGTGACCATCCCCTACAAACGCGCCGTCATGGAATACCTAGACGAGCTGAGCCCGCTCGCCGAGCGCATGGGCAACGTCAACACCATCACGCGCCTGCCCGATGGCCGCCTGCGCGGCGACAACACCGACTACTTTGGTTTTCAGTGCCTGGTCGAAGAGCTGGGCGTTGAGGTTGCCGGTAAGAAGGTCCTCGTGCTCGGTGCCACCGGTGGCGCGGGTACTACGGCCAGCATGGTGCTCGGCGATCTGGGCGCCATCGTCGTACCCGTGAGTCGCACGAGCGAGGTCAATTACGACAACATCGCGCAGCAATCCGATGCCGCGCTGCTCGTCAACTGCACGCCTGCCGGCATGTTCCCCCACTGCCCCGACGCTCCCTGCACGCTCGAAGGCCTCGATGCGCTCGAGGGCGTCATCGACATTGTCTACAACCCCGCCCGCACGGGTCTGATGCTCGAGGCCGAGCGCCGCGGCATCCCCTGCATCGGCGGCTTGCTCATGCTTGTGGCACAAGCAGCACAGGCTGTTGAGCGCTACACCGGCAAAGCCACCCCGCGCGAGCGCATCCTGGACGTAACGGAGCGCCTGTCTCACCGCGAGCAGAACATCGCGCTCATCGGCATGCCGGGCTCGGGCAAGACCCGCGTGGGCGAGCAGATCGCCCAGCTCACGGGTCGCGAGCACATCGATCTCGATCGCGCCCTCGAGGAGCGCCTGGGCATGCCCTGCGCCGACTATATAGTCGAGCGCGGCGAGGCGGCCTTCCGCGAGCAGGAGACGGCGGCGCTAGCCGACATCTCCAAGCGCAGTGGCCTGGTGCTCTCCACCGGCGGCGGCGTGGTCACGCGCGACGAGAACTACCCGCTGCTGCACCAGAACAGCCAAATCGTGATGCTTAACCGCAAGCTCGACGAACTCGCTCATAAGGGACGCCCCATCACTGCCCGCGATGGCATCGAAAAGCTCGCCGAGCAGCGCATGCCGCGCTACCGCGCCTGGGCCGACCACATCATCGACTCGCGCGACTGCGCCGCCAACACCGCCCGTGCCGTCCTCGACACCCTCCCACCCGCTCTCTAACAAAAACCACCACAAAGGGGACAGGCAACTTTGTGGTGGTTTTTCATTCCGCCTCGCCAAATCGACCAACCCCAAAGGAAGCAGTCATGAAAGCACTCGTCATCAACGGACCCAACCTCAACATGCTCGGCATTCGCGAGCCGGGCATCTACGGCAGCGACAACTACGACCGCCTGGTCCAGATCTGCCAGGAGGCAGGCGCCGCGCAGGGCTTTGACGAGGTCGAGGTCTTCCAGTCTAACCACGAGGGCGGCATCGTCGACAAGATCCAGGAGGCCTACGGCAAGGTCGACGGCATCGTCATCAACCCGGCTGCCTACACGCACACCAGCGTGGCGATCCTCGACGCCCTCAAAGCCGTCGCCATCCCCGCCGTTGAGGTCCACATCAGCGCCGTCGAGACGCGAGAGGACTTCCGCCAGGTAAGTTATGCACGCCTGGCCTGTTTCGCCACCATTACGGGCGAAGGCCTCCAGGGTTATGCCCATGCGCTGGAGCTGCTGAGGGAGCGTCTCGAAAAGTAGCCTCGCGAGCAAATCCATCAACGCGATTAACACGCTAATAATGCCAGTGCCGCCAGCAGCAACCTCGCTACTGGCGGCACTTTATTACTGGCATATAATCATTGCAGTCACACAACGTCTGGAGACGCGCATGTTAAGCATCCATCTGGGAGATTACCCCGGTTCCATCTACGATACCGAGACCTATTTTAGGAACTCATACTTGGACTCATGGTTCGAAGACCCTATGGCCGCGCAGATCATTAAAAGCGTGGACGGATCAGAGCTCATCGGCCCCCACAACATCGTAAGCAAGCAGCTGGGCTCGATCACCCCACTCGAACTGTCGGGCGGCGTCAAGACGCTGCTGCTGGTGCGCAATCTCCCAAATATGGTGTTCAACGCATCTACCTGTGGAGACAATTGCGCCCGCTGGCTACTCAAGATCGGCAAAGAGCAAGACGCCCTTGTAACCCTTTACCACATCATGAAGTTCCCTTGGAAGCGTTTTGAGATTCGCATCGATAACGACGGCCGCATCGTCAGGAACATGCAGGAGTTCGTCGGTGCTACAAATGACTTTTTGGATGTTGATGAGTAATGAAGGGAACGCATACCGTTGTCGTAGAGCGGGCAAAGGTCAAATACACACTCACGTTTAAGCGCAATATTTCCTTTATACGCGGCAACAGCGGCACGGGCAAAACGACGCTCATCTCGATGATTCGCGACTACAACGACCGAGGACCGGAAAGCGGCGTTACACTCAGCTGCGACGTGCCTTGCGAAACGCTTTCCGGCAGACGTTGGGAGCGCGAGCTGTCGATCATCGAAGATTCAATCGTCTTTCTAGATGAGGGTAACGAGTTTATCTACTCAAAGGACTTCGCCAAAGCCGTCAGCGTATCGTCCAACTATTTTGTTCTGATATCTCGCCGTGATGCCAATGAACTCCCCTACAGCGTCGACGAAATCCTAAAACTGGTCAACACGACGAGCAAAGTAATTAACGGCCGTAAAAGCGACAAGCGTTTTTACTCGGTGACCAAACCGCTTTATACCCACACGGCAAACATGCTGTATCAGGACCTTAACGTAGGTTTTGACAATCCCGATGCCGTAATTGTCGAGGATAGCAAGTCTGGCTATCAATTCTACAGCGCCCTTTGCAACCGACTG
The DNA here is from genome assembly GCA_902479075.1 of uncultured Collinsella sp. Classification (GTDB taxonomy): domain Bacteria; phylum Actinomycetota; class Coriobacteriia; order Coriobacteriales; family Coriobacteriaceae; genus Collinsella. The sequence goes on from CABSNK010000007.1 coordinate 59,316, forward strand.
GGAATCCCCTGCTACACCGCTACCGGCGTAGCAAACCTAAAACGAACGATTCACGAATGTCCCGAGCAAAACATCCTTGCCATAGGAGACGGCGCAGCGTTTGGTCCCTACATCGAAAAGGTACTAGGGCAGCGCGTTTACAAGAACGTTCGCTTGTTCCTCCCGGAATCATTTGAGTGGGTGCTTTTGCGATCTGGCCTCATCCCCAACAACGACATTCCAGAAATCCTCAAGGACCCTTCGAGCTATATCGAAAGCCGCAACTATCTGAGCTGGGAGCGGTTCTTCACCGATGTGTTGGTCAAATACTCGGCAGACACTCGTTATGCTTACAAAAGGCGAAGCTCAATGAGCAGTACCTGAAGCCGCAGGCAATGGATGCAGTTGCAAGCGTCTTGCCCGAGTGTCTGAAGGCAGAATAGCGAGCCCTTAAGATCATTTGGAAACCAGGCTACGCGCATGCGCTGGAGCTGCTGGGGGAGCGTCTGCTACACTAATCTTTGGGCCAAATGAGTCAGTAGCGTTTGTCCCTAAACTAAAGTAACTGTCCAATTGACATACAAAGGAGCATATCCATGTCCCAGTACGATTACCTCGTTGTCGGCGCCGGCCTTTCGGGCGCCGTCTTTGCCAATGCCGCCAGGCGCGCCGGCAAGTCGGTCCTGGTCATCGACCGCCGCGACCACATCGCCGGCAACATCTACACCGAGGACGTCGAGGGCATCCAGGTCCACCGCTACGGCGCGCATATCTTCCACACCTCCATGAAGGACGTCTGGGACTACGTCAACCGCTTCGCGGAGTTCAACAACTACGTCAACTCGCCGGTCGCCAACTTCCACGGCAACATGTACAACATGCCCTTCAACATGAACACCTTCGCCAAGATGTGGCCGGGCGTCGTCACGCCGGCAGACGCCAAGGCCAAGATCGCCGAGCAGGTGGCCGCCGAGAACATCGGCGAGCCGCAGAACCTCGAGGAGCAGGCGCTGTCGCTCGTCGGCCGCGACATCTTTGAAACGCTCGTGAAGGGCTACACCGAGAAGCAGTGGGGCCGTGATTGCAAGGACCTGCCCGCGAGCATCATCAAGCGCCTCCCCTGCCGCTTTACCTACGACAACAACTACTTTAACGACCGCTACCAGGGCATCCCCATGGGCGGCTACACCAAGATGGTCGCCAACATGCTCGAGGGCGTCGAGGTGCGCTGCGGCGTGGAGTACAAGGAGCTGGCCGCCGCCGAGCCCGATATCGCCGCCAAGACGATCTACTGCGGCCCCATCGACGCGTTCTACGACTTTAAGCTGGGCACACTCGAGTACCGTAGTCTGCGCTTTGAGACCGAGACGCTCGACGAGCAGGACCACCAGGGCGTGGCCGTGGTCAACTACACCGAGCGCGAGATCCCCTACACGCGCATCATCGAGCACAAACACTTTGAGTTCGGCACGCAGGACAAGACCGTCATCACGCGCGAGTACCCGGCCGACTGGAAGCCCGGCGACGAGCCCTACTACCCCATCAACGACGCCAAGAACGAGGCCCTGTACAAGCAGTACGAGGAGCTGGCGGCGCAGGAGGGCGACGTGATCTTTGCCGGTCGCCTGGGCGGCTACAAGTACTATGACATGGACAAGGCCATCGCCGCGGCCTTCGAGCTCGTCCGCAACGAGCTGGGCGTGGAGCCCACGGAGGCGTAAGAGCCCAACAGCCAAAGGCTAATAGCCATTCTGGGATGTAGAAAGTCCGGTGCAGCATCGCTGCATCGGACTTATTGTTGAGGGAGCACTGCACGCGCACGCGTCCCAAAAAGCAAAGACCCGGCACAATAACCGGGTCTTCAAAAACTCTCTGGTGCTCCATGGCGGATTCGAACCGTCGACCTTGGGATTAGAAGTCCCCTGCTCTATCCAACTGAGCTAATGGAGCATAATAGCCGCACGTCCAAGCGGGTACAAGTTCATACGGCTAATAAATTATAACCTACTTGAACTGGTCATGGTACGCCTTGCAGACCTCGTCCACGGGACCATCCATGCGCAGGTCACCCTTCTCGATCCATACGGCACGCTGGCAAATGCGCTCAACCTGCTCCATGGAGTGAGAAACGAATAAGACCGTGACGTCACCACTCTCGATAAAGTGCTGAATGCGACGCTCGCACTTCTGCTGGAAAAAGACATCGCCAACAGAAAGCGTCTCATCGACGATTAGGATATCGGGCTCGGTAATCGTGGCGATAGCAAAGGCAATGCGCGCAACCATACCCGAAGAGAAGTTCTTCAAGGGCATGCCAACGAAGTCTTTAAGCTCAGCGAACTCAATGATCTCGTCAAAACTAGCGTCGATAAACTCCTTGGTATAGCCAAGCAGCGCACCGTTCAGATAGATATTCTCACGCGCGGTAAGCTCAGGGTCAAAGCCGGCACCGAGCTCAATCAGCGGCGCAATATTGCCATGGACCTTAACCTCGCCTTCGCTGGGCTCCAAAACGCCAGCGATGATCTTGAGCATCGTGGACTTACCGGAACCGTTAGTACCAACAAGGCCTACGACCTCGCCGCGATGCACATCAAACGAAATGTGCTTAAGCGCACGGAACTCCTCAAAGAACAGCTCGTGCTTGGCGAGCTTAATAAAGTACTCCTTGAGGTTTGTAAGCGACTCAGACGCCATATTAAAGATCATGGTGACGTCTTTGACCTCAACAGCAAGGGGCTGCTTGCTGTAATCAATAGCAGATTCAGTCATGAACAGCACTCCTTAGATGTAGAGAATAAACTTGTGCTCGGTCTTATGAAATACGGTATAGCCAATAGCAAGAGCAAGAATAGCCCAGGCAACACATAAGCCGAACGTAAGCGCAGAAGGCACGGTATTGAACAGGAAGATATCACGCATAAACTGGAGATAGTTGTACATGGGATTCACAACCACCAGCACCTGGATCCAATGTGCCATTTGGCTAATGTAATCGGTCGTCCAGAAAATAGGCGTCAGATACATCCAGGCCGTGATAACAACGGTCCACAGGTGCATAACGTCGCGGAAAAAGACCGCCAGCGCCGACAGCATCATGCCCAAGCCCATGCAGAAACACATAAGCAACAGCAAGCAAACCGGCAGCAGAATTAAATGCCAGGTAGGGACAACACGGAAAAAGAGCATAACAAGGGCGACGGCAACCAAAGAGAAGGAAAAGTTGACAAGAGAAAACAGCACCTTCTGCACCGGAAACACCCAGCGATGGACCTTAACCTTCTTAAGCAGAGAAGACGCCCAAATGATGGACATGAGCGCCTGGTTCGTCGATTCGGACATGACGGAGAACGTTACGTTACCGACAATCAGGTAAAGCGGATACAACTCGGGGGTAACAGAGCCATTACGGCCTTGCGCGAAGATTGTCGAAAACACAATCGACATAACAATCATCATCAGCAGCGGGTTAAGCACGGACCACGCCACACCCAGAACACTGCGACGATATTTAATCTTAAAATCTTTGGTGACAAGCTGCTTAAGAATGAACTTGTCCTTTTCAAAATCATTTTTAGCGTGAGAGGCCGGTTTAGCCACCGCTTTCTGACTCTCTACGTTGTCAGCCACGGACCATCTCCTTGTCTCGTAAAACATAACAGTGGAAAGTATAGCCCTCCCGCGCAGACGATTACCCACCGCAACAAATTTGGAGAACTAACCCATATCTAAGCAAAGGGACGAGCGATAGGTATACTTTCGACCAGCTGAGTCATTAAAGGAGGTCCTACATGGACTATTCGAATACCGCCGTCATAATCCCTTGCTACAACGAAGCGCTGACGATTGGCAAAGTTGTCGACGATTTCCATCGAGAGCTACCCGGTGCAATAGTCTACGTTTACGACAACAACTCGTCCGACGACACTACGCAAATCGCCAAGCACCACGGGGCTACGGTGCGCCACGAGCCCAGGCAGGGCAAAGGCAACGTGTGCCGCCAAATGTTCCGCGATGTCGATGCCGAATGCTACTTGATGGTCGACGGCGACGATACCTACCCCGCCGAAGCCGCCAAATCGCTCTGTGAGCCCATCCTTAACGGCGAAGCAGATATGACCGTTGGCGATCGCCTGTCAAACGGCACCTATGCCGAAGAGAATAAACGAGCCTTTCACGGCTTTGGCAACAACCTTGTTCGTGCGATGATCAAATGGATTTACGGCTACAGCTTTGACGACGTGATGACCGGCTACCGAGCCATGAGCAAACCCTTCGTCAAGACCTTCCCCGTTTTGAGTGAGGGCTTCCAGATCGAAACCGAGCTCTCAATCCACGCCGTCGATCACCGCTGGCGAATTCAAGACGTACCGGTGGAGTATCGTGATCGCCCTGCCGGCTCCGAGTCCAAGCTCAACACAATTAGCGACGGTATTAAAGTCATAGCAATGATTGGAACGCTCTTTAAAGACTATCGTCCGCTCAAGTTCTTTAGTCTTATCGCGATGATCTTTGCCATCATAGGGCTCGCCCTCGGTATACCAATCGTCGCAGAGTACATCCAGACCGGATTAGTCCCTCGCTTCCCCACCGCAATGCTCGCCGTCTCGTTCATGTTCTTATGCGGGCTAAGCCTGGCAACGGGGCTCATTCTCGACTCGGTTGCGAAGGTAGAACGAAAGCAATGGGAGCTACAAGCCTATAAAACCTATTCGAAATAAGAAGAGGTCCGGACTTAATCCGGACCTCATCTTATTTAAGACCCAAATACTGTTCCCAGAACTCTCGCGAAGTCATGTACGGCATGGCATCTTTCCATGCCCCCCTGACATTCTTGCCTTCTTTACGATATCGCTCCATCAGTTCGTGCTCTCGGCGGCGAATACTCTTAAACCGCGCTCGGTCCATCGTGCGGACCGACCCCTTCTCGCGGGTCGGATCAAGAAAGACCAGCGTCTTGCAACGCGTCGAATTGCCTTCAAGCGTACAGCTGCCATTCTTAACTGCATAGCCGGGCTTACCGCGCAACAGTGCATCGGGAAGATAGTGCTTGTCGTAAGGAATAGATCTCCAGTACTTCATAAACTTCGAAGGATGGGATTCCAGATTAACATTAGCGAGCACTTGCTCCGTAACCCCGGCCTTGCGAAGAAGCTCTGGATCCATTTCGGAAACAGGAATCAGCTTTTCGTTTAACTTACCCTTGCCGATCATCGCCGCGGCGCCATCAAGCTTCTGGAGATACTCAGGGCCACGCAGATAATCCTCAAAGCCATCGAGAATAAACTCGGCAGCCTGATAGTCCATATCGCGCAAGTTCTGACGCACCCCTCGCTGAATACGAAGGACAAACATCTTCTCATCAGCACAATCATCGAGAGCAATCATGGCAAAGAAGTTACGGAAGTACTGGTAGCAATCAACCGAAGCGCGGAAACGCCCCTCAAAGCTTGCATGCCACACGCAAATGCAATTCATGGTCATGTAGACAGGCTTATTGCGCATGCCAAACTCAACGTCGTCGCAGCGAATAAAGAAAGGCATGGGAAAGCCGTTCTTTTCGATAGCCTTCACCGGAACGCAGCTATACCACCAGGCTCCGTAAGCCTGGTCAACCTCGACGTTTGTACGTTCGTTTTCGAGGATATCGGACAGCTTGCCAACATTCAGATCCTCTTTTACGCGACGATAGGCGCCAGAAGAAGCCACATATGAAACATCTTCGAACTGGCGGGTGGGATCTTCCATCGAAAGCATGGCACCGTTAATAAAGGCATCCTTATATTTGCCTTTAGCAAGAGAGAGGAGATTGAACGTACGAATCAAACTCTCGGGCATGATGGAAACATCATCGTCCATCAAAATGATATGGGTGAACTGACCAGGAGTTTCAGTGGCTGCCATCATTCCGCGCGAAAAACCTCCTGAGCCACCCGTGTTGGGATTCGGGAGCACGGTAACCAACTCGTCAGATAGTGCCGCGGAATCGAGGGTCTGCCCATTATCGACAACAAACATGTGGAAGTGGTCGTGGATTGGGCCGTCCTCTTTTGAGATGCCGGTTTTAACGAGATCGATGTTGGGAATGATATATTTCTCATTTTTAAACGTTGTCGTAGACAAAGCGAGGTCAACACGATTTACCTCGTCCTCATCCACAGTTGCGGTATAACAGCCCTTAACCAAAGTCGCGGTAGTCGATTCCACGGAGGATATAGAGAATCCAATAAGGTCAAAATTCTCCAAACAGACACTAATGGCCAACGAACTCGGTCCATTCTCAGTAGAAAAAGGGGCCTGTTTAATTTGTACTGGATCGAGTGACCCATGTTCTACGCCATAAATGCGCACAAGCCCCGATCCATCAAGAACCAAATTCAGACAGACCTCATCGAGCTGCGCGTATTGTCTCCATTTCAAAGCGGATAATCCGTTGACATACGTCATAAAGTCAACGGTTCCATCTATCTGCAAGCAGCCCCCCGGAAGGGTGCGCACAATGCCGCCGCGTTCAACCCGATAATAGAGCTCCGAGTGGGAAATCGCGTGGTCATCAACGCAGCGCACTATGTTGGCTAACTTATAATTAAGTTTCAAAATAAACTCCCATACTTACCTTCAAGAAGATACAAGCAATCACATTATCGCCTAAATTGACTGTAAGTCGCACACCTCTGCAGGCATCTTCAACACCTTATGGAAAATGTGAAACATCGCGTATGTCTATATAATGAATCAAGATTATTTACAAGAAATGGAGATTTAAATGCCCCTGATGAAGTTCGCGAATGTACTCTTGGAGCACAACGCACGCGCGGTCAATTATCCCTCTTTGTATTGTCGTTCAACTGAACCCGTTGTCTTTCTTCCCGATAGTGATGCCTGGGAGCTCCACGGAGAAGGCGAATATGACTTCAGCACTTATTTCAACGCGCTTTCGATTAATAAACTCAATACTTATACAAACGCGCAAAAGTATTATTTGCACCTCGAACTTAAGGGTGCTTCGTGCGAGGTAGTGCAAACGACCTCTGATAGATTCTCATCTAGTCCGATTGTTCTTGATGCAACAAAAAGAACCGTAGAGAAATCCGACTCCTTTACCGCCCTAGATATCGAATTAACGACGAATAAAGATACGATACTGGTCGGGTTTATCATTCGCACCACGGGTCCTGTACAAATTAAAAACAGCTATTACTCGGTCTCGACCGATCAACCGCTAAAAGAAATTGAGCTTGTCTTAGCGACTACGACATTTAAGAAAGAGAAGTACATCACATCAAATATCGACTTAGTAAAGTCGGAGATTCTTGATAGCGCTGATCCAATCGCCGACCACTTTAATATGCACGTAATAGATAATGGCAGAACGCTCGATTCATCAGCCTTGGAAAACGAACACGTCCACATTCATCCCAACCAGAACGTTGGTGGCGCAGGCGGCTTCACTTACGGAATGATTCTTGCCAAGGAGCAGAAACCGAAAGCAACTCACGTTCTACTTATGGACGATGACGTGGCCGTATCTCCGGAGAGCATCAAGAGAACTTATAACCTGCTAAGGATAGTGAACAAAGACTATTCCGAAGCGATGATTAGCGGCGCGATGCTTAATTACGGCATTGCAGATCAACAGTGGGAAGACACTGGCTATATGACTCCCCTCGGCTCTTTCTCCCCCGCAAAACAGCCCTTATACCTATCCCGTTTTGAAGACATTGTTTATAACGAGACGTTTAGAATCCCTAAAAACATTCGAGACACCAACGCCCGTTACGCGGCATGGTGGTACTGCTGTATACCGATAAGCACAATTGAAGAGAACGGATTGCCACTTCCCTACTTTGTTAGATGTGACGATGCAGAGTACGGCGTTCGATGCAATAAACCCTTTATGACGATGAACAGCATCTGCATCTGGCATGAAAGTTTCCATGTTAGATACAACGCGGCAGTTGAGCGCTACCAAACAACGAGGAACACGCTTATTGCCAAATTCACCACTGGATTCGGAGCAAACTCTGATTTCATGTACGAATTAAAAAATAACGTTCGACTCGAGCTCAAAAAGTATGGTTATAAAAATGCCAGCTTAGTTCTTGATGCATTCGAGGACTTCATGAAAGGACCCGATTTCTATAGCGAAATCGGAATTGCCGAGAAAACGTTCATGGAAGCAAACAAGAAGAAGGAAGCAATGGTTCCCTTCAGCGAGCTAGAGAGACAAGCTCGCGAGATTGGAATTGAAGACTTTTCCATTGATGATATTGATAGACAATTGATTGCGGGAGACAAGCCACGATCGATTTCGCAAAGACTGATTGATTTTATTACCGATAATAAACAAAGGATACTAACCGGAGATGGTTCTGGATTTGCAGTCATACCTGTACACGGTTGGGAATATCCCGCCGGAGCAATCCGGGGGAAAAAGTACCTTATCGTTATTGACTGGTACAACCGAATGGGATGCATAAGGACAAAAGACGCCGAGAAGTACGCCAAACTTCTTAAGCGCTACAAAGCCGATGTTAAACAATATAAGAAATGTGAGAAAGAACTCGCTGAAGCCTACTCTAATAGCAGACCAATCGTCACATCAGACGAGTTTTGGAAAAGATATCTAGGAATCTAGATCTGTCAATTATGCTGATCCTCTAGCTGATTGGACTTTCGTGGCTATCGCTATTGCTTTTATTACAATCACTTTTTCCATATTCGCACCTGGCTATTTATTAACCAAATGCCTCGGATACGACAATGTAAAATCGATAGCGATAGCACCTCCTGTTAGCTGCTGCATTCTCCTAACTTTAGGAGTAGTTCTTCATATACTCAGTATTAATGCAGGCATCATATCGATGCTCCTAATTCCAACGGCCGCTTTGCTTGTAATCTATTCGCTCATAAAACATAGATACGATTCCTCTAACAACAAAGCAGATCAACTTCTCATCCTGAGTCTTTACGTGCTTATTGGTATTCTATTGGTTCTCTTAGTTCTATTTAAGCACCAGCATGGCCTTGACGCATTTCAACCAGACAATGACAATGCGACTCATTTAGCCATAATTAAGAACATGGCATCGAGTAAAATCTTATCAGTCTTATCCACAAGCGCTTATTTTGATACCTCAGTCAGCCCGGATATAAATACTGCAGGTGTCTTTTACCCTTCTATATTTCATCTACTCGCAGCACTTTCGATTTTCACTTCAGGCGTAGCTGTCCAGGCGGCTGAAAATATAACAGCAGCAGTAATCATCGCAATGGTATATACGTCGGGTTGTTATGCGCTGTTCAGAGCAATTGAACCCAACAATAGAAACTTAACAATCGCTGGCGCCGTGGGCTGCCTGTTAATCGTAGGATTTCCCTGGAGATTCATTGTTTGGGGCCCGTTATACCCCAATTTATTGTCCCTTTCCCTAATTCCCGCAGCGCTCTCGGTGGAGATTGAAATCTGCAATACGATTAAAGAAAACAAACTGGAATTGTCTCAAGTTCTTTTGTTTTTGCTGACGATAATTGCAGTATGCGGATCACACCCAAATGGACTCTTTACCCTTGGTGTACTTAGTATTGGATTATTGTCTGACACCCTATTTAGTAAAGTAAGAGCTACTAAAAAGGGGAAGTTCATTCCAGTATTTGCCACGCTTGGCTTCCTTGTCTGCGTCATAGCCATATGGACCATCTGTTTTCTGCTTCCAGCATTTCAAGGCGTTGTAAACTACAAATGGCCAGCAAATCAGACCTTACACAAGGCGGTCATTTCCCTTTTATTTTTTGGGTTTACCCGAGATTCTAGAGATCCAATTTTGCTAATCCTGCTCTGCATCGGAATAGTATGCATAATGCGAAGAAAAGAATTTCGCTGGATAGTTGCGTCTTATCTGCTTACCGCATTCATGTTTATTGTTGCAGTAAGCAGTGATGGAGTAGTAAAACAATATCTTTGTGGTTTTTGGTACTGCGATCATAATAGGATTGCGGCCTGCACATCTTTAGCCGCTATGCCCTTAATCTGCATTGGACTAGCTTCATTATTTTCATTATTGGAAAATAAGGTATCGAATTGGCATAGCAAAAAAACCATAGGAACGCCAATAATAAAACTGAGCGTATCGGTTTTGATTATCCTGGTAGTCTGCTTCCCGTTTTTCGTTGATAATTGCCTGGGCTATCCAACAACTTTTCAAGACTACACGAGGCTTCTTGATTACAAGTTTGACAAAAAGTCCCCAAGTGTTTATTCATCTGATGAAGTAGACTTTGTTGAGAAAGCTGACAAGCTCATTAAACCTGAAACAAAAGTCATCAACATTCCATTTGATGGAAGCTGCTTTGCTTATGACATTCAAGATCTGAATATATATTATCGAGATCCACACGTCAGCGGCGCAAAGAGTACTTCGGAGACAGAACATAGCTGGCTCTACAGAAAACAGTTGTCAAATTATCTGAACTGCCAGCAAATCAGAGATGCACTTAAGAATGACCATATTGAATATGTTCTGATGCTTGATGACGGAGATTCTAAAGATGAACCAGAAAGATTCTTTATAGGTTATAACGAAAATGATTGGAGCGGCATAACATCGATTAACGAAAATACACCAGGTTTTAGCCTTGTCTTAGCAAAAGACGATATGAAGCTATATAAGATTGATTTTTAATAGCCCATACTGAGCATTCAATCGCCTGAACACTGCCGAATATCGCGAAACAGCACCGTTGTTATTACACTTGGGCACCGGGACCGACATTGGACTCGGTGCCTTTTATTGCTAGCGGCCGATCCCGCAGCGCCATCTCATCTTTGCATCGCCCATGCAACCCAGACCGCGCTGTACACGATTCTGTTATAGGACAGAAGCCAGAGAAAATGGACGGCATGAAGGTCGAATAGGGAATCTGGGAATCGCACGGAGTCGGAACCGTGTCGACCAATCGACAACAGATTCATGATAGTACCGGCTATTTAGCAGCTTGAGCTTTAGACATCAGAAACCGTATCAAACGTTGCACTAACAACGCGATGCAGACGTCAGCAAGTATTCGAACAAAAAGCACACCAAGCCACGCCAGCCCTTGGCCACGAGCGCCAGCCGTTTCTACGATTTGCCCCCATCTTAATATGTCATCTTCTGCAACATGAACCATCAGTACATACAGCGTAAGAGAACCTAACCGGCTAAGAGTTTTCCATAATTTTGAGGAATTATGCCCTCCCTGTTCGATCAACGCCAAAAACAAAACGAGGCACAGAGAGCTTGCGATTGCACCAGCGATATTGCGAACAAAATCAACAACTGACCTTCCGTAATCACACATGGCCATCGAAAATCCATTAAAACCAACAACAGCCCAGAGCCAAGCAACAAACAACGCAGGAATTACGAATTCAGCACCGATTTTCTCGGTAAACCAGCCACGTTTATTTGCATAAGTTCCCAACATTACAAAGGGAACGGCGCACAATCCACTTTGAATATCGAAAGGAAGGAAGACTACGTGAGCAGAAAGTAGTCCCAAAAAGAAACACAGGATGGAAAGCAATATCGGTCGTTTTGTCTTAAACAGTTTGATCGCAATCATTCTCGCCCAGAATAACGCAAGAAGAAACCATGTTCCACCGATACGCACACGCAAAGGCCAAACTGCAAGTTCAGCCGAGGGGACATCGCCCGCGCCATACACACTAGCAGAGAGCCAATCCTTGAAGAGTTGCTTCGTTGATCCCATATCATGCAGAAAGAGGTTTGATGCGCACATAAAAGCGATTATGAGAATTGAAGAAACCGCATAAGGAATGATCAACGCCCTGACCTCCTTTGCAAGATCATAACGTCTATCGACATGTAAGAAATAACCACTCGTTACGAAAAAGACTGGTAGATGAAAAGTAAACGCCGAAGCGAATATGAACTGTGCTCCGGTACCTAAGCCCAAAAAGCGAATCGCAGTATGGCCTGCGATGACCGCGATAATTGCAAGTGCCTTGGCAACGTCAATAAACTCAATCCTGTGCTTAATTTCTTTATTCGAAATACTTGATGCCAATTGAATCCCATCTATCGAAGCACGCATGACGTGCGAGGGCGCGAACAGCCGAAATTACTAGCGTGAACGCAGTCTACGCCCCGTCAAATTAACATAACAAAACAGGCAGCATGGTAACGAACGCTCCAATATCAAACAGCAAATGCTATTTATCTAAAGCAACCGCCTGAACAAGAGAGTTTAACCGTTCCTCCAACTTGGCCAAGCGCAGTGAATTGCAGAAATCCCGCACAACGAGAACGGCAATCACGTACAAAAAAACTAAGTTCGAAGGCGAAACAAAACCAAAAAGGGCTGAACAAGCGATTGCTATTTCAGGAAAAATGCCGAGAATCACAAAGCTCAAGCTAAACAACAGCCAGAATAGCGAATCCAGAGCTTGCATCTGGGACATCTTAAGCTTTCGGACTACAAATAACAAAACAACGGCAGCGCTGACAATTAGCAACACGCGAAGTGATATAGACATAACGATCACCTAAACCACTGAACAATAAGAAGCGTTACGAATACCCGGAGCATATACTGCATAGATTTAACCGGATTTAAGTAGCTCTCTCCACCTTGGCGTTCACGCATCGAGACCTGAACTTCGGAGACCGAGTATCCTTGTTTTAAAAACAAAGCAAGTGACTCTGGCTCGGGATTAAGAGTGTTGTCGTAATAGTATCTTTCGAGTACAGGACGGCCAAACAGTCTGAAGCCAGATGTGGGATCACTAATGCGATGACCAGTCAGCATCTTAATCAATACAGTGATCATGCGTGAACCAACCATGCGCATCGATTTATCTTTGCGGACAGTCAGAAACCTAGAACCGATGACGATATCTGAACCAGTCTTTACTGCTTTCTCAACAAGAGCATCCAAATACTCAGGACGATGTTGCCCGTCAGCATCAAACTGAACCATATAGTCATATCCATGATCGACAGCATATCGAGCCGCGGTCTGAAATCCAACCGTAAGACCACAGTTAATTGGCATGTTAATAATATTGCAGCCGATATTCTCGCAGATAGAAAGCGTGCGGTCATGAGATCCGTCATTAATAACTACAAAATCAAACCTAGGCGCGACTTGCCTAAGCTCGATTATGGTGTTTTCTATGCACTCTTCCTCATTATATGCCGGAATGGCAACAAGGGTTTTTGGACAATAGGACACGCAAATCCATTCTCGCTGTTATTAATATCCCCAACATATTAGCGTACGCAATCAACGAATATGCACATTAGCCGAATTTAACATCCCGCCAAGAAGACGCCAAGCATCCGAACAAAGAACAGGCAGCAGAAGTAAGGCGAATACTTAAACGGGCAAACCCAGGTGTGTGTCCACAACGAGTAATGAGTCGAATCCAAGCCGGTGCCTGACGGAAAAACAAATTCACGCTATAACATTAGACAGAAAACTAAAAACTCAATAAATAGGTTGCTAGCGAAACTATAATGTCGTAACTATTTTATGAACTGGCCATAACGATTCAATCATTTTGTAAGTGGACATCGGCAAAATCAAATTTGTAGAAACGCCTCCATTTGTTACCTCGACTATCTCTTCAATCTCCTCAGCCTTATCTACAACCAAGAATGAAATATCGGCGTAGTCAAACTCAAGATTCTCTAGCAGACGCCATTCTCTTTCATGGGAATAATCAAGGTAGTCTTGTTCGAATCCATTCTTTTTGAATTCAGCTTTCGTATCCTCCGGTGCATACTTCGGAACAAAAGGCGTGAAATAGGGACTGGGGACAAAAAGTTGGACCTTCAAGGTCCGGTTTGAAGCCTCCCATTTTTCGTGTCCAAGAAATGGGAGGCAGTTCAGGAGGGGCCGCAGGGGCGCTCGGCTAACTGCGGGAATGGCCTATTTACTCAATGTGCTCGGCCGAGATTGGAAATCAACCGTAAAGCAACAACCCCAATTGTTGGGTTAAAACAATTTACGAAATACAATCCTGAGCCAACCCCACAAAATCTCTCGCTAATCGAAATGAAGACAACTGCATTGCCATGCTAAACGGACTTGAGCGATCTGCTGAAAAGAAGGTATTTCTTCTTACCGCAAATGCGGAGACAAAGATATCAACGTGAGCTTACCTTCATCTAAGTGGCCTCAAAACAAAAATGTCAACCTTATCAAACAAAATCACTAATTACCTCCTTTCGATAAAGTTGCATTTGGATAATAAAACCGGGAAAATATTTCATAGTAAGTTATTCCCGCACCCATCAGAGGTTATAAAACATGAAGGTTTCGGTCATTGTTCCTGTATACAATGTCGAGCAGTATCTTGCGCGATGCCTCGACAGCATACTTGCTCAGACGTACGACGATTACGAAATCATTTGCGTAAATGATTGCAGTCCGGATAACAGCTCAACGATACTGAGCGAGTATGTTTCAAAGCATTCGGACCGCATTAAGGTAATCACTAACGAAGTCAATCTTGGCCTGGGCCTTTCAAGAGAGAAGGCCCTTGGAGTTGCTTGTGGCGAATTCGTCATGTTCATCGATAGCGACGACTACATCAAGCCCGATTACCTGCAGCACTATCTCGATGCTACAAAAGACGGCGACTACGACATTGTGGTTGGAGGGTATATTCGAGACATCGACGGCAAGCTGACCGAACATTACCTAAGCGATACGGTCTGGAGCTCCACCACCTATGCCATCGCTTGTGCGAAACTATACCGGCGGTCTTTCATATCGGAGAATGACCTGCACTTCACATCAATCAAATGCGGTGAAGACATCTACTTCAGTCTATCAGCATTTTATTGCAACGCTAAAACTAAAGTAATTCAATACGCGGGCTACTATTACGTGCTGAACCCCGGCTCAATCACTGGTTCAATGAACTACAAAAAGAACCACGAGAGAATTATGGCCGAGCTCTTTGACACCTTCCTCAAAAACCATGAGCTGAGCAGCATCCCCCAGGACAGACAGGACGTTATCGAGTACACCTATCTCGCCAATATGATTAATGCCCTCATTTCGTTCAATCATGGATGCGGCATTTCCCTTATGAAAGAGAAGTACGCTTTTGCAAAGGCAGACGCAGAGTCAAAGTTCCCCAACTACCTATCCAACCAATACGTTGGACTGTTGAAGCCTAAGGGCCAAAGAACAAAAATCCGACTTGGAGTCGGAGTGGTAATTCTTCTTGAGAAAATTCATATGGCTCGCTTCCTCTTCTATCTTATTGCCCTCATTTAGATAAGGAACGAATAAGGTGCTCGACCACATAGCTATATTTTCCGCCTTTTACCCACCACACCTTGGCGGAGTTGAACAGTTTACTCATAACCTTGCAACACAGTTGACAACACAAAACATCAAAGTAACTGTGGTGACATCCTCAACCGAAGGACTCTTCCGGATTTCAGATGGAGAGGTAACGGTTATTGGAATTCCTTCGAAATCAATCATGGGCGACCGTTTTCCTCTAATGATTCCTTCGAAGGCCACTTTCAAGCAGATTAAAGAGCTTACAGAGGCTCCATTTGATGGCATTGTCATCAACACGCGATACTATCCGATTTGTCTTCTGGGATGTCGCATTGCAAGCGCCCACAACCTGAGACCCGTTCTAATCGATCACAGTTCGGGTCCAATTTCTAACGAAAAGTCTCCTCTGGGACTCGCGATGCGTACTTATGAGGCAATCAACAATCGTCTGATTAGGTCCAAAAGGCCTATCGGCTGCTCAGTTTCAGAGCGAGGGCTATCTTGGCTTAAGAGCATAGGCTTTGATGCCCAAGCTGTTATACCGAACTCAATCGACTGCGCTGAATATAGGAGCACGGCCAAACCGGACAGCTACAGAGAGCTCCTATCGCTGACCGACAACGAATTTCTTGTCACATATGCCGGAAGATTGATCCCCGAAAAGGGCCTGCCCAAACTTCTGGGGGCAGTATCCTCCCTCAACGCCGCGGGAGCATGCGTCCATCTTGCAGTCGCGGGAAGTGGCCCTCTTGAGGACAGACTCTTTGAAAACCATAAGACATGGCTTCATTATATGGGGCGTCTGTCAAAGCAGGAGCTGTCGGGACTACTGAGAGACTCTGACTGTTTTTGCCTTCCCACTGAGTATCCAGAGGGGCTTCCAACGGTTCTTCTGGAGGCGGCAGCCCAGCATTGTGCGATTGTCGTCTCGGATTGTGCCGGAGCAAGAGAGGTCGTTCCGTCCAAGGAGTACGGCACCGTGCTTAGCGTAGTAAGCGAGGATGAGATCGCAAAGGCGATCCTTGCTTACTGTAACGATTGCGGTGCGGCCACGACGTGCGGCGATAACGCGGCGCTTCATATTGAGCATTGCTTCTCATGGGTGGCAACCGCAAAAAAGCTCATCAAAATCTTAGACGCCTCTTGAGGTTACGTACCAATTTAAACTGCCTTGGTGCAACTCTGAACAGTACGCACCAAGGCAGTCCGATTGATTATTTTGAGGCTCTAAGTATCATCTTTCGCTCAATCAGGGGCATCAAGCCTAACACATTAGCAATGCGCTTGACGAACAGCTTGATACGTAAGTTGAGCAATTGCGCAGAGGATACTTCCAGGCGGTAATCGAGTTCTTCTTCCAATTTCTTAACGCTGACATCCGCTCGGAAAGCAAGATCAAAAAAGAATTCAGCCTGCTTTGCCCTCAAAGAAGCATGGAACTCCGAGGGCATTTTTGAAATCAGCTCATCGATCATTCCTAGCATTCTCTTATCGAACTTAGCAGTTGCAACCGCATTTGCCGAACGCCTGCCAGTCCATGAGGAGGCAACAGCAACACGATACAACCCCAAAACCTCAGGAAGGCAGACAACGGAACCGCATGTTGAGAGATAAAGCATCATGGGCCAATCACCTACAGGGCAATTGCTAGGCCGCCACTGCAAGTAATTCTTCATATCGGTCGTTCTGGAAAAATAGCCACAAGTCGGCAGTGCGGCTCCGCCACGCATTATGAGGTCTTGCGTTGAAAAAGTCATCACTTCGGCACAGTCGCTGGCAATGCCATCAATTTTGCCCGCAGTGTCGTTGTAAAGCTCTGCCGAGTGAGCACACAAAGCGACCCCGGCGTGAGACTCCATGTAGTCAAATTGCGTTTGAAGTTTGTCCGTGCCAATCCACGCGTCGTCACACTCAAGCTCGGCAATGTACTTTCCAGTTGCGGCAGGAACCAGAAAGTCACACAAAGGCGACTTCCCCTTTGAAAACTGATTTTCACCTGGGAAAATACACTTAATGATGTCTGGATGTTGTTCCTGATATCGAGAAATCAAATCTCGAGATGCGTCCGTCGACTTATCGTCATAAATTAAAATTTCAAACGGAAATGAAGTCTGCTGAGAGAGGACAGACTCAATCGCTTGAGAGAGATACCTCTCGTGGTTGTAGCAGATCATCAGGACGCTGACCTGAACATCATTACTTTGCGACATGGTAAAATCCAATTCCAATTCTGAGCAGAGAATTCCAGGTTAGAGAGACGAATCGCCTCTACTGCCCCTGGGCCCTGTAGCGGGCCTCGGTAGCCTCCTTGGCGGGGCGCCACCAGGCCTCATGCGAAACGTACCAGTCGATGGTCGCCTTCAGACCCTCAGCGAAGTCGGTATGAGCAGGCCTCCACCCCAGCTCGCGCTGGAGCTTGGTGCTGTCGATGGCGTAGCGGCGGTCGTGGCCCGGACGGTCGCGCACCCAGTCGAAGTCGTCGGGGTCGCGACCCATGGCCTCCAAGATCATCCTCAGGACGGTGATGTTGTCCCTCTCACCGTCGGCGCCGATGAGGTAGGTCTCGCCCATGCGGCCCTTCGTGAGGATGTCCCAGATGGCAGAGCTGTGGTCCTCGGTGTGGATCCAGTCGCGGACGTTCTCGCCCGTGCCGTAGAGCTTGGGGCGCTGGCCGTCGATGACGTTGGTAATCTGGCGCGGAATGAACTTCTCCACGTGCTGGTAGGGGCCGTAGTTGTTAGAGCAGTTGGAGATGGTTGTGCGCAGACCGTAGGTGCGCGTCCAGGCACGCACGAGCATGTCGGAGCTGGCCTTGGTGGAGGAGTACGGGGAGCTCGGGTGGTACGGCGTCTCCTCGGTGAACCTGGCTGGGTCGTCCAGGGCAAGGTCGCCGTAGACCTCGTCGGTGGAGACGTGGTGGTAGCGGATCCCATACCTCCTCACGGCCTCGAGCAGCTGGAAGGTGCCCTCCACGTTGGTGCGGAGGAACGGCTCGGGGTCGGCGATGGAGTTGTCGTTGTGGCTCTCGGCGGCGTAGTGGACGATGGCGTCGTGGCCAGGCACGAGCTCGTCCAGGAGCCTAGCGTCGCAAATGTCGCCAACCACGAGCTCGACTCTATCCCCCCGCAGGCCGGCGATGTTGGCCGGGTTGCCGGCGTAGGTGAGCTTGTCCAGCACGGTCACGTGGACATCGGGGTGGTTGTCCACCACGTAGTGCACGAAGTTGCTGCCGATGAAGCCGCAGCCTCCGGTGACGATGATGTTCCTGGGCTCGAAGCTATCAGACATGCTACCTCCCATCCTCGTCGGCTACGGCCAGCAGGTACTGGCCGTAGGCGGTCTTCCTGAGCGACTCCCCCAGGGCGCGAAGCCTCGACGCGTCGATGAAGCCGCGGCGGTAGGCGATCTCCTCGATACAAGCGATGAAGTAGCCCTGGCGGCTCTGGACGGCCTCCACGTACTCGGCCGCCTTGAGCAGGCCCTGGGGCGTGCCGGTGTCAAGCCAGGCCATGCCGCGGCCCATGAGTTCGACGGAGAGCTGGCCCCGCTCGAGGTAGGCGTTGTTGACGCTGGTGATCTCCAGCTCGCCGCGCTCGGACGGCTCAACGGCCGCCGCGATGTCAGCCACCTGTCCGTCGTAGAAGTAGAGGCCCGGCACGGCATAGTTGCTCTTTGGGCGCTCGGGCTTCTCCTCGATGCCGACGACGCGCCGCTCGGAGTCGAACTCGACGACGCCGAAGGCGCGCGGGTCCTTAACCGGGTAGCCGAACACGACCGCGCCGCCCTCGGCCTCCACCTTTGCCTTTGCGCGGTTTAGCACGCGCGTGAGGTCCTGGCCGTGGAACATGTTGTCGCCGAGCACGAGCGCACACGGCTCGCCCGCCAGGAAGTCCCGACCGATGGTGAAGGCCTCGGCGAGGCCGCGCGGCTCCGCTTGCTCCGCGTACTCGAGCCTCATGTCGAGCTCGGAGCCGTCGCCGAGCAGCTCCCGGAAGGCGGGAAGGTCGCGCGGCGTGGATATGACCAGCACCTCGCGGATGCCCGCGAGCATCAGCACCGAGAGCGGGTAGTAGACCAGGGGCTTGTCGTATATCGGCAGCAGCTGCTTGCTGACCGCCTTTGTTATCGGGTGCAGGCGCGTGCCGGAGCCGCCCGCAAGGATTATGCCTTTCACAACCCTACTCCTCGGGTCTCATGCGCAGGGAGGCGAACCGGTCGACGGCCATCTCGGCCTTGTAGGCCTCAAAGAGCTCGCGGCAGCCGAACCTGGGCTCGTAGCCAAGCTCGTCCTTTGCGTTCTGGACGTCCATGAGGAAGCCGCCGCCGCAGGGCTTCTCGGGGCGGTAAACCACCTCGGAACGGCCCGAGGCGGGCGCGAAGACGTCTGCGATGGTCTCAACCTGCTCGCGCAGGGTCACAGGGATGCCCGTGCCGATGTTGTAGAGGCCGCCGTCCCTGTCGGCCAGGGCGGCCAGGCACAGCTCTTGGCTGAAGTCGTCAACGTAGACCATGTCCTTGGAGTACTCGGGGTCGCCCCAGACCTCCAGAGGCTCGCCCGCCATGGCGCGCTCGATCATCGTGTAAGACGGGCGCTTGGTCTTGACGCCATTAGGGAAGTAGTAGTGGTAGGGACTGTAGCTGTAGATGGTGGGGAGACGGAACACAAACTTCTTGATGCCGTACTCCTGGCGATAGTGCTCCATGACCTCGAGGGCCGCGTTCTTGGCGATAACGTACATGGCGTGGTCGCCGGTATAGCTGAACGCCGGCGGCGTGTCCGGCGCAAGGATCCTGCCTGGGGCTGAGGCGAGGGAGATGTCGAACACGGTCTGGGTGAAGATGACCCTGTCAGCACCGACCTTGCGGCACCACTCCAGCACGTTGTAGGCGCCCATCGTGATCGAGCTGAGGTACAGCCCGCCGTCGTAGTCCCTCATGTAGGAGGGAATCTGCGCGGCGAGCAGCATCACGGCGTGCACGCCGTCCGTGGGAAGGGCATCGAAGTCCCCCGGCCTCGTGACGTCAACCGAGTAGTAGTCGACGCCCATCCCGGTGAAGACCGGGGCCTCGGGGCGACGTCCCACGGCGACGATCTCGTACTCGGCGGGGTCGAAAAACTCGGAGGCATACTTGGTGAGATATGAGCCGACGTTTCCAGTGGCTCCAAAGATGACGATCTTCTTCATAGCATGAACCCTTCTATCTGAGGACGGACTTGACGCAGGAGGCAACGTACTCCATGTCATCACGGTTATATCTCTGGTCGACGGGGAGCGGAAGGACGTCTCGGGCGTACCTGCGTGCCCAGCTCGATGCGGGGCACTCCGCCAGGACGTTCGGCCAAAGCGTGGGAACGAACACGCCCGCCTCCGCGAGCCTGCCCCTGAGGCCGTCGGAGTCCTCCACGAGGAGGGGGTACATGTACGGCCCCTCGGGCGACCCGCCGGCGAGCAGGTTGCGGCCACCGAGGGCCTCGTCGAGGCTGGCGTAGTTCTCCTCGCGGCGACGCCTCGCGAAGGCGAAGTCGATGGCGCCCATCAGGCGCCTCGTGGTCTCGGACATGGCAGCAAGCGGCTCGCCGTCGATGGACTCCTCGGAGGCCCGGTAAGCGCCGTACCACTCGGCGCTGCCGTCCTCCGCCCTCCCGACGACGTGCGCCATCCTTGCACGCGACGACGCCCTCGGAAGCTCCCGGCCGAGCCGCAAGCCGTCGCGCGTGACGAGGTAAGCGCCGTCAGGCACCCCGAAAAACTTCCTGCAAGTGTATATGGTGTCGACGCCGGCCCAGGGCTCGCGAAAGAAGCCCTGCACCTCGTCGACGATGAGCCTGTCCTCCGAGGCGGACCGGGCGCGCTCGACCTCCGAGGGGGAGAGTCTGCCGTAGTAGTCCGCGACGTAGAGCCACTCGCCTTCACTGACGGCCAGGTCGGTGGGAAGGGCCAACCCCTCTCCCACCTCGAAGGTCCTGACGGCTATCCCCTCGCGCACGCAGGTCCCGCTCACCGCGTCGCACATGAGGTCCGGCAGGGCGATGCGCTCAATCCCCCGAAGCTCGGCCAGGTAGGCAAGGCAGTTCCTCGCACTGTTGAGCGCCACCGCCCCGGGATGGTAGGGCTCGCCCTGGTAGCGCTCCAGCTCAAGATATCCGCCGATCTCGCGGCTCACGCTACCTCACCACCGCCCGCATGGACTCGCCGGGCGCGGCCCTGAAGGCCTCGAGCTCCTCGCGGGATCCAAACCTGAGCATCACGGAGCCGAAGGCGTGGTTGGCGGCGGTAAAGGCCTCCACGCGGGCGCCGGGGGCGACCCACAGCTGCTCCTCGGCGACATGCGCCTCCCTGAACCCGGGCGCGTACTCCACTCCCGCGAACTCGCCCGCGTGGTCAGAGTGCAGCATCTGCTGGAACCAGAAGCCGTCGTAGGCTGGCATCGACAGCTCGTCCACAGGCAGGCCAAGGGCGGCCTGGACGCTCGCCCTCACGAGGTCGGTCGCTCCCCCCGTCGCGAGGCGCAGCATCTCGCAGAGGCGGTTGCCACCACCGCGCGGCGAGCTTTCCATGATGTAGGCGCGCCCGTCGGTCGCCACGCGGGTCTCGACGTTGAAGACGCCGCTCCCAAGGCGCAGGAGGTCGGCCAGGCGCTGGAGCTCGGAGACGAGCTCGGCCTGCGCCCAGGCGGGCATGGAAGCCGGCATGGCGTAGGCGGCCGGCGTGTAGGGATTGGGGACCCCGGGGTCGAAGAGCTGCGAGGTGAAGGAGACGCACCTGAACTCGCCGTCCACGAGGAAGGCGTCGGCGTCGGAGCTGTCCCCCGACTTCTCGAGGAACTGCTCGACGATGCACCTCCCGTCTCGCGAGAACGACAGCGCGTAACCGACCGCCTCGCGGAGCCCCTCCGGCCCGTCGACGCGGGAGCAGCCCTTGGAGCCGGCCGAGTCGACCGGCTTGGCGATGACCGGGTACCTGAGCGAGTCGGCCGAGGCCGCGGCCTCCTCGGCCGAGGAGAAGACGTGGAGCTCCGGGCAATTGAAGCCGTTGTCGCGCAGGAAGGAGCGGTAGCGCTCCTTGTCCTGCAGGACCGAGACCGCCTCGTAGGAGCCCTGGAACGGGAGCCCGAGCCTCTCGGCGGCGTAGGCGGCCGAGACGACGCCGGGGTCGGCGGCGAAGGACATGATGCCGTCGGCGCCGACCGACTCAGCGGCGGCCAGCACGGCAGCCTCGTCGACGATGCTCGCGTTCACGTAGCCGTCGGAGAAGCGGTGGGCGTAGTTGTCGGGCAGGTAGTCGCACGTGACGACACGGGCACCCAGCTCGTGGGCGGCGTCGATGACGGGGATGGCGTACCGGGCCCCGCCGAGCAGCAGGAGCGTCTTTGGCATGGCTAGTTCCTTCCGGTCGACTCGACGACGTCGCAGATGCGGTCGACGTCGGCAAGGGAGAGATCGGCGTACATGGGCAGCGTCAGCACCTGGGCGGCCATCCTCCTGGCCACCGGGGTGCGGTCGCTGGAGTAGACGCTCCTGTAGCAGGCGTAGTCGCTGATGAGCGGGTAGAAGTACTTGCGGGCGCCCACGCCTGCGGCGTCAAGGGCGTCAAAGACGTCGTCGCGCGTGGCCCCGAAGGCCTCGGGGTCGAAGATCACAGGCAGGTAGGCGTAGTTGGCCCTCACACCCGGGGCGGGGCGGAACACCCGCACGCCCGGGACGGCCTCGAGGCGGTCCCAGTAGCGCTCGGCCACGGCGCGGCGCTTGGCGACCTCCTCGTCTAGGTGGCGCAGGTTGCAAACGCCCATCGCGGCACAGAACTCGTTCATCTTGGCGTTTCCACCGACGTACTCCACGTCCTCCGGCCCGGTGATTCCGAAGTTCTTCCACTGGTTGAGCGTGTCGTAGAGCGAGGTGTCCCTGAAGCAGACGGCGCCGCCCTCGATGGTGTTGAAGACCTTCGTGGCGTGGAAGCTGAACATGGAGGCGTCGCCGAAGGAGGCAGCGGATACCCCGTCTCGCTCGACGCCGAAGGCGTGGGCGGCGTCGTAGACGACCCTGAGGCCGTGGCGATCGGCGATGTCCTGGATGGCGTCGACGTCGCAGAGGTTGCCGTAGACGTGGACTGGCACGATGGCGCACGTGCGGGGTGTGATCGCCTCCTCTATGCGCTCGGGGTCGAGGGTGCAGTCCGACTCGCGGACGTCGGCGAAGACGGGCGTGAGGCCCTTTCGTGCAATAGCGTGGGTCGTGCTCGCGAAGCTGAAGGGCGTGGTCACAACCTCGCCGTGCAGGCCAAGGGCCTCGAGTATGCACTCGAGTGCGTTGTGCCCGTTGGTGAACAGGCACACGTTGGGCGTCCTCAGGCGCTCCTTCAGCGCCTCCTCGAGCTTCCTGTGCTCCTCCCCCATGTTGGTGAGCCAGTGGCTCTCCCACAACGGGCGAATCTCCTCGCAATACTCTTCGAACGGTGGCATTGAAGAGCGGGTGACGAGAATCCGATTACTCATCTGACCTCCAATAATTCGTAGCCTTGATTATTTCCTAGACCTCAGAAGGTCGACGACGCTAGACCTAAGATAGACGAAAACCTCCAGCCTCAGGACGGCGGACAAGCCAAGATACGCTGCGGCCATGACGAGCGCCTCGACAAAGATCTTTAGAATCGGGTTGATCACCAGTCCGCCAGCGACCAAACTCAGTCCTCCCGCGATCATCGAAAGCCAGAAAGAGGGCGCGATGTCGCGCAGCTGCTCCCCGTAGGAGTATCCAATAACGCGCTTATTCGGGAAGCTGTTGACGAAGGTTGAGATTATCCCGGTGAACATATAGGTGCCCACCATGACGTAGACATCCCTGAAGACAAACGCAGCAATAAGAAGACAGGCGGTTCCGTAGCACTTCTTGATTAACTCGAGCTTAAGGAAGAGGTCGGAACGCCCCATCCCGTTGAACGTCTGCAGGTTGGTCGTGTGAATGGGAAGCAGGGCGTAGGTGAAGCAATACATCCTCATGAACGGAACGCACGGAAGCCATTGTTCACCAAGCACCAGGCTCACGATTGGCTCCGCGGCCACCGCGAACAGCGTCATCGCGGGCGCAATGAGATACGTGGACGTTTTGAGGGCCCGCCTGACCAGACGCTTAACCTGCGACAAGTCAGACTGGATGTGAGCTACCGCAGACAGCATCACGGGCTGTATAGCCCCATCCAGTATGTTTCCCAGGGCTTGGGGGTATTTCTTTCCCTGACTGACCAAGCCAAGGCTCGAAGCAGAGAACTGCTTACCAATTATCAAATCGGAGAGCGACTGATAGCCCTGGTCCAGAACGCCCGAGACAAGCAGCTTCCATCCAAACCCAAGCATGGTTCGGGCACGGGCTGGATCAAAAACCATTCGAGGAAGCCATTTAACGCTATGCGCGAGAACGATGCAGTTGCAAAGGTGATACGACACCTGCTGGATGACAAGCGACCAGAGCCCGGCGCCCAGAAGAGCCGAAGCAATTCCCAGAAAACCAGAAACCAGGCCCGCAATGAGCGTGGCATCAAAGACCTTGCGGAATTCGAGTTCACGCTCTACAAGCGCGACCTGAACCGAGTTGAAAGAGCTGACCACGAGAATCAGGCACATGGCTCGAAGCGGCCAAACCAGGGACGGCATTACGTAGAAGATGGCAATCCCAGGAGCAGCAAGGAAAACAATCGAATACAGCACAAGAGAGACGCCGAAGCACAGCCAAAATACAGTTGAGGAGTCTTCATCGGTAATTGAAGGAGCCTGAATCAGTGCCGTGTTGAGCCCCGACTGAACAAGCACGTTGCCGATATTCACAAAGACAAGCATGATCGCCAGCGTTCCAAAGTCATCTGGCGAGAGCAACCGGGCGAGAATAATCTGGACGAATAACTCGACAACCGCTCGACCGCCCCTCTCGAAAAACTTCCAAAAAAGAGAAGAGAGTGTCTTAGCCTTAAGCGAATTCTGCGCCATTCAATCCCTCTTCTTAGGTGCCAATACACGAATAACAGCCACATAAATAACAGTCGATAAAATCGATGATAAACCATAGCACATCAAAATGACAATTAATTACAAGTTCCGACAAATGCAAGATAGCTACTGCATAGGAAAAGAAGCGATTTCATGCCTCAAGATAAAAGGCTCTGTTAGACCAGGATTGACATACATATGTCCCCACGGTGCCATATCGTTAGCCCTGTAGACGCGCGGCGTTGGGGGGCAGCCTGAACGCCGACGACCTGGTAATCACCTTCAAGCGGAACATGGCAAAGCTGAGCGGGGCGGAGCGCCGCCGCGCGATCGAATCCGTCAGGGACGCGGTCCGCGCGGCGGCGTTCGACGACGCGGCCGGCTCCTCCTGCGAAGTCGAATGCTGCCCGCGCTGCGGGTCCGCCGCGGTCGTGAAGAAGGGAAAGGCCGGGAACGGCGAGCAGCGCTACCTCTGCCGGGGCTGCGGCAGGACCTTCGGCATGGGCAGCGAGCGCATCCTGGGGACGAGCAAGCTCCCGAAGGAGACCTGGATGGCCTACGCCGAGTACTTCGTGCTCATGCTGCCCCTGCGCGAATGCGCGAGGCGCTGCCGCGTCTGCCTCAAGACCGCCTACACCATGCGCCACAGGCTGATCGAGCGCCTCTAGGCCAACTCCCCCTCGTTCAGGGTCGAGCGGGGCTGCGGTTGCAAGCTCGACGAGACCTATTTCCCCGAGTCGTTCAAGGGCAACCACACAAGGGAGTCGTTCACGATGCCGCGCCCCTCCCGGCACCGCGGCAAGCAGGTGCACAGGCGCGGGCTGCCGCGCGAGCGGATCTGCGTCATGACCGGAGTGAACGACTCGAACGAGACGTTCCTCGAGGTCACGGGACGGGGCGCCCTTTCGAGGGAGCGCGCCATGGACGCGCTGAGGGGCCGCATCGCGGCCGGCTCGGTCGTCGCGACCGGCAGGGCTGCCGCCTACGTCGGGGTCCTCGCCGAGCTCGAGGTCGCCGCGCACGCGGCCAACGACCCCATGGACCGCTCCGAGGGAACCATCAACCGGATCAACACCGTCCACTCGCTCCTCGGCGCCTTCATGGAGCCGTTTAAGGGCGTGTCGACGAAGCACCTGGGCGACTACCTCACCTGGTTCAGGTGGTGCCGGACCTTCATGGCGACCAATTCCGGCGCCGCCGAGCGCGCGGTCGCGCGGCAGCTCGCGCACGGCACCTGCAGGAGCCGTGTCCGCGACATGTTCAACGTGGAGCCGCCCTACATGGACCACTGGGCCGCGCCCGCCGCATAGAGGCGGTAGAATGGTCGCACCGCGATACACGAGGAGAGGTGAGGCCATGCCGTCGAACATACCGGCCACGACGATCCGCATCGACCCGGAGGTCAAGAAGGAGGCCACGGCCATCCTGGACGAGCTCGGCCTGTCCATGTCCACCGCCGTCAACGCGTTCCTCAGGGCGCTCGTCCGAGAGGGCGGAATGCCGTTCGAGATGAGGGTCAAGACGCCGGCGCCCGAAGGGGAAACGGCGAGATAGCCTGCGGTAACGTAAAATTTCTTTCACAAATTGAAAGCTGAATACATCTAGGAATGAAAAGGCATGGTCGTCAGCCATCGGTATGATTTTCAGCGACCAAGCATAAAACGTACCGAGGAGGCATCGCAACCATGTCCGGCAACATAGTATCAGTCGACGAGGAGTCGTTGAAGTCCGACCTTCGCGAGCTAGTGAGGTCAGGTTTCACCGAGTCGAAGGAATCGTGGAAGGAGTTCCTCTTGTGGCTGCGCGGGCGCGGGCTGTCGGGCGTGAGGCTCGTCACGGGCGACAAGTCGCTGGGGCTGCTCGGGGCGCTCGAGGAGGTTTTTCCCGACGCCAAGTACCAACGCTGCACTGTGCACTTCTATCGAAACGTGTTCGGGAAAGTGCCGCGGCAGAAGAGGGTCAAGGTCGCCAAGATGCTCAAGGCTATTCACGCGCAGGAATCGCGCGAAGCGTCGGAGGCGAAGGCGGCTGACGCGCTCGAGGCGATGAAGCTGGGCGCGGCCGCCAAGGTGGTGCGCGAGGGCTGCCGCGAGACGCTGGCCTACACCGATTTCCCGATGCAGCATTGGACCAGGATCAGGACCAACAACGCCATCGAGCGCTTCAACAGGGAAATACGCCGCCGCACCCGCGTGGTTGGCACCTTTCCCGACGGGAAATCGGCCCTGATGCTGGTGACGCCAGGCTGAAATACATAGTCGAAAACGAATGGGGCCGCAGGCGCTACCTAGATGTATCGCTGCTCGAAGACGAGGAGGGCAAAGCGTAGGACGAGAATGCCGATGGTCTCACCTAGACGTCAGCGAATTTGCGAAAGATTATTGACGGTATCTAGCCTGCGGGTCTGCCTGAAACGGCAGGGCCCGGTGAGCAACTCGTCCGGTCTCGGGCGCATCGCCCCCTTGCCGAATTCAGGTCCGGCAAGGGGGCGACCATTGAGCAATCGCAAAAAGATGATGGGGCGAAATGTCAATCCTGGTCTAACAGAGCCTTACTTAATCAAAACAACGCTCTGGTTGTATTCACTTTTATTTGCATTGTTAAAGCAGGGACCAATTAAATTGCCCGGAAGAATCTGGTGCCACATCTTATTCTCATAAGGAGTATCGCCCCAGAAAAAGCCTATATGACAATCAATTGCCCCATTCGTCTTAAAGAAAATAATATCGCCTTTCTGCGCATAGCCGCTATTCAGCATATCTCGAACAGTTCTAAACTCATACATTTTGCACCCTGAGTCACAAGCATAACCATACCAACGCCAAGCGTTAATATAGCCTCCCCCACCAGGCCCGCCGGCCCATGGCGAGTGTGCGTTATTCCTGCCTATCGCTGCAACATCCCCGCCAACAGCAGCATAAGCATGAGCAACAAATCCGGTGCAGTTCATACCCGTATAACCATCCCATCTTGGACTTCCGTTGGGATAAAGACATGTGTCATATGAGAAGCCGCCGGAATAACGCGTACCCAGATAATAAGAATCATACTGATGCGAAGTAAGCCATGTCAGCAGGCTAATTCTGCTAACGCCAAGAACTGTCGAACTTCCGGTCGGATTGTAATAAACCTGCGTAGACTTGGAATGAACCGATCCGTCAGGATAGGTAACATCACAGTACAAAGCATAATAGCCTGAACTTAAGCCCAAATCGGAAGGGTTAAAGTAGGCATCATTAGTGGTTGATTTCGCCCTGAGAACACCCCATTGACTCCAATCCGGTTTCGCCCAGACAAATTTAAATTCGAAAAGACCAGATCTCTCCGCATCAAGAGTTCCCATATCAGCGCGAACGCCCCATGACCAATCTCCGTCAGTAGATATAGCTGTAATTCTCGAATAGTCCCAAACACCGATATGAATCTTGCGAGTATTAACCTTGCCGTCAGAGCCGCTCACATCACAATAAATATCATACTCACCGGGCTTATCAGGAGTCCAAGATAGGGAGGCATCAGAACCATTCTGAGCAATGCCCCAATTTGACCAGTTGTTCCTACTCCAAACATATTTATAGTTTAGGAAGCGAGTATCCCCAGCGCACTCCGTTGTAACGGAAACCTCATCGCCAGGCCTGATAAATGTATTGGAAACAGAAATACCGTCATAAGACCAGTCTTCAGGCGCAAAGTAGCAGTCTTTTTTACATGTAAGCGTTTGACCAGTTGTTGTATCAATTACATCAACATAGATTGAAATGTCTCCTGTTCGCGAAACAACCCAATTTAATGAAGATTTATCCTCTCCAGATTCTATAACACCCCATTCATTCCAATTGTTTCTCATCCAAACATACTTATATTTAACGCCTCTATTATTACGAACAATCAGATTGGGAGTAATAGCAACTGTATCCCCAGCGGAAACTGATCCATCAGAGGGCTCCACGGAAATCGAAGTGAAATTAGACAAGTTATTGTCCACATGCACGGGGAACTTGCGCGTGGTGACGCGGCCGGCCGAGTCGATGGCGTCCACCCAAATGTTGACGTCTCCGGTCACCTCGGGGGTCCAGGGGCAAGACGCGGAGGGCTCGCCCTGGCGGATTGTCCCCCAGCGGGACCATCCGCCCTGCTCCCAGACGAACTTGTACCTGAGCGAGCCCGCATTGCCGGAGACGGACAGGCCCAGCTCGCACTCGTCCCCGAGCAGGGGCGACCCGCCGTCGGTAGCCTCCGCGGAGAGGCCGTCGAGGGAGAAGTCCTCGGTTATGCTGACGGGAAGCACGGAGGTCGCGGAGAGGCCGCCGACGGAGACGTCGACGTAGACCCCGTACGAACCGGACGAAGCGGGCTTCCAGGTGCAGGATGTGGCCTCGGACGGTCCCTGCGCAACCCCCCACTCGGCCCAGGAGTCCTTCTGCCAGACGAACTTGAGCTTCGCGCCGGGTGCGGCCGCCGCATGAATGGAAACCTTCATGCCGGGGGACCACTCCAAGTCGGACCCTCCGTCAACCGAGAGACGGCAAGCGTCCACATGCACGGGGAACTTGCGCGTGGTGACGCGGCCGGCCGAGTCGATGGCGTCCACCCAAATGTTGACGTCTCCGGTCACCTCGGGGGTCCAGGGGCAAGACGCGGAGGGCTCGCCCTGGCGGATTGTCCCCCAGCGGGACCATCCGCCCTGCTCCCAGACGAACTTGTACCTGAGCGAGCCCGCATTGCCGGAGACGGACAGGCCCAGCTCGCACTCGTCCCCGAGCAGGGGCGACCCGCCGTCGGTAGCCTCCGCGGAGAGGCCGTCGAGGGA
>CABSNK010000008.1 GCA_902479075.1 uncultured Collinsella sp.
GGACGCCGCCCTCTCAAGGCGGAGATCACCAGTTCGAATCTGGTACGGGCTACCATGTTTTAGATACCCGGTCTTTCGTATGAAGGCCGGGTTTTTTATTGCAAGTGGTCTGGTCTGCTAATCCCATTTGCCCCATTGCTTTACGTTTTGCTCATCTCCCATACGGGTACAATAGGCCAGATACTTTGACGGTCAGAAGGAGCCTCATGACGGAGTCCTCTCAGCATAGCCCAAAGCCCCAGGTCGAGGTTTCTGGCGGCGATGACAACAAGAGCGCGCGTCGCGGCGCCATCTTCATCGGCGTTGTGCTGATCGGCTACATCGTCTATCTGGTCGTGACCGGGCAGATGGGGCAGTTTTGGGCCGCTATGTCCAGCGTTCAGATGCCCTGGCTCTTTGCTGCATGCTTTTGCATGTTTTTGTATCTCGTTTTTGGCATCGTGGCGTACGCGATCGCCGTTTGGCTCGACCCCGAATCGCCCGTCGGTATCCGCGACCTCATTTCGGTCGAGGCGAGCGGCATCTTCTTTGGCAACCTGACGCCCATGATGATGGGCTCTACGCCTGCCCAGATTTACCGTCTGACCAAAGCTGGCCAAAACGTGGGCGAAGCGGGTGCCACGCAGTTCACCCGCTTTATCGTGTACCAGTTTGGCCTGGTGGCATGGGGCGCCATTCTTCTGCTCGCCCGCATGCCGTTTTTCGCCGAGCGTTATGGCGACATGACGCTGCTGTGCGTCTTTAGCTTTGGCGGTCACTGCTGCATCCTACTCGGCATCTTTGCCGTGGCGTTGATGCCCAAGACCGTCACGCGCGTCGCTCATTGCATCATCAATTGGCTCGAGCGCGTGGGCGTCTCGGCCACAAAGATCGAGGGCTGGCGCACCTTTGTCGATGGCGAGATCTACTCGTTTTCCGAGAAATTCAAACTATCTGCCGGCCATTTTTCGTCCATGCTGCTCACGGTCGTCATCACTATGCTGCAGCTGGCTTTTTTCTACCTGGTTCCGTACTTTTTGATGCTCTCTTTTGGCCACCACGAAGTCGACTTTTTCTCGGTCATGGCTGCGAGCGCCTTTGTCCAGCTGCTGAGCTCCGCCGTTCCGCTGCCCGGCGGCACTGGTGGCGCCGAGGGTGGCTTCGCATTGTTTTTGGGTCACTTTTTTGGCACGGCATCGACTGCCGGCTATCTGCTGTGGCGTCTGATCACCTTTATCGCGCCGACCATTTTGGCCGCCCCGCTGCTGGGCCTTAAGAGCGCTCACAACGAGAGTATCCATGCACGCTGGGACCGTATGATGCGCAAGCTCGGGCGCACGCCTCAGACGCCCTCTACGCCCGTTAAGGCACATCCTGCGTGCCAGGTTACCGTTGATCCCAATCAACGTGCTCAAAAGCCTGCTGTGGCCCCTAAGCCGGCACGCCAGACCTACGTTCGCCAGACTGGCGACGGCATTCGCGTTTCCCCGGCGGCGCTCAATAAAAAGAAGCGATCTTAGGGCCCGGTCGGCGAGTCGTGCGTTCTTGATGACGCTCGTCATTGCGATGTGAGATGTAGGATAATCCTCTTACGTTGATTATCTCCCACATGTAGAGGACTTACAGGTGGGCTGTTGACATGAAGGGGACACGTCTATGGCTACCACCAAACCGCGCCTTGACCGTCGTATCGTCCGCAGTCGCAATGCGATTCTTTCGGCGTTTGAGCGACTGCTTATGGAAAAGCCCCTGGCCGATATTACGGTGAGCGCTATCGCGCGCGAGGCAAATGTCGACCGTAAGACCTTCTACGTGCACTTTGGCACGGTCGACGGCTTGCTCGACGCCATTGCCGTCGATGTGGTCGAGATGATCGTCGATTCAGTCGAGAAGACGCTTTCCTCCATGGGCGGCGACACCAACGAGCGCGCACTTGGCGCTGCGGCGTCCTTTTTCAAGACCGTTAACGAGGCGCTGTGCAACAACCTGGTGCTCAATCGCCAGTTGATCGAAAACATTCCGCTCGACGACTTTATGGCTCGTCTGCGTGTGCCGCTCGAGCACGAGATCGCTGAGCGCGATCTGCTGCCCGAGGGTCTAAAGGATGAGATGTTCGATTACTACCTGGCGTTTTTGCTGTCCGGCATTATCGGCATCTATCGCACGTGGGCGTTGTCGGACGGCTCGGTTCCCATCGAGCGCGTCTCGGCGGTCGCCAACGACCTTACGTTGAATGGACTATCGAGTCTGGAATCTCGTTTCGAATAGCACTAGCGCCTTATCCCCCCCCTGAGTTGCGGTGAAATAAGGACTGAATAGGCCTTTTAACAGCTTAAACACTCCCTATTTCACCGCAACTCAGGGGGATTGCATTACTGATAGCGCAGGCACTCGACTGGATCGAGCTTTGCGGCGCGGCGGGCGGGGTAGAAGCCGAAGATCACACCGATGCCGACCGATACGGCAAACGCGAGCAGCACAGTTGTAATGGAGAAGCTCGGCGTAATCGTCCCAGTGGCCCCAAACTCGTTCATAATGCCCGAGCTCGCTGCAAAGAACGTGAGCCCCCAGGCCAGCAGATAGCCAATTACGACACCTAAAATGCCGCCGGTGATGCACAGCGCCGAGGATTCGGCCAAAAACTGGGCCGTGATATCGCGTCGGCTTGCGCCCAGAGCGCGGCGGATGCCGATTTCGCGGATGCGCTCGGTCACGTTGGTGAGCATCATGTTCATGATGCCGATTCCGCCCACAAGCAGCGATATGCCGGCAACCGCGCCCATGATGAGCGAGAAGGCGCCCATAAAGGAATTGAGGGCGTCGATAGCGCTCTTCATAGAGCTTGCTGACACGCTTTCATACTCGTCGTCCTCCGAGATACCCTTCATGCTGCGTACCTTGGATTCGATCGTCTTGCAGAGCTCATCTATGTCTGTGCCTTCGGCGGCGAGCGCCGTCACGCTGGGAAACGACGGATTGTCATCGCCGAAAAGCTCGGCAATCGCTGCACGTGGCATGTACAGGCTCAGCGAGCCCATGGAGTCGTTGCCGCCGTCGATGACGCCAATGATCTGCACGTCTCCGCTCGAAACCTTGATGGTCTTGCCAATCGCGTCCTGTTCGTTGCCGTACAGCTGCTCGGCGCCCCCTCGGCCGATGAGCGCAACGCGTGCGCCAGATTGGGACTCGGCCTGGGTGTAGGTGCGCCCCGCGACGAGCTTGCTGGCGCCCACCGCGTCGAGCATGTCGCTATCGACGCCCTGCGCCATGACGGTATAGCTCTTGTCACCGGCCTTGTACTCGGTATAGGCGCTGTCCACGATGCCGATCTGCTCGATCTGCGGCACTATTTTGCGAAGCTTCTCGATGTCCGACTCGGTGAGCTCTTGCGACGAATAAATCTGCACCATGCGGGCCGCGTTGAGGCCCAGGCTGTTGACCAAGCTGTTTTGGATACCTCCGATAAGCGAGGTCATGGCAATGACGGAGGCGATGCCAATGACGATGCCCAAGATGGTGAGTAGGCTGCGTCCCTTGTTGGCCTCGAGGGAGTGAAGGGCTTCTTGGATAAGGTCACGCGTGCTCATGCCTTCACTCCTTTCGTTGGATTGGCGTGTGCGGAAATCATGGGCAGGTTATCAATGGCACCGCGCAGGGTCTGCGGCGCGTGCGCGATGTACGCGCCGTCGTGGATCAGGCCGTCGCGAATGGTTACGGCACGGTCGGCCTCGGCGGCAATGCCGGGATCATGCGTGATGAGCACGATGGTCTTGCCGCGTTCCTGGAGTTTGTGGAAGGTCTCTATCACGAGCGCTCCGGTCGCGGAGTCCAGGTTTCCCGTCGGCTCGTCGGCAAGGATGATGGGCGGGTCGTTGACGAGGGCGCGAGCGATGGCAACCCTCTGCATCTGTCCACCCGAGAGCTCGGAGATGCGGTGGTCCCAGTGATCGACCGGCAGCGTGACGGCTTGCAGCGCATGGACGGCGCGCATCTCACGCTGAGCCCGCGGCACGTTGGTGTACGACAACGGCAGCATGACGTTTTCGATGACCGATAGACGTGGCAGCAGGTTAAAGCTCTGAAAGACAAAGCCGATGTTCAGGGCGCGGACTTCGGTGAGCTCGTTATCGTCGAGCTCCGCCACGTTGAGGCCCTGCAGGTAATAATCGCCTGCCGTCGGCTTGTCCAGGCAGCCCAGGATGTTCATGAGCGTTGACTTGCCCGAGCCCGAAGGGCCGGTAATGGCCACGAACTCGCCGGGATTCACTGCCAGGCTCACGTTGTGTAGGATATGGGCACAGCCGGCCTCGCTCTCAAAAATGCGATGCACGTTGCGGATATCGATGACGGGGCGCATTACATGCCCTCGTCGGCAGGCATGCCGTCGCCGCCGTCTGCCGTCATGCCCGCGCCGGTATCCATAACGATAGTGTCGCCATCGCGCAGCTTGGTAACCGGCACGTTAGGGTTGATCTCGTTGCCCTGGTCGTCGCGCTTGACCTGCGTCTTGCCGACCACGGCGTCGTTGTCGTTTTGCGTCACGACGGTCACCTTCACGCGGCGCGTCTCCTTGCCTTTGCTGTCGGTTGCCACGTTGACGTAATAGTGTTCGCCATCCTCGGTCATGAGCGCCATGGTCGGCACCATCACTACGTCATCGAGCTGTTCGGTCACCACCGAGACCTCGGCGGTCATGCCCGGCTTGAGGCGCGCGTCGGGCGCTTCGATCAAAATGTCGACGTTAAAGGTCACGCTGCCGCCGCCACCGTTGGTGGCGTCGGAGTTTGCCACCGACGCGATAGCCGTGACGGTGCCCTGGCTCACGATATCGGGAAACGCGGGATAGGTAACGTTGGCGCTCTGGCCCACGGCGATCTTGGCGATGTCCTTTTCGCCCACCTGAACCGTCACCTTCATCTTGGAGAGGTCGGCGATCTGCATGCACTGCTTGCCGCCGCTCGTGTCGCCTTCGCCCATGACCATGCCTCCGGTCACCGTAGCGCCCACTTTGGCGTTGAGATCGACGACGCTACCCGAGCTGGGGGCCTTTACGGTGCGTTCGGCCGCCTTGGCGTTTGCCTGGTCCAGGGTCGCCTGGGCCGAGGCGAGATTGCGCTGGGCGCTCGTGACGACGCTGGCGTTGGCGTTGGCGGTTGCATCCGTCGAGGCGGTCACTCCATCGGCATCCGATGTCGGTGCTGCCTGTGCGGCGGCGAGCGCCGCCTGCGCGTTTTTCAGGTCTTCCTGGGCGGCCGCGACCGCGCGCTGCGCCTCGGCAACGGCGTTATCGAGCTCATCGTTTTTGATGGTCATGAGCACGTCGCCCTCGTTGACGGACTGGCCGGCTTGCACGTTGATCGATGCTACCGTGCCGTCGACAGAAGGGGAGACCACTGAGGCAGAAATTGGCTTGAGCTGTCCTTTTGCCTCGACAGTCGTGGTAAAGGTGCCTTCCATGACCATGTCGGTAACAGGTTCACCTGCAGATTGCGGCTGCGAATTGAGGACAACGCTCACAATAATGGCTATTAGGATCATGCTGCCCACGATGCCGGCAGCGATGCCGCGGCGGACGAGCTTTTTGCGGCGCCGCTCCGCGCGCTTGGCCTTGAGCTTTGCGTAAGCCTCATCGTCGGATATTCCGGCGTTACCTTGCTCGTCGTCGTTTTGCTGTGCCGTGGGGGCGCTTGTGATGAGCGGTAGAGTTTCAGTTGCGCTTTCCGGCGCGTGCCCGGAATCATCGGGGCCCGGGGTGATGGTGGGGACATTCGACATAGCGTCTCCTTTATAGAGCATACCGCGATAAGTATATGCGCCCACCGGTTGGGGCGGGCGCATAGGCGCGTTTCTTTCAGCATCGAAAGGTAGGTGACGCTGAGCTTTGTTGTGACGCGCGAGATGTGCTAGGAGTGGACGACTACGCACAGACCGACGCTGATGCAGTCGTGGAGCGCCTTGGCATCGGCCAGGCGCAGGTTGATGCAACCGTGGCTACCGCACCACTTGTACGATTCGGCACTATCGAAACTCGAATCGTTTTGCCAGGTAGCGTCGTGGAAGCCAACCGTGTTGCCCTCAAACGGCATCCAGTAGCTCACCGGGCTCTCGTATTTGGGCTTACCGGTCTTGGGGTCCTTGGCGCCGATAAGCTTGGTGGCGCCGTCGTTGCTGTTGATCTGCCACACGCCCTCGGGGGTGGCGTCTTCGCCCGGTTTGCCGGAAATAAAGTTGGCCTCCCAAACGATATTGCCGCTCTCGTCATAGTAGCGCGCGTGCTGCTCGGACAGGTCGACGTCGATATACGCTTTCCAATCGGGCTCGCCCTTGGCGGTGAAGGTGTCGGCCTTCTGGGAGTACTTGATCTCAATCTCGCCGGTCTGTTTGTTGTTAATGGCGTCCTCGACCTGTTTGGCGAGCGCGCTGCTGTCGATGGACCAACCAAAGTCACCGCCTTCGACGGCGCACTGCTTGCCATCGGCGCGCGTCCACCAGCGAGTGGAGCCCACGGTATTAAAGCCGTTGGCGAGCTCAGCTGCCCAGTTGCTGATCTGGGAGGTGTCGAGTGTGGGGTTTGCAGGGTCGGCAAAGCTGATCCACTGCAGCACCGAGCTGCCGTCGACCTTGCCGGCATCCTCGCCGTTGAGCTTGAGAGTCACGTTGACGCCCAGGAAGTTGTTGGCGGCATCGCATGCGGCCTGAATCTGATCGTTGGTGAGCGTGCCGTTGAGCGGCTCGTAGGCATCGTTGCCGAGCTTCGTAAGATCGACGGTCTCGGCCAGCGACGCGAGCTCGATCTCCGCATACTTAATGACATGATCGCGGTTGAGCTTTTCGTTGGAGCGGGCCTTCTCGATCGTGAACTTGCCCGCCTTCTCGTCGTAGGAGCTCGATGCCTCAAAGGTACCCGAGCGGCCTTCGTTGAATGCGTCGATGGCGGCACCCAGATCCTCCTCGAACTGCTTTTGGTCAAAGGCGTCCGAGAGCATGGACAGGTCGACGCCCTGTTCCAGGTCGATGGTACCGTTTTTGGTCGCGCTAACGTTCTTGCCGCCGAGCGAGGCAATCAGGCGCGAAGGCCACAGCAGCGGCTCGTTGCTGCCGATAATCTCGTGGGCAGCTGCCTCTCCGTCGACGATGGGCTCGTCGGATTCGGGCTGATAGGTCCAGCTAAAGTCATCTCCCGAAACGGTGAGCTTGTAGTGCTTCCAGGCGGAGTCGACCTTGGTAGCGGCGGATGAGGCGTTGGAAAACGAGATATCGACGCCGGCGATGGTGGTGTTGGGGTAGGCAATCTGCGAAAACGCCACGACGCCCACGATATAGACGATGGCGACGAGGCCGAGGACGACGAAGAACGCCGTCTTGCCGCCCGTCTTATTGCCCTTTGCGGAGCGGTTGTCGGCGGGGCCGCGGTTGTTAGAAACTCGAGTGTGCGAAGGGCCCTGGTTGTGACCGGCGCCATGTGCGGAACGCTGCTGACGCTGCTGATGCTGGCCCTGATTGGGGCGCGGGGAGGTATTTGCCGCGCCGTGCTGTTGGCCATGGGCTGGCGCGATGGGACGGGGCGATTGGATGCCTCCGGGCTGCCTGCTGGGCTGTTGCGGATCGGGGATCAGTTGGCTGCGGTCGATTTGCGACATCGTGTATATTTCCTTCGAGTTTCGCTTTACGGCTCATCGTGTTTTAACTGGGCTTGAATTATAGCGATTACGCAGTTGCTTGTGTTACGAAAACAGTGGCGATAAAGAATAGGTGGGACATATGTCCCACCTATCGTTCACTTTGCTCGTTATCCGCATATTCCGCATTTTGCGCACGCCGAAAGCGCTGCTGGAGCCTGCGCGACGCCGCCCTTGGCCGTCTCTCGCAACGTGGCGGGCAGGGCGTGGCCCACCGATAGCATGACGTGCGCCATCTGATCAAACGGCACCAGGCTCTTGATGCCGGCGAGGGCGAGTTGCGCCGAGCTAAAGGCTGCGGCCACGCCGATGGCGTTGCGGTTTTGACAGGGCACCTCGACAAGGCCGCCGACGGGGTCGCAAACGAGGCCCAACAGGTTGCTAAGCGCGATGGAGCTGGCGTCGAGCGCCTGCTCGGGTGTGCCACCCAGCATCTGGACCAGCGCGGCGGCAGCCATGGCGGCAGCGCTTCCAACCTCGGCCTGGCATCCGCCCTCGGCGCCGGCGACGCAGGCGCTCGTGGTGAGGTTGAGGCCGATGGCGGCGGCGCAGTAGAGGGCATCCATGACTTGTTCGTCGTCGAGCTGGAGGTGATCGGCGAGCGCCAGCACGCAACCGGGGACGACGCCTGAGGAGCCGGCCGTGGGGGCGGCGACGATCACGCCCATGGTGGCGGAGCGCTCGAGCACTGCCATCGCGCGGGCCACGGCGTCGGTTTGAACGGGGCCCATCAGGCTTGTGTTCAAATCGTTGCGGCGGGTGGCATCGACGAGTTTGGCCTCGCCGCCGATAAGCCCGCCGAGCGATCGCTGCGGATTGGCGATGGGGGCCGTGGTCTCCTCGCGCATGACATCGAGCACGCGGCGCATGGCTGCGATAGCATGGGCCTCGCCGGTTAGACGCGCCTCGCGCACGGCCATGACGGCGCCGATATTTAAGCCGAGCTCGGCGCACGCATCGAGTAGCTGCTCGCCGTCATCGAAGATCTCCTTGGCCGAGACGCCGGGGGAGAGCGACGAGGCCGATCCCGGGAGTTCGATAAACGTGGCGTAATCGACATTGTCGAGCTTGCGCAGCATGGGGACGACGGTATCGTCGGGAGCGCCGTCGGTCTCAAAGACGGAATAAGCCTGGCCGCCCACCTCGGTGCGGTAGGTGCGGCAGAAGGCGATGTTGACGTGTGCGTAGGCGAGCAGGTTCGTGAGCGCGGCGAGCACGCCGGGGACGTCCTGGTGCGCCACAAACAGTGTGGAATACATGCCCGAGATGTCGACGCCGACGCCGTTGATGCGGCTGATGCGCATCTTGCCTCCGCCCAGGCTTTCGCCGCGGACTTGTGCCGTGGCGCCCGTGTCATCGACCATGTCGATGTCGACGGTGTTGGGGTGGATGGAGGCGTCGTCGCCCTTGATGTCAAAGTGATAGTCGAGACCCTGCTCGCGCGCGAGGTCAAAGGCCTGCTTGATGTTCTCGTCGTCGGTATCGAGGCCCAAGATACCCGCGACGAGCGCGCGGTCGGTGCCGTGGCCGCGGTAGGTATGGGCAAAGGAGTTCCACAGGCCAAAGGTGACCTTGGTGATGCGGCCTTCCAGCAGGCTGGCGGCAACCTGGGCGCAGCGCAGGGCGCCGGCGGTGTGCGATGAACTGGGGCCGACCATGATGGGCCCCAAGATCTCGAATGCCGAGGTCGTAGCTAGTGTTTGCGGCTTGCCTGCCATGACTGCTCCTTCTTTATCCCGTCGTTCCGAGGGCTTTGGTATTTGGTCGCCTGCTCTACAGTCCTGGCTCGCACGGAGGCCACATTAAGTGGCCTCCGGCTCGTGCGGAACTCGCGATCGACCAAATACCAAAGCCCTCGGAACTTAGGATACATGGTAGAGGCACGCTTGCTGCAAAATTCATCAGCTGGGGACCTATTCTGCGTCCCATGTCGACTCATCTTCGCCACCGGTTAATAAAAAAGAGGTACCGGTTGTATCGGTACCTCTTTTTGGTGTGTTTCTATTTGGCTGCAGCTTTTGCCGCTTGCTTACAGGCCGCAGGCTGCTTTGAGTTCTTCGACGCGGTCGGTCTTCTCCCAGGTGAAGTCGGGGTCTTCGCGGCCAAAGTGACCGTAGGCTGCCGTCTTCTCGTAGATGGGGCGGCGCAGGTCCAGGTCGCGGATGATGGCGCCCGGGCGCAGGTCGAAGGTCTTTTCCACGGCCTCGACGATCTTGTCCTCGGCAACATGTGCGGTGCCAAAGGTGTCGACCATGATCGACAACGGCTTGGACACGCCGATGGCGTAGGCCAGCTCGACTTCGCAGCGGTCGGCAAGGCCGGCGGCGACGACGTTCTTGGCGACCCAGCGAGCGGCGTATGCGGCGGAGCGGTCGACCTTGGTGCAGTCCTTGCCGCTAAAGGCACCGCCGCCGTGACGGCCGTAACCGCCGTAAGTGTCGACGATGATCTTACGGCCGGTGAGGCCCGTGTCGCCCATGGGGCCACCCACGACAAAGCGGCCGGTGGGGTTCACATAGATGTCGGCGCCATCCCACGGCATGTTCTCGGCTGCCATGACGGGCGCGATGACATGCTCGATGAGGTCGGCCTTGATCTTGCCCATGTCCTCGATCTCGGCCGCGTGCTGCGTGGAGATGACGATGGTCGTGACCTCGACGGGCTTACCGTCCTCGTAGCGCACGGTGACCTGGGTCTTGCCGTCGGGGCGCAGATAGGGCAGGGTACCGTCGTGGCGCACGGCGGACAGGCGCTCCGCCAGGCGGCTTGCCAGGTAGTGCGGCATCGGCATGAGGGTCTTGGTCTCGTTGGAGGCGTAGCCGAACATCATACCCTGGTCACCGGCACCGATCAGGTCGATCGGGTCGGTGGTGGCGCCGGTCTGGGTCTCAAACGACTCGTCGACGCCCTGGGCGATATCGGGGGACTGCTCGTGGATGAGGCTCATAACGCCGCAGGTATCGCAGTCAAAGCCAAACTTGGCACGGTTGTAGCCAATGCGGCGGATGACGCCGCGGGCAATTTCCTGCACGTCGACATAGGCCTGGGTGCGGATCTCGCCGGCGACGATGACGGTTCCGGTGGTCACGAGGGTCTCGCAGGCGCAGCGGACGTTTTCAACGTTGGCGGGCACGCCGTTGGGCGCAATATAGCCCTGCTCTTGCAGCTCTATTTCTTTGGCGAGGATTGCGTCGAGGACGGCGTCGCTGATCTGGTCGGCGATCTTATCGGGATGGCCTTCGGTCACCGACTCCGACGTAAACACAAAGGACCCCTGCTGGGGTGGGATGGAACGAAGCTCTTCTGACATGATTGTCCTTTCAAAAACGTGTCCCGGCGACCGTTACCATTCCGCCAGGCTCTGTATGCAAGGGCACATCATAGCGCGTTAAACGAATATTCACACCCTTTCCGCACCTGCCGGGGTAGCTAATTTGGGACGGGGCTTTTTTGACTACTTCTTGTGTTTGGCATAGGGGGATGATTTTTCTGGGACGGGGATGAAATAATCATTAGGTACTCAATGATTATTTCATCCCCGTCCCAGAAAAATCATCAGGTTGATGGAGCGTAAAAGTAGTCAAAAAAGCCCCGTCCCAAATTAGCTACCTAAAGATGATGGCATGGTCGGTGCCCTTTGTGCGGAGGTGGGCATTGTTGCTTTATACTGGTGCGGTTAGACATCCATCCTGCAATCGAGGAGATTTCCATGGCATCAGACGTTCGCGTCCGCTTTGCACCCTCACCGACGGGCAAGCTGCACATCGGCGGCGCCCGCACCGCTATCTATAACTGGGCTTTTGCCCGCGCAAACGGCGGCACGTTCATCCTGCGCATCGACGACACCGACCCCACCCGTTCCACCGACGAGAACACGCAGATCATCCTGCGCGCCATGCGTTGGCTGGGTCTGGACTGGGACGAGGGCCCCGAGGTGGGCGGCGACTTTGGCCCCTATGCTCAGACCGAGCGCCTGGACCTGTACAAACAGGCCGCCCAGAAGCTTTGGGACGAGGGCAAGGCCTATCCCTGCTTCTGCACCAAGGAGCAGCTCGACGCCGACCGTAAGGCCGCGCAGGAGCGCAAGGACCCCTTCCAGGGCTATCAGCGTCGCTGCCGCAATCTTGATCCCGAGGAGGCCCGTCGCCGCATCGAGGCCGGCGAGCCCTACGTCTTGCGCATCAAGGTGCCCGAGGACCGCGGCGACGTCGTTATCCACGACGCCGTCCACGGCGAGGTGACCTTCGATGCCAAGGAGCTCGACGACTTTGTCATCTTCCGCTCCGACGGCACGCCCACCTACAACTTCGCGACCGTCGTCGACGACGCCATGATGAAGATCACCCACGTCATCCGCGGCGACGACCACCTTTCCAACACGCCGCGCCAGGTCATGGTCTACGAGGCCCTCGGTGCGCCCGTGCCCACGTTTGCCCACATCTCCATGATCCTGGGCGCTGACGGCAAGAAGCTCTCCAAGCGCCATGGCGCCACTTCGGTGGAGGAGTACCGCGATGCCGGCTACCTGCCCGACGCCTTCGTTAACTATCTGGCGCTGCTCGGCTGGTCGCTCGACGGCGAGACCACGATCATCCCGCGCGATGTCCTGGCCAGCAAGTTCTCGCTCGACCGCATCTCCAAGAACCCGGCAACCTTCGACCCCAAGAAGCTCGACTGGGTCAATGCCGAGTACATCAACGGCATGTCCGATGCTCAGTTTGCCGACGAGATCATGGTCCCCGAGCTGCACGAGGCGGGCCTCATCGAGGGCAATGTCGAGTACGGCGAGGACTGGATCGACGCGCTCGCTGCCATCGTCAAGCCGCGCACCAAGATGCCGGCCGACGCCGTGACCGTCGCCGCCCCCATCTTTGCCACGGCCGAGACGCTCGAGTATGACGAGAAGTCCGTTAACAAGGGCCTGGCCAAGGAGGGCATGGGCGCCATTCTGGATGCCGCCAAGGCCGCGCTCGAGGGCGTGGACGAGTGGACGGCCGCCAACATCGATGCCGCGCTTGAACCGCTGCCCGAGCAGATTGACCTCAAGAAGCGCGTGGTGTTCCAGGCCGTGCGCGTCGCCGTCTGCGGCAACATGGTGAGCCCTCCGCTGGGCGAGACTATGGCGCTCGTCGGCCGTGACGACTGCCTGGCGCGCATCGATCGCGCCCGCACGATGGCGCTGTAACAGTCGCGCAAACGCATGTATCCGAGCCCCGCTCACCACGAGTGGGGCTCTTGTTTCTAAAGACGTATGGGATGGGAGGCACAGAGACCATGGCCGAGCAACTTTCGCTGTTTGGTTCGCCTGAACCTGAGCAGGCGCCCGTAAAGGAGGGACGCACGGACGAGCAGGCCAAGCCCGAGCCTGCGCCCGAGCCCATTGCCGCCTACGCGAGCGTGGTCCTCGACATTCCCACCCGTGCGCTGTCCGAGCCATTCGCCTACGGCATTCCGCAGTCCCTCGCCAACGAGGCGCTGATCGGCTCCACCGTCCTGGTCCACTTTGGCAACCGTGCTGCCGCGGGCTATATCGTCGACATTGCGTCTGGGCTGGGCGAGTTGCAAGGC
Organism: uncultured Collinsella sp.; assembly: GCA_902479075.1. Lineage (GTDB taxonomy): Bacteria > Actinomycetota > Coriobacteriia > Coriobacteriales > Coriobacteriaceae > Collinsella. The sequence continues at coordinate 13,227 of CABSNK010000008.1, forward strand.
AACAACGCCCTCGACCCCTCGCGCGTCAAGCCCATCGAGACCATCCTCAGCAAACCGCTCTTTGGCGTCGAGGCCGCCCGCATTGCGCGTTGGATGAGCCGTGAGTATGTCGCGACGCTTTCCGAATGCCTGCGCCTGTTTTTGCCTCCGGGTGGCAGCCCGCGTGTCGTTAAGGGCGATGACGGGGCGTGGACGGTCGAGCGTCCCGCCGTCAAGCCTATCCAAAACCGCTGGGTGATGCTTACGCCCGAGGGCTTTGACTATACGCCGCCCAAGACCGCAGTTCGCCAGCGTCAGCTCATCGAGGCGCTCCAGTGCGGACCGGTCACGACGCGCGACCTCAATTTGCTCTACAACAGTATGTCGGCGACCATCAAGGCGCTCGAAAAACGCGGCGTCGTGGTGGTGGAGGAGCGCCGTGCCTGGCGCGGTTGCAGCGAGCAGACTACGCTGTCCTCGGCAAGCGGTAAAGCGCCGGTCGCACTTACGAACGGCCAGCAGCAGGCGCTCGCGCAGATTGAGCGCGCTCGCCTGGATGCGCACGGCGACGTAGTCCTTGTCGACGGCGTCACCGGATCCGGTAAAACCGAGGTCTACCTCTCCGCTATCGAGCGCGTGCTCGAGGCCGGCCGTTCAGCGTGCGTGCTTGTGCCCGAGATCTCGCTGACGGCCCAAACCGTCGGGCGCTTCCGTTCGCGCTTTGGCGAGACGGTTGCTGTGTTCCATTCGCGCCTTTCGGCCGGTGAGCGCCTAGACCAGTGGGATATGGTCGCCAGCGGTGCCGCACGCGTGGTCGTGGGCGCCCGCTCGGCGCTCTTTTGCCCGCTCAGCGACCTGGGCCTCATCATCATCGACGAGGAGCACGAGACCAGCTATAAGCAGGGTTCCAGCCCGCGCTACCATGCGCGCGAGGTGGCGGCCGAGATGGCGCGTCGCTATCGCTGCCCGCTCGTGTTGGGCTCGGCCACGCCTTCTGCCGAGGCCCTCGACCGCTGCCGCCGCGGCACGTTCAACGGTGTCACTTGGACACGCGTCGAGATGCCCGAGCGCCCGGGACACGCCGTGCTGCCCGAGGTTCGCATTGCCGACCTGCGCCGCGAGTTCTCGCACGGCAGCCGCTCCATGTTCTCAATACCGCTAATGGAAGGCTTGGAACGCGTGGTCGAGCGTCGTGAGAAGGCCGTGCTGCTGCACAACCGCCGCGGTTTTGCGCCGTTTTTGATGTGCCGCGAGTGCGGCTGCGTCCCCACCTGCAACCACTGTTCCACCGCGCTCACGTATCACGAGCGCACGCATTCGTTGCAGTGCCATACCTGCGGTTCGTCCTGGCGCGTGCAGCCCTATCCGGCGCCCACGAGCCGTTGCCCCAAATGCGGCAGTCGCTACCTGGCAAAAATGGGCCTAGGCACGCAGCAGATCGAGGACGCCTTACGCCAGATGCTGCCCGAGGATGTCGCCATCATTCGCATGGACGCCGATTCCACGCGTGGCAAGGACGCGCACAAGAAGTTGCTTGAACAGTTCGATGCCGCCGATTGCGCGGTGCTGCTGGGCACCCAGATGATCGCCAAGGGCCTCGACTTTCCCGAGGTTACCCTTGTGGGCGTGGTTAATGCCGACTTTGCATTAAAGCTTCCCGATTTTAGAGCGGGGGAGCGCGCTTACGATTTGCTGGAGCAGGTCGCCGGCCGTGCCGGGCGCGGCGATCGCCCTGGCGAGGTCATTATCCAGACCTATCTGCCCGAGGACCCGGTCATTCGCGCCGTTGCCGAGCATGATCGCTCGATCTTTACCGACTACGACTTGGACCAGCGTCGCGAAGCGCTGTATCCGCCGTTTGTGCGCCTGGTTAACATTTTGGTGTGGTCAGCGAACGCGGATGATGCGCAGGATTATATTGGGCGTATCGCAAAGTTGCTCAAGCGCCGCTGGCATGCCGCCGCTCCCGATTTTTTGCGGGTGGGTAGCGCTGTGCCGCAGGTGCTGGGCCCGGCTTCGTGTGTAATCGAGAGAGCCAAGGACCGTTATCGCTTCCACCTGCTTGTGAAGTCGCCCGTGGGGTACCATGTCTCTGATGATATCGACGCCTGCCTCAAAGAGGTGGGCTCCGTGCGCGGCGTGAGCGTGAGCGTTGACGTCGATGCCTATGATTTGATGTAACAACCCGAAAGGATGGCCATGGAAGCCAACGGAATCGTACTTTCGCCCGACCCTCGTCTCCGCCAGGAGTGCGCCGCCATCGAGGAGATTACGCCTGCGATCGAGGCGCTTGCCGAGAAGATGAAGAAGATGATGTTCGATAACGGTGGCTGCGGCCTGGCTGCCCCGCAGATCGGCGAGCTCATCCAGCTCGTCACCATCGACTGCGATTACAGCGACAAGAACGACTATGATCCGTACGTGCTCATCAATCCCGTCATTGTTGAGCAGAGCGACCATCTGGTGCCGTTTAGCGAGGGCTGCCTGTCCATCCCCGGCATTAGCTGCGAGATTGAGCGTCCCGACCATGTCGTCGTCGAGGCTTATGACCTGGATGCCAACCTGATTCGCTATGAGGCCACAGGCGACCTGTTCTGCGTGTGCCTACAGCACGAGATCGATCACCTGCACGGCAACACCATGTTCGAGCGACTCAAGCCGATGCAGCGCATCAAGGCAGTCAAGGAGTACCAGGACGCCCTGGCCCGCGGCGCTCGACCGGGCGAGACGGAGTAGGTTTGTCCGTCCCCGGGGCTCCCGCCTATATCATCCCGTGCTCAAACATTCTCGCTGCGCTGCGAAACTGCGCGCGGGACGATATAGGCGGGCGCCCCGGGGACTACGTTGACGCTGCCTGTCTTGCTCGGGTGCCGTCGGGCCAGGGAGGGACGTCTTCGCTGATAGGTGCTTTGTTGAGAGAGCTGCTTTTATTGCGGCTCTTTCTTTGGTTTTGGGTATATTTGTTCTTGTTGAATTGTTATTGCGGATGGGCTGTGTACTTGGCTTTCCGCCGTTATTTGTAGCTGTCTCGGCTTTGGTTGAGGGGAGACGTTCTTTATGCGTATTGTGTTTATGGGTACGCCTGATTTTGCTGTGCCTTCGCTGACTTCGCTTGTTGAGGCTGGGAATGAGATTGCGCTTGTCATTACTCGTCCCGATGCTGTTCGTGGGCGTGGTAAGAAGCTTGAGCCTTCTCCTGTTAAGGCCAAGGCGCTTGAGCTGGGGTTGCCGGTTGTTGAGGCCAATCGTATGACGCCCGAGGTTGTCGAGTCGCTTCAGGCTGCGCAGGCTGATATATTCTGCGTGGCTGCCTATGGCTGCATTTTGCCCGATGAGGTGCTGCATATGGCGCCGCTTGGTATTGTGAATGTTCATGCTTCGCTGCTGCCGCGTTGGCGTGGCGCCGCTCCCATTCAGCGTGCGATTCTTGCTGGTGATGAGGTTGCCGGCGTTTCCATTATGCGTATTGGGCATGGCGTGGATACCGGCGCTTATTGTGCGCAGGCCTCGACATCTGTCGCCGGCAAGCATGCCGAGGCACTGACTATGGAGCTTGGCGAGCTGGGCGGTAGGCTGCTGGCCGATACGCTGCCCTCGCTTGCCGATGACTCAGCGGTGTGGACCGAGCAGGATGAGTCGCTCGTCACGCATGCTGCCAAGATTTCCAAGCAGGAGATGCGTCTGGATCCGCAGATGGGGGCGCTCGATTGTGTGCGTCACGTGCTGGCTTCGTCCGACACCGCACCCGCTCGCTGCGTGATTGCCGGCAAGACCGTGCGTGTGCTCGATGCTGCGCCGGCTGATGTGTCGCTTGGCGAGGGCGCTGTTGCCGTTCAGGCCAAGCGTGTCTACTTGGGCCTGTCCGATGGCTCGGTCGAGCTGCTTGAGGTTAAGCCCGATGGCAAGCGTGCCATGGCTGCTTCTGCCTGGGCTGCCGGCCTGCAGGGTGCCGATCTGACGTGGGGTGTTTTGTCATGAGCAAGCTTTCTCCCGCGCGCAAGCTTGCGCTCGATGTGCTGATGGAGGCCGACCGTCGCGGTATATACGCACGCGACGTGTTGTCTTCCCGTGCTTCCGCCAAGGCCATTGACCAGCGCGATTCCGCTTTTGCCGCACGTTTGGCGCTCGGTGTTGCCGCCACGCAGGGAATTTTGGATGAGCTGCTCGATCAGTTTCTCGATAAGCCCAAAAAGGTCGCGCCGCGCGTTCGCATGGCGCTTCGAATCTCGGCCTTCGAGATGCTCTACCTGCATACCCCAGGTCGCGTTGCCGTGAGTCAGGGTGTTGAGCTGGTTCGTAGCGGCGCTAAGTCGGCCGCCGGTCTGGCGAACGCCGTGCTGCATAAGGTCGCGGACAACGTTGAGGACTTTGCCGCCGCCGCGGGTGCCGATGAGTCCGAGCGCCGTTTGGTTCGCCTGTCTCGTCTGATGGGTATGCCGCGCTGGCTGTGCGCTCGCATTATGGCCTCGTTTGATACGCCCGAGGGCGCGCTCAACTTTGCCGGAAATCTGGCGCCCGCGCCGCTCGCTTTGCACGAGAACGCCTTTGCAACCAAGCCTGATCCGTACCTATCGCAGCTTGTGGCGCCGGTGTTCCCGGGCTGCCATGCGCCGGTCGATTCGCAGGCTACGGTTGCGTTGGGTGTGTTTGAACGCGCGGCGGCCGTGGCCTCGGACCTTAACGCCCAGCTCATCGCTACTGCGGCGACTCGTCCTGGGCTTTGCCTGGAGATCGGCGCCGGTCGCGGCACCAAGACCTATGTGATGATGTGCCAGGCCAAGCGTGCCGGCTACGAGCGTCAGCACACTGCACTCGATTTGCACGATCGCAAGTGTGATCAGAATCTTGCGCGCCTGCATAAGGCTGGTATTAAGGGCGTTCGTACCGTCTCGGGTGATGCGTGCGAGCTCGATGCGGTCCTCACGTCGTTCGATGCCATGCTTGGTAAACCCGTTCTATTCGATACAGTGTTTATCGATGCCCCATGCTCTGGCACCGGAACCATGCGTCGTCATCCCGAGATTCCCTGGCGCCTTGCCGAAAGCGATGTGACGTGCGAGCTGCCCAAGCTGCAACTGACGATGCTCAAGGAAGCAGCCGCGCGCGTTGCTGCCGGCGGCGAGCTCATATATGCGACGTGCTCGGTCTTTGATGAGGAGAACACGCAGGTCGTAGATGCCTTCCTGGCCTCTCCCGAGGGCGCCGACTTTACCGTGGTGCCGCTCTCCGAAGCCCAGATTCTGCAGCTTCCCGAGTTTGAACAAGCCAAGCAGCTCATCTCCGTCCGTCAAAACGACCGCGGGCTTTTCCAAAGCGTCCCCGTAAACGCCGACTCCTACGACGGCCACTTCTGCGCTCGTCTGGTCCACAAGTAACTACTAAGTTGCGGTGAAATAGGGATTGAATAGCGGCTTCTACCCGCCAAACAGTCCTTATTTCACCGCAACTCATAAGGAAGATTTTTCTGGGACTGGGATTAATAAATCGGATATGAAAGTAAGCGGTTGGGTTTGGTAAGTTTCTGGATGCATGAACCGCTCGCAGATTTAATATTGAGGGGTTAAAATGATCGATCTTAATAGTGACAAGATTGACAATCCTGAAGATAATACTCAGGAAAATGAAAAGGTTGAGAATTCTTCGATTAAAAAGCGGGTAATTATTGGTGCCGGTATTGTTGCTCTGCTCATTGCTGGTTGTGTCGGTGGTTATGCTGGTTACAATTACAAACAAGCATGTAGTGAACATAATCAGCAGGTTGAAGTTTTGTATTCAAAGGCTAGCGATAGTGTTGCTGCCTTTAAGGCTGATCTTGGGTTACTAACTTTTGAGCAACGTCTTGATACCATTAAAAATGCTCAAAATAATAAAGAGATTTTGAATAAAGAAATCTCTAATGACAGTTTTAAGTATGCGGATGGCACTTCCCCTGATTGGACGAAGTTGCTCAATAAATACGATTCCATTATTAAAGACTGTCGTAATGCTCAAAATGATGAGTGGAATACTTCTGTAACTGACCATGGTAATTTTGATGTAAATTCTACTGAAGATACTGACTCTCTCCAGCAGCATATTAATAGCCTCAATGGTCTTCTTAATGATATTTCTAATAAAGATAATCAGAAGCTTATTTTTGAAGATGCCAAAAAGGATTCTAAGAAGTTCATCGATCAAATCAATGAACAGATCAGTCGTTATCAATCTCGTATTGATGATTTAAACAAGGCAAAAGCTGAAGCGAAGGCTCAAGAGGAAGTAACAGCACAAGCTCAACAGCAGACTTCTCAGCAGAATAGTTATTCTAGCGGTAGTAACTATTCTAATAATAATTCTGGTGGATCTTCTAGCAGTATTTCTTCTTCCAATAATAGTGGTGGTAAATATGTCATTCGTCAATTAGATCAATATGATGCAGCTGGTAACTATATCGGATCTACTCATTGGTATAGCGATGGTACTTGTGATGATCCTTATGCTGCCGGTATGGGCGGATTTTAAAATATACTAATTTTTAAAAATAATTATCGACCCATAGCGCAAAGAAGCGGCCCCGCGATCGGAGTTGATCGCGGGGCCACGTTGTTATTAGTGGCTATGCGGGCAGTTGGCGCAGCAGCCGCTGGTGGCGCTGGTGCTGGAGCCGCCGCTTCGCTGGTCGGTGTTGTAGAAACCGCTGCCTTCGAACTTAATGCCGCTGGCCGAGAACGTCTTAGATGCCGGAGCACCGCAGCTGGGGCATACGACCTCGGGCGTCTCGGACATGGGGTGCTCAACTTCAAACACGTTGCCGCAGCTCGTGCACTTGTAATCGTAGCGCGCCATAATACTTCCTTTTCAGCACAAAGCGGGCAGATCGCTCTGCCCGCAAAAATTCAAACAGCTGTAACTGTACCCTATATCGGGGGTTTTATCACGCTTCGCCCCAGAATCTATGGGTGTTGCGCAGGAGCTTCGCAGTTTTCTCCTCGGCTGCTGCAACGTCGGCCTCTTGCGCCTGCCATGTCCAGTTGCCCGTGGCCACGCCCGGCACGTTCATACGTGCATCGTCGCCCAGCCCCAGCACGTCCTGCAGCGGCATCATAACGAGCGGAGCATCGCTGGCCAGGGCGTTGCCCATGAGCTCGCTTGCCAATGCAATGCCGCTCGGCTCGTCGCCGCCCGCAAAGGAGCGCGTGCACCAGCCGGCAAGCGTAGAGGTGTCGTGCGTCGAGGTGTACAGGATCTTGTCCGGTGTGGGATGAATTCCGCAGCGAACGTCGTAGTTGCTAAACTCCAGTACGTCCATGCCGGGGAAGCCACAGGTCGAAGCCATCGCACGAACGCCAGGCGTCAAATAGCCCAGGTCCTCGGCAATAAAGTTGAGCGGCCCCAGCTCGTCGTAGGCGGTCTGGAATAGGTCTTTGCCCGGACCCGCAAGCCAGCGGCCGTCGGCACAGGCCTTGCCGGCGGGGATGCTAAAGTAGCTGTGGAAGCCCAGGAAGTGGTCCAGGCGCACGCGGTCGTAGAGTGCGAACGCGCGACGCAGGCGATCCATCCACCAGCTATAGCCGTTCTGTTTCATGTGATCCCAGCGGAAGGTGGGGTTGCCCCAGACCTGGCCCTCGGGCGCAAAGTTGTCGGGCGGCGCGCCCGAAATCTCAATCGCCTTGCCGGTGTCGGACAGCCAGAAGTTCTCGGGCTCGCTCCATGCGTCGGCCGAATCATCCGAGACATACATGGGGATATCGCCGATGACTTCGATGCCCTTCTTGTGTGCGTAGTTCATGAGCTCGCACCAGGCAAGGTCAAAGCGATACTGCATGTACGCCTGCAGCTCGGCCTCGTCGTGGAATCGCTTGTCATCGATCAGGTGCTCGTTGTAACGCGCGACATCCGCCGGCCAATCGTGGCGCGACAGTCCCTCAAAGTGCTTCTTTACCGCCATGTAGACGCAGTACTTCTCGAGCCAGTCGGCGTTGCGATGTTTAAACGCCGTGTACAGCGGGTCGGCATCCTCGCCGCCGCGGGCCTTCCAGGTGACGAAGTCGGCGGCCAGCTCCTCGTGGCTCTCGGGCAGCAGGTCGATATTGCCTGCAAAGGCCGAGGGGCCGGCATAGGGGGAGCGGAAGAAGTCCGTAGGATTGACGGGCAGGACCTGCCAGTAGCGCATGCCCATGGCGGCCAGGTGATCGATAAATCGACGCGTGGGCGCACCGATTGTGCCGGGCTTGCCGTCATCGGTCGGCACCGAGGTGATGTGGCACACGACGCCCGCGCCATGATCGAGCGGCTCCTGCAGGCGCTTCTCGGCATGGTGATAGATGATCGAAGAGCCCAGCGGGTACAGGTCGAGCGTGACTGTGCCGTTGTGGATTTCGCACTCGTGTCCGCTGATCACGTCGCTAGCACATTCGCCGAGCGCCGGGATCGTCACGCAGTGCGAATTGCGCAGGCTGCGGTTGATGATAACCGTCGCGGCCTCGCCGTCTTTGCCCGTGCGGGTGTAGGCCAAGACGTCGTCGTTGAGAGCGAAGGCCTTGATCTCGCCATTGACCATAAAGGGTAGCGCGCGGCGCACAGCAGACGCGTTCTTAACGATGGCCAACGTATCGAAGTCGTGGAGCTGGTCCTTGGTCGGCAGGGTACGGCGATTGCCCGGATCGGTGAGGCCCTCCAGGCCGTACTCGTCGCCATAATAGATCGAGGGCACTCCTGGGAAGGTCATCTGCATGAGCGTTGCCAACCAAAAACGGCTCTTGGCCAGGCCCATCGAGTTCTCGTCCAGGCGCCATTTGCTGCGCTCGCTCTCGGGCAGCTGCGACTCGTCGGGGCCACCACCGAGCACCGAGATAATGCGCGGGCGGTCGTGGCTCGAAAGCAGATTGAGCGCGCAGGCCAGTGCCTCGCGCGGGTAGTTCTCGCGCAGGGTCTCGATGTCCTCAGCAGCTTGATAGGCATTCTTGTAGCCCATCAAAAAGCCGATGACCATGTCGCGGAAGGGGTAGTCCATGGCAGAGTCGAGCTCAGAGCCCTGCAGATAGCGGCGCAGGTGGCCATAGCTGATCTTGTTGGAGGCGTCCTCCCAGACTTCGCCGAGCAGCAGCGCATCGGGTTTCTCGGCGAGCACGGCCTTTTTGATCTCGGCCAGGAAGTCATCGGAAAGCTCATCGGCCACGTCCAGACGCCAGCCATGGGCGCCGGCGCGCAGCCATTTTCGGATCACGCCGTCCTTGCCCAGGAGCCGCTCGCGCACCAGTTTGGAGCTCTCATTGATGGCGGGCATGTTGCCCACGCCCCACCAGCAGTCATACGAGCCGTCCTCATGGAAGTAAAACGCATCGCGCCACGGTGAATCCTCGCTCTGCCAGGCGCCCACGCCGGGATAGTTGCCGTAGCGGTTGAAATAGATCGAATCGTCGCCCGTGTGGTTGAAGACGCCGTCCAGGATGATGGAGATGCCCAGCTTCTCGGCTGCCTGGCACAGCTCGGTAAAGTCTTGCTCGGTGCCCAGGATCGGGTCGATCTTGGTGTAGTCGGCCGTGTCGTAGCGGTGGTTGCTCGCGGCCTCAAAGATGGGGTTGAGGTAGATGGCCGTAAAGCCTAGCTCGGCAATGCGGGGCAGGTCATTTTGGATACCCTTGAGCGAGCCGCCGTAAAAATCCCAGGTCTTGATGGAGCCGTCTTCGGCACGCTCGTACTCGGGCGGTTCGTTCCAGTCCTCGACCATGCGGCGCTGGATTCCTTTGCGCGGTTTTTCAACTTCGGCAAGCGTGCGTTCGCGCCAGTTTTCGTCGCGTGCATAGCGGTCGGGGAAGATCTGGTAGACCATACCGCGCTCGTACCAAGTGGGACGGTTCTCTCGGTGCTTGTAGACGGTAATCTGGAAGGACGGAACCTCGGCGTAGTTGTAGGTCACACCCTCGCCACCGGTGCGACCCTGCGGTGCACCCAAGCGGACCTCGGGCTGGCCCTCGATGTTGCAGATAAAGCTGTACCAGATAAGACAGGGCTCAGTGCACTCAAGCTCTACGGTAAATATGCCGTCGCCCTCGTGCGTCATGGGATACAGAGACTCACCGATCTCATCGATCCAGGTGCGCAGGGTGAGCGTCGCCTGGTTGGGGTCGGCATCCTCCAAAATCACCGAGAGCGAAACGGAAGTTCCAGTGGTCACAGCGCCAAACGGAGTACGAAACTGCGGCAGACGGCTGTTGTGAATCAATCTCATAATACGGTCCAGTTCAATAGAATCACGGCCTGCGGGCCATGGGCTTTACGCACAGGATATAAGTATATCTGTTGTACACAGGCTGTATAAACAACATCCGTTTACCATCGGCGAACGGTTGTCCTAGAAAATCGTTTTACCATCCAAATTATCGCGTTATTCGAAAAAGCCTATACCGATACTATTTGTAGCCAAACAAAAGTACATCGGTTTACTACGACGAATTGAATGATCTCAACCACGGTCTATTTGGTGATATTAAAACCGCAGGTAGAAGCGTTGCCAATTTCATAGAATACTCTCCGTGGTCGGCCAGAGGTATTTTGTCGTAGTAAACCGGCCCTCTTTTTAATACAGAAGTTCAACGCAAAAGAGGGCGCCTAGTTGGGGCGCCCTCTTTTGCGTTGGATTAAGTTTAAATCGTCCAGACTAGTGACGCTTGCGGGTGGCCGTTGCCTTACGGACGGAGGTCTTCTTGGTCGGAGCCTTTTCCTCGGCCGGAGTGGCGGGGGAGATCGGGGCCTCCTTGGCGGGCTCGGCCTTTGCCTTAGCCTTGGGAGCGGTCTTGACCTCGGCGACCTTCACTGCGGGCTTAACCTCGGCCTTGGCCTCTGCCTTGGGAGCAGCAGCCTTGGTCGTGGCCTTTTTGGTCGTCGTCGTAGAGCGCTTGCGCGTGGTGGTCTTGGCGGCCGGCTTTGCCTCGACAGCTGCCTTGGCCTTGGGCTCGGAGTGCGCCTCCTCGACCTTGACGGTGGGCTTTGCAGCAGCCTTCGGGGTCGCCTTCGCGGCGGCCTTCGTCGTAGCAGCCTTCGTGTTCGTTGACTTCGTTGCCGTGGTCTTCTTGGCTGCCGTTGCCTTCTTGGCGCTCGCGGTCGTCTTCTTGGCAGCGGTCTTGGCCGGAGCCTTTGCCGCGGGCTCGGCCTTTACCTCAGGAGCGACCTCGGCCTCGGCAGCTTTCTTGGCAGCGGCGGTCGTACGCTTGCGCGTAGTCGATGCCTTGGCAGTAGTTGCCTTAGCGGCGCTAGTCTTGCTAGCAGCGGCCTTCGTGGTCGCGGCCTTCTTAGCCGTCGTCTTACGGGCCGTCGTCTTCTTGGCGGCAGGCTTCGCGGCGGGCTTAACTTCGGCCTTGGCCGCCGGCTTCTCCTCGGCCTTGGGCTCCTCAGCGGCAGCGGGCTCCTTAACGGGCGCCGCAGACTCGGCCTCAGCAGCAACCGGCTCATCGACAGCCGCAGCCTTCACAGCCACCGGGCGCTCAATCTCCGGGTGCATAAAGAAGTACAGGTCCAGATACTTGTCGGCCGAGCGCGTCCAGCTAAAGTCCTGGCTCATGGCCTGCGTGACCAGCTGGTTCCAGGCATCGCGGTTGTCCCAGAACAGGCGTGCCGCGCGGAACACCGCGTCGCCCATCTCGTCGCCGTTAAAGTTGGTAAACGAGAAGCCCGTGCCCTCGCCGGTAAACTCGTTGTACGGCTGCACGGTGTCCTTCAGGCCACCGGTCTCGCGCACGATGGGCAGGGTACCGTAGCGCATGGCGATGATCTGCGACAGGCCGCAGGGCTCAAACTTCGAAGGCATCAGGAACATGTCGGCGGCGGCGTACATACGCTGCGACAGTGCCGGATCGAATTCGATGCGCGCGGCCATGGTGCCAGGGTACTTGTCCTGGAAGTAGCGCAGGCCATCCTCGTAGTCGCGGTCGCCGGTGCCCAGCACGGCCACCTGCACGCCGCCGGACAGGATGCGGTCGAGCGCGTACGTGACCAGGTCCAAGCCCTTCTGGCGCGTCAGGCGCGTGACCATAACCATGAGCGGACGGTCGTCGCGAACCTCGAGCCCCAGCTCTTCCTGCAGCTTGGCCTTGCACACGGCCTTGCCGGAACGATCGTCAATCGTGTAGTTGGCGGCAATGCGCTTGTCGGTTGCCGGGTCAAAGCCCGCCACGTCAATGCCATTCAAAATGCCCTGCAGCGCGTAGGAACGCTCGCGCAGCACGCCGTCCAGGCCCTCGCCAAACTCGGGTGTCTGGATCTCGCCCGCATAGGTGGGGCTCACCGTTGTGATGGCGTCGGCATAGTGCAGCGCGCCCAGCATGTAGTTGATGCTGCAGGCGTCGCAGCGCAGCTGCGAGGCGGCCGCCGGAATATGCGCCACACCCAGGATGTCCTCCATCACGGTGTCGCTAAACTGGCCCTGGAACGCCACGTTGTGGATCGAGAACACGGTCTTGACGCGGTCGTACAGCGGCAGGCCCTGGTAGAACTCGCGTAAGAACACTGGTGCCAGTGCCGTCTGCCAGTCGTTGCAATGCAGGATGTCGCACTCAAAGCCGGCCGGCAGGTGCTGCAGGCTCTCGGTGATGGCCTTGGAGAAGAACGCAAAACGCTCGCCGTCGTCAAAGAAGCCGTACGGATAGTCGCGCGCAAAGTAGCGCTCGTTGTCGATGAACATATAGGTGACGCCGTCGTGCTCGAGCTTCTCGAGTCCACAGTACTCATTGCGCCAGCCCAGGCTCACGTAAAAGTCGGAGAAGTGCTCCATCTGCGCCTTGTACTCGTCCTTGATGGTGGCGTACTTGGGCACCATCACGATAACCTCGGCGCCGGCGCGCACGAGCGCCGCAGGCAGCGAGCCCGCCACGTCGCCGAGGCCACCGGTCTTAACAAACGGTGCGCACTCGGCCGAGGCAAACACGATCTGCATCTTTTTGCTGGTTTCTGCCATATTGTCTCCCATGTTGTAATTCGAGAATAGCCGCCTGGCGCTAACCGGGCGGCTATTCTACATGTTACGAGCGATGTTGCGGTGCCAACGTTAACGCACGATGGTGGTGTCGGAAGTTAACGGAGCCTTGCCCAGCACCAGGATGTTCTCGGGCGTGCCGCGAAGCTCGGTATTGGTGGGGACCACGTTGTTCTTGTCCAGGATGGCGTTCTCAACGCGTGCGCCGCTCTTGATGATGCAGCTCTGGTTGATGATCGAGTTGGTCACCGAGGCGCCTTCCTCGACCACGACGCCGCGCGACAGGATCGAGTTGCGCACGGTGCCCTTGATGATGCAACCGGCCGAGATGATCGAGTTGCAGGCGTGGCTGCCGGTCGCATAGCGCGAAGGCGGCACGTCGTGAGCCTTGGTCAGGATCGGGCGCTCGGGATCGAAGAGCTGATCGGCCACGGTCTGGTCGAGCAGGTCCATGCTGCGGCGGTACAGCGACTTCTCGCTAAACACGCCCACGACCTCGCCCTTGTACTCGTAGCTGCACACGTCGATGTTGCCAAAGTTGCCCTGGAGTGCCTCGAGCAGGTCCAGATAGTCGGCGGCCTGGTAGTGGTCGATGATCTCGAGCAGCGTCTCGCGGTTGACGATGCAGCAGTCCATAGAGGCGTTGTCGCCATACACGACGCCGGCGCTCACGCCCGTCAGGCGGCCGTTCTCGTTGATCTGCAGTTTGGTCTCGTCATCGACGTTGCGCGTGGCCTTGCAGTACACCACGGTCATCTGGGCACCCGAGTTCTCGTGCGCCTCGATGATGGTGTTGAGGTCCATGTTAAAGATGATGTTAGTGCCCATCATCACAACGTAGGGCTTGTCCGAGCGCTGGAACAGCGTCTTGTTGGAGATGATGTCGCGCAGCAGGAAGCGCATGCCGCCCTTGGTAGTGCCATACGCGTTGCCGGGCACCATGAACAGCCCGCCCTTCTTGCGGTCCAGGCCCCAGTCCTTGCCCGAGCCCACGTGGTCGATCAGCGAGCGGTAGTTGCCCGGCATGACGACGCCGACGGTCTTAATGCCGGCATTCATCATGTTGGACAGCGGGAAGTCGATCAGGCGGTAGCGGCCCAAAAACGGAACGGACGCGATGGGGCGGTCCTTGAGCAGCACGCTGCCGTAGGTCGAAGAGTAGTTAGCGGTGATATAACCGATGGCCTTGCGATTGATCATCGGATCATTCCCCCTTCCCGATAACGACGTCATTTCCAACGACGGCCGTATCCTTGGTGGTATCGACTGAGCCGAGCTTCACGCCCTCTTCGACCGTGGAGTTCTCGCCCAAAATAGCGCGGCAGATGTGCGCGCCGCTCTTAACGTGCGCACCCGGCAGCAGCACGGAGTCCTCGACCACGGCGCGCTCCTCGATGATGACATCGGTCGAAAGGATCGAGTGGCGAGCGGTGCCGTAGATCTTGCAGCCGTTGGAGACCAGGCAGTCGTCCAGGCGGCCGTCCGGACCAATGTAGTGCGGCGGACGCGTGGTGATGTTGGACATGATGGGGAAGTGCTTGTCAAACAGATCGAACTCGGGGTTGTTGCCCAGCAGGTCCATCGAGGTCTCGTGGAAGCTGGCGATGGTTCCGACGTCCTTCCAAAAGCCGTGGAACTCGTAGCTGTACAGGCGCTTGCCCTCGCCGAGCAGCTTGGGGATGATGTCCTTGCCAAAGTCGTGGCTCGAGCGCTGGTCCAGAGCGTCCTCCTCGAGCGCCTCGATCAGCACGTCGGCCGAGAAGATGTAGATGCCCATGGATGCGAGGTTCGAATCGGGCTTATCGGGCTTCTCGGTGAACTTGGTGATGCGGCCGTCCTCGGGGTCGGTGGTCAGGATGCCAAAGCGGCTGGCCTCCTCCCACGGCACGGGCATGACGCTCACCGTGAGGTCGGCGTTGTTCTCAATGTGCGTCTTGAGCATCTTGCGGTAGTCCATGCGATACAGGTGATCGCCCGAAAGAATCAGGACGTACTTGGGGTCGTTGGCCTTGATGTAGTCGAGGTTCTGCGTAATGGCGTCGGCCGTGCCCGCATACCAGGCGCCACCGGTCTGCGTCTCGTACGGCGGCAGGATCGACACGCCGCCGTCACGGCTGTCCAGATCCCAAGCCTCGCCAGAGCCCACATAGGCATGCAGCAGGTAGGGGCGATACTGCGTCAGAACGCCCACCGTGTCGATGCCCGAGTTGGAGCAGTTGGAGAGCGAAAAGTCGATAATGCGGAACTTGCCACCAAAGCTAACCGCCGGCTTGGCGATCTTTTGGGTGAGTGCCCCCAATCGGCTGCCCTGTCCTCCTGCGAGGAGCATCGCGATGCATTCTTTCTTACTCATCGATTTCTCCTTCTGTCATCGATGTTCTTAAACCCATTAGCGACGGGCGCGGCGCTCAGTCGCGCCCGTCGAGTAATGCCGTGCTGGCATAAGGGAACTCGCGGCCTTTAAGCGTGCCAGATCTCGTCGCGGTACTCGCGAATGGTGCGGTCGCTCGAGAACCAGCCGCTCGAGGCGGTGTTGAGCAGAGCCTTGCGGTTCCAGGTTTCCTGGTCGCCGTAGCTGCCGGTGAGCTTTTCCCATGCATCCACGTAGCTGCGGAAGTCGGCCATGACCAGGTCGGGGTCGTTGTTGTTCATGAGCTCGTTGTAGATGCTCTCGAAGTTGCCCGAAAGACCCGCAAAGGTGTTGTCCTTGAGCTCGTCCATCACGCGGCCCAGGCGGTCGCGATCGTTGTTGAGCGTATCCCACGCAAAGTAGCTGTTGGATGCCCAGAGCTGCTCGACCTCGGGGGCGGTCAGGCCAAAGATGGCCTCGTTCTCGCGACCGGCCAGGTCGGCGATCTCGATGTTGGCGCCGTCGAGGGTGCCCAGCGTAATGGCGCCGTTCATCATGAGCTTCATGTTGGACGTGCCCGAGGCCTCCTTGCCGGCCGTGGAAATCTGCTCCGAGATCTCGGCGGCGGGGTAGATGAGCTGGGCGTTGCTTACGCGGAAGTTGGGGATAAAGCAGACCTTCATGACCTCGTTGACGCGCGGGTCGTTGTTGATGACATCGGCCACGGAGTTAATGAGGCGGATGGTCTCCTTGGCAAAGGTGTAGCTCGAGGCCGCCTTGCCGCTAAAGATGAAGGTCGTCGGCGTCACATGGAAGTTGGGATCGGCGATGCGACGGTTGTAGATGTCCATCACCTTCATGATGTTCATGAGCTGGCGCTTGTAGGCATGGAAGCGCTTAACCTGAACATCGAAGACGGTGTTGGGATCAATGACCAGACCGGTCTCGGCCTTAACGTAGGCGGCCAGGCGCTCCTTGTTGGCGCGCTTGGAGGCACCCACGGCCTTCAGGAACTCGGTGTCGTTTTGGAACTCCTTGAGCTTTTCCAGCTCAAAGGCATCCTTCAGCCAGCCGTCGCCAATGGCCTCGGTCACGAGCTTGGCATAGGTGGGGTTGGCTTCGGCAAAGAAGCGACGGTGCGAGATGCCGTTGGTCTTGTTGTTGAACTTCTCGGGCGTCAGGGCATAGAAGTCCTTGAGCACGATGTTCTTGATGATGTCGGAGTGGATCTTGGCCACGCCGTTGACGCTGTGGCTGCAGATCACAGACAGGTTGGCCATGCGAATCTCGCCGTCCCACAGGATGGCGGTCTGGCGCAGACGCTCCTGCCAGCCCTCCTGCGTGGTGTCGAACGACTCGTGCCAACGGCGGCTGATCTCGTCGATGATCTGGTACACGCGGGGGAGGAGCTTGGAGAACGTGCCGATGGGCCACTTCTCCAGGGCCTCGGGCAGGATGGTGTGGTTGGTGTAGCTCACGACCTGCGTCACGATGTTCCAGGCGTCATCCCACTCGAGCTTTTTCTCGTCGATGAGGATGCGCATGAGCTCGGGGCCGCACATGGCGGGGTGGGTATCGTTGGTATGGATGGCCACGAACTGCGGCAACAGCTCCCAATTCGCGCCGTGCTCCTTCTCAAAGGTGTCGAGCAGGCTGTAGATGCCGGCCGATACAAACAGGTACTCCTGCTTTAGGCGCAGTAGACGGCCGTGCTCGCCGGCGTCGTTGGGGTAGAGGATGGCGCTGATGGCCTCGGCCTCGGCGCGCTCGGCATCGGCCAGGGCATAGTCGCCGCGGTTAAAGGCCTCAAGATCGAAGTGCTCCTCGACCGGCTCGGCGGCCCATACGCGCAGCTTGTTGACGGTCTCGCCGGCATAGCCCACGACGGGGATGTCATAAGGGACGGCCAGGATATCCTGCGTGTCCACCGTGCGGTAGAACGTGCGGCCGTTCTCCTCAAAGCCCTCGACGTGGCCACCAAACTTAATGGTCACGGCCTTGTCCTGACGACGAACCTCCCAGGGATAGCCGTGGGTGAGCCACTCGTCGGTGGCCTCGACCTGGCTGCCGCTGACGATCTCCTGCTTAAACAGGCCGTAGCGGTAGCGCATGCCGTTGCCGTAGCCGGCAATGCCCTCGGCTGCCATCGAATCCAGGAAGCACGCGGCCAGACGACCCAGGCCACCATTGCCCAGCGCCGGATCGGGCTCCTGGTTCTCGATGACGGACAGGTCAAAGCCCATGTCGTCGAGCGCTTCGGCGACCATGTCGCGCACGCCAAAGTTGAGCAGGTAGTTGTCGAGCAGGCGGCCGATCAAAAACTCGATCGAGAAGTAATACACGCGCTTCTTGCCCTCGGACGCCGCGCGGGCGTCGCTCTTGGTGGCAACGGTACGGGCCTTTTCGGCCACGAGCTTGGCCAGGGCGTTAAAGCGGTCCAGGTCGCTGGCGGCCTCGATGCTCTTGCCGCTGATGCTCATGACGGCATCGCGATAGAGCTCGGTAAACTCCTGTTTGTTGTCGAAGATCTTATTCATACGTTCCTTTCCCCCGGGGATGTTTCTCCCGGAACGGTTATGACTTGTATCCTACGCCCCCGCGGGGCGGGTAATTACAGTGGTAACGCCTTTGTTACGCTTTCTTGGCAGGAGCCTTAACAGCAGCTGCCTTGGCCTTGGAAGCAGCCTTTTTGGCGGTGGCGGACTTTGCCGAAGCCTTGACAGCGGGCTTGGCAGCCTTTGCCTTGGCCGGAGCCTTCTTAGCAGCCGCGGTCTTGGGCTTCACCGAGGACGAGCGCTTGCGCGTCGCCTTCTTGGGCTTTTCGACCACGGGCGGCTTATAGCTGCTGGGACCGCGGCGCTTAAGCACCACGCCTGCCAGGCCGGGCACCTTTATCTCGATGGAGTCCATCTGCCCGTTCCAGGGATAGGGCTCGCTCGAGCAGGTGTAGGGCTCCTCACCGGCGTATCCGCTGCCACCGAACTCGGGACGGTCAGAATCAAAGATGACCTCCCAGTCACCCTCGCGCGGCACGCCCACGCGGAAGCTCTCGTAGCTCGCCGGGTCAAAGTTGATCAGGATCACCAGGTCGTCATCGACGTCCTCACCCTGGCGCACAAAGCTCACGATGGACTGCTTGGAGTTGTCCGCGTCGATCCAGGTAAAGCCGTCGTCGGTGTAGCCGCGCTCGTACAGGGCGGGCTCGGCGGTGTACAGGTGGTTGAGCGCCTTAATGAACGCCTGATGATGACGGTGGGTCTCGTACTCCTCGGTCAGGAACCACTGGATGGACTCGTAGTAGCGCCACTCAATAAACTGGCCGATCTCGTTGCCCATAAAGTTGAGCTTGGCACCGGGGTGCGTCATCTGGTAGAAAGCCAGCGTGCGCAGGCCGGCAAACTGGCGCCACCAGTCGCCCGGCATGCGGCCGATCAACGAGCACTTGCCGTGCACGACCTCGTCGTGGCTCAGCGGGCAAATAAAGTTCTCGGTAAAGGCATACATGATGGAGAACGTGAGCAGTCCGTGGTTGCCGGGGCGCCACGGAAAATCAGTCTGCATGTAGTGCAGGGTGTCGTTCATCCAGCCCATGTCCCACTTGTAGTGGAAGCCCAGGCCGCCGTCCTGCGGCGGATAGGTCACGAGCGGCCACGCGGTGGACTCCTCGGCCATCATCATCACGTCCGGGTAGTGCGCCTCCACGGCGCAGTTGACCTGGCGGATAAACGCGCTGGCGTCAAGGTCCTCCTCGGTTCCGTACTTGTTGAACTTCTTTTGGCCCGGATCGTCGATGCCAAAGTTAAGGTACAGCATACTGGACACGCCGTCCATGCGAATGCCGTCTACGTGGAAGTTCTCGAGCCAGTACAGCACGTTAGAGACCAGGAAGGAGCGGACCTCGCCGCGGGCGAAGTCAAACTTATGCGTGCCCCAGTTGGGGTGAATCTCGTGTTCAAACAGCATGTGGCCGTTAAAGGTGGCAAGGCCGTGGGAGTCGGCACAAAAACCGCCTGGCACCCAGTCCATGATCACGCCGATGCCTGCCTCGTGGCACGCATCGATAAAGTGCATGAGCTGCTGCGGGTTGCCGTAGCGCGACGTGGCGGCGTAGTAGCCGGTCGTCTGGTAGCCCCAGGAGCCGTCGAAGGGATGCTCCATAAGCGGCATGACCTCGATATGCGTATAGCCCATGTCGCGCACGTAGTCCACGAGCTCCACCGACAGGTCGTCGTAGGTGTAGAACTCGCCGCGCTGCGCGGGGAAGGGATCCATGGGACCGGGGTAGTTGCCGTACTCGTCCGGCTCGCCCTGCGGCGCGTCGCCGTGGCGCTTCCACGAGCCAATATGCACCTCGTAGATGTTAAGCGGCTGCGACATGTGGTTGTGGCCGGCGCGGCGCTTGAGCCACACGGCGTCGTTCCACTTGTAGCCATCGAGGGTCCACAGCACGCTCGCGGTACCCGGGGGGCACTCGGCCTTAAAGGCATACGGATCGGCCTTGTAGAGCTTTTCGCCCTCGTTGGTCTCGATGAGATACTTATAGAGCTGGCCCTGCTCGGCGCCAGGAATAAAGCCTTCCCAAATAGCGCTCGTATGCATGGGCACCAGCGGGTTGGCTTGCTCATCCCAGTCGTTAAATTCGCCAATGACATGGACGCTTTTTACGTCGGGCGCCCAAACGCAAAAGCGCCAGCCGCGCGTGCGCTGCTGCGTGTCGGGATGAGCGCCCATCTTTTCCCAGCTGCGTTCCCACATACCAATGCCAAACAGATAGACATCGTCCTTGGAGAGTTCCGGTGCGTGCGGGGCGGCTTTACGGGTAGCGGGCTTTTTAGCCGTTGGCTTTAGCTTTGTATCGCTCACGTTTGATCCCATCATGACGCGGCAGCGTGTTGCCTTGGTGACTAGATGCGAAAGGTCCAAGGCTGCACGAATCGAAGGGACGGCGAAGTTTCTGTGATTCGTTCCACCTCGCGTGCTCGGTGGAACTTTCGGCAGAAACTACGATAACACCTGTGCGTTAGTTTTATGGACGAAAGCGGATTTGCGGGGGCGTTTAATCGGTAAGCGACATGTTTATACCACTGGCAGAATTGCCGTGGTAAAACTCTTGACAGTTTTACCAATTTGGGTTTCAAAATTGTTTGGCTGACGTTTGGTAAAACGTTTTTAGCAGGATGTTTACCATTTGATATCGAAAGGTTCGTTTATGTCCCATACCGCCGCTCCCAAGGTTGCTTTTATTTTCGATTGCGACGGCACGCTGGTTAATAGCACCCCCGTTTGGGCTTATGCTCAGCCAGAGTTATTGCACCGCCACGGTGTCGACGTAACGGTCGACGATTTTGCCCAGTTTGAGCATTTGTCGCTGGAGGATGAGTGTCAGGCCTACCACGACACCTGGGGCATTGGCGCGAATGGCGAGGAGCTGTACCGTGAGCTGAGCAATATTCTGATTGATGGGTACTCCAAGGTGCCGCCGCGGGAGGGGCTCCTGGCGTTTTTGGAGCAGGCGAAGGCGGCAGGCATTGCCATGTGCGTGGCTACGTCCACGCCGGCCGAGCTGGTGCAGCCTGCGCTTACGGGAGCCGGGCTCGACGCGTACATGGAGTTTGTTACCACGACGGGCGAGGCGGGACGCTCCAAGCAGTTCCCCGATGTGTACGAGCTGGCGCTGCGCCGCCTGGAGGAGCGCCACGGGTGCAAGTTTGAGCGCGCTTGGGTATTTGAGGATGCGATCTTTGGCCTTAAGAGCTCTGGCACCGCAGGCTTTAAGCGCGTGGGCATCTATGACCCGCACGGCCGCATGAAGCGCGACGACGTTCGGGCTAACTGCGATATCTTTATCGATAGCTATGAGGACCTGGATTTGGCCCGCGTGCTTTCGTTTGAGGGATAGGCGAGGGCTGTGGCTTGCAAGATATTAGTCGTCTGCGGCTCGCCCGTGGTGGCGAGCGCGGATCTGTTACGTAGGCTAGCAGGGGAGTGCGACCACGTTGTCGCCGTGGACCGCGGACTCGACGCGCTGCTGGGCGCCGGCCTGGGCTGCGACGTATATGTGGGGGATGCCGACACGGTGAGTGATGCGGGCCGTGCGTTGGTCGATGCCGCCGAAGCCTTTGAAGTAGAGCGCCACGACCCGTACAAGGACTATACCGATCTGGCGCTGGCGCTCGATTCCGTCCGTCGTCGCTGGCCGGGTGCCGAAGTAGTTGCGACTTGCGCTACGGGCGGCCGCCCGGACATGGCGCTTTCCGTACTGGGCCTGCTCGCAGGCTACGATGACGCCCCTGTCTGGATTGCTGAGGACAAGGTGGTCGCCCGCATCCTTCGCACAGGCGAATCGTGGACCATCGAGGGCGCCGAAGGCAAGACGTTCTCCATCATCGCCATAGCCCCTGGGACGGTGGTAAGCGAATGCGGCCTAGAATGGAAGCTAAACCATTCCCCGTTAGGTCTCTTGGCGGATACGGGCATCAGCAACGTCATCAAGTCAACAGCCACGATCAAAGTCCACACAGGCACCGCCATAGCTTACCTATATCAATAGGCATTTAGAATCTGACCAAAAAAGTCCTTGCACGTCGCGCCAACTTCCCCTATAGTATCTCCTCGTCACGGGGGCGTAGCTCAGCTGGGAGAGCGCTTGACTGGCAGTCAAGAGGTCAGGGGTTCGATCCCCCTCGTCTCCACCATCGTAAATGCAAAGGCCTTCGGGAAACCGAGGGCCTTTTTTCATGCCAAAACACCACGCGCTGCAAACCCCACCTACGCCAACAAAAAGTTGCACAATTAATTTCCCATGTCTGTACATAGTTTGTTAGACAAACGCGACTATCCGCGCAGCTCGCTGCTTCATTTAGGCTTCAGGAACGCCCTTAAACACCGCAAGTACCTCAATAACCTGCATCAATGTGAACAACATCCCAAAATTACCCTCTTGAACATGCTAAATGAACGAAATGTTGTCCGCCATTAGGCAAATCAGTTTCACTAACAGCTTGTGCTAGAATATCTAACGTTACATGAGTTCAACTGTGCTCACGGCTTCAGCAAGTCACAAAGCGCAGGGTCGATCAACATCCGGCCGTAACGGCGGTGTCAGAAACACCACGAGCTCCAATAAAGAAGTCATGCGACGTTATTTATTTGCATTGGGTAATTCCATGGTGCAATTAATAGCTTGTATGCCAATGCGAAACAGTTTTGCAGCTGTTTGCGTGCGGTCAAGTTTTGTCCCCGCTTGACTGGTTCGCACGCAGCCAGCTGGAGCCGCGGTCATTTTTGCGATACACGTCCGCGTCTCTAGCAACTGCACTCATACATACCGTTCACGGTGGGGCAGAGCCACGTGCTTGTCTGACTGGGCTCAGGGTTTGAATATGGAGCGCCTTCGCGCACAAGCGCCCTGGCGAAGCCATACACAAACCCCGTGAGCCACACGTAAGACAGCAAGGGGGTGGTGCTCGTGTGGTATGTGATCCAGGTCATTAACGGTCGCGAAGACGTAATGCGCGAGCGCATCGAGCATGTGGTGCCGGCTGGCGCCATGAAGGAGCTCTTTTATCCCCAATTTCAAACCGAGATTAAGGTACACGGCGAATGGGTCAACACGACCAAGCCGCTTTTCCCGGTTATCTTATCTGCGATTCGGCAGATCCCCGCACCGTGCAACAGCATCTGCTGCGCATGGACGACTTTGCCCGGGTGCTATCCCAGGACGGTCAAGTTGTGCCGCTGGCAAAAGAAGAGATCCAGCTTATTGGCAGTTTTACGCATGTGGGAGACCGCGTAGTTCCCATGAGCGAGGCCCTAAAAGATGGCGACCAGGTCGTAGTGACGGCGGGTCCGCTGCTGGGCCACGAGGGCCTTATTAAAGACATCAATAGACGTAAAAACACGGCTTTTCTGGAAGTTGATCTTTGCGGACGACGTGTAACGACACGCGTCGGACTTGCGGTGCTTACGGCCGAGCAACGTGTGATGCGAAACCTAAATAGGGGGATTGCCTGATATCAGGCGAGTTTTCGGGACAGGAAGGATCTCCGGGTCGGGGACATAGGTTTGAAAGATTTAGTGTCAGATAAAGTCAAACATCAATCAGATGCTCCAATTGGGGCGGCGCTTATAGCGCAGGCCATGAATGGCGGTGAGGTGGGCATGCGCTACAAGGCCATGCAGGCCGTCAAGGACTGGGATCGCACGCGCCTGGGCTACAGGGCCGTAAAGCGCGCATTCGACATCGTGTTCAGCGGCTGCGTGCTGGCCGTCATCGCCATACCGGGCCTGGTACTGGCCGCGGCTATCCGCCTGGAAAGCGAGGGCAACCCGTTCTACAGCCAGATCCGCGTAGGCCAGACCCACCGCGACGGCAGCCTATCAACCTTCCGCATGTGGAAGTTCCGTAGCATGTACAAAGACGCCGAAGAGCGCCTCGCCGAGCTCAAGGGGCAGAACGAGATCGCCGGCGCCATGTTCAAGATGAGGGACGACCCCCGCGTCACGAGGATCGGCAAGTTCATCCGCAAGCACTCCATCGACGAGTTCCCGCAGTTCCTGAACGTGTTCCTGGGCCAGATGTCGGTCGTGGGCCCCCGCCCGCCGCTGCCCAACGAGGTAGCCGAGTACACGGAGTACGACCTGCGGCTCCTGGCCGTGAAGCCCGGGATCACCGGCTGGTGGCAGGTGACGGACCGGAATTCAACCGGTTTCGACGGGATGGTCCAGCGCGACCTTGAGTACATTGCGCGGCGCGGAATCCTCACTGATTTAAGAATCATCGCCCTCACCATCATTGAAGTGATCACGGGAAAGAGTGCGTGTTAGATGAATCTTTCAAAAGCTAAGGTGTGTATCCCGAGTTCAAGTGGAGGACATCTGACTCATATGTGGCTCCTGAAGCCAATTTGGTCACAAGCTGCCGATAGGTTCTGGGTTACGTTCGATAAGGAGGACGCGAGCTCCCTTCTGGAAGGGGAGCGCGTCTACCATTGCCACTACCCGACGAACCGCAACATCCCGAATCTGCTGAAGAACACTGTTCTCGCCTGGAAGGTGCTCCGCAAGGAGCGTCCCGACCTGATTATCAGCTCCGGTGCCGCGGTTGCGGTGCCGTTCTTCCTGATCGGAAAGATGCTCGGGTCCAAATGCGTCTACGTGGAGGTCTTCGACCGCGTTGACAAGCCCACGATGACTGGCCGCATGCTCAACGGCGTTGCCGACCTATTCGTGGTGCAGTGGCCAGAGCAGCTCGATGTCTATAAGAGCGCCGTCAACCTCGGCTCTATCTTCTAGGGATGGACGCGCATGGTATTCGTGACCGTGGGCACCCACGAGCAGCAGTTCGACCGCTTGGTCAAGGCGGTTGACGATCTCAAGGCGGACGGGACGCTCGATGAGCCCGTCTATATCCAGACGGGCTACTCGACGTACGAGCCCGTCCACTGCGAGCACTCGCAGTTCGTGCCGTTCCGACAGATGAAGAGCTACATGGAGGGTGCGGATGTTGTGATCACGCACGGCGGCCCCTCGAGCTTCATCGAGGCTATGGCTGCAGGTAAGGTGCCCGTTGTCGTGCCCCGCAGGGGCGACCTTAACGAGCACGTGAACAACCATCAGGCCGACTTCGTACGCATCGTCGCGGAGCGTCAGGGCGGTATCGTGCCCATTTATGACGTTAAAGAACTACCTCAAGCAATAGAACGTGCCCGTGAGCTTTCATGTAGAGCCTATTTTAAGAGTCATAACTTGGAGTTCTGTAAGAAGCTGGGTTGTTTAATTGAGGAGCTTTAACCCCATGATACCTAGGAAGATTCATTACATATGGTTTGGCGGTAATCCGCTTCCCCCTCTAGCTGAACGCTGCATCGCTTCATGGGAAAAATATATGCCGGGCTACGAGATCGTTCGTTGGGACGAGTCAAACTTTGATACTAATTGCTGCGATTATGTTCGCGAAGCAATTAGTGTAAAGAAATGGGCATTTGCAAGCGACTATGCGCGATTCAAGATTTTGTATGAGCATGGAGGCGTTTACTTAGATACTGATGTCGAGCTTCTGAAGCCTCTCGATGAAATTGTTCAAAGGGGTCCTTTTATGGGTTTTGAACAGGATTTCAGCTCGTGTGCTGCGGGCGCTGTCGCACCGGGGCTTGGCCTTGCGGCCAATCCGGGGCTTGGCCTCTATAAGACTATCCTCGATTCCTATGAGTCAGATCACTTTATTAAGACTGGTGGTGTCTACGATCAAACCACTGTCGTTGTTCGTACAACTGAAATTCTTAAAAAACTTGGACTTGAAGAAAAACCTGGCATCCAAGAAGTTGCTGGGATAACTCTTTATCCAAGTGAATATTTCTGCCCAAAGGATTTCCTTACGCATGAGATTAACGTTACTGATAAAACTTATGCTATTCATCATTTCGACGGATCATGGGCTGGACCTGCCACGCATTTTAAGCATAAAGTTATGAGAGCGGTTGGTCCTAGAGGGGTTAGTCTTTTCAAGGCGTTTAAGAGCATAATAAAGGGCAATCGTTAATGGATAACACATTAATAACGGTATTTACGCCGACCTATAATCGGATTAATGAGCTTGAGCGCTTATATTTATCGCTGATATCTCAGTCCGACTTTCGATTTGAATGGGTCATTGTAGATGATGGATCGACTGACGATACCGAGAACGTGGTTACCTCTTGGTTAGACATGTCGCCCTTTCCTATTCGATATATTAAACAGTCGAACTCTGGAAAACATGTTGCACATAATCTTGGTGCTGCGACCGCATCTGGAGAGTATTTTATTTGCGTGGACTCGGATGACTGGCTTGAGCCTAACGCCGTGGACACTATCTTGCGCGACACAACAGCTTTGGATACGGAAGAAGGTCTTCTGTATCCAAGGCTGTTTGCGCAGCAAACAGCCTTGGATGCGTGGTTTCCCGATGGTGTCGACAAGATTGAACTTGCCGATATGCGCATGAAATACGGTCTCGTCATCGAGACAGCGATAGTCTTTAACACCGATGTTTTAAGGCGGCATCCGTTTCCCGTTGTCCAGGGCGAACGTTTCATGCCTGAAGGCTCGGCTTATTACGACTTTGTTGCTCCCGAACTTTTTCTTGTTCGCAATGAGCCGTTTTATAGATGTGAGTATCTTGATGAAGGACTCACAAGGAACATCTGGAAGAATTGGTTGAATAATCCCGTTGGCACACGTATGGCGCTCGTAAAACGCCATGAGGCGGCCGGCCGCTATGCAGGTGTGCGCGCATTGCGCGAACGAGTGGCGGCTGCTGTTGGTATCGAGTCAATTAATATTGCCCTTGGCAAATCTCTGACTACGGATCTTCCCTGTTCTTTAATATGGGCGGCCCTGCTGTCTCCGGTCGGATATTGTGTTTCAAAAAAGAGATTTAAGGATTCATATCGAGATGAATAATCAGTTGAATGCCCTAGTTACAGTTGTGGTCCCTACTTATTCTCGCTCCGAAATGCTAATCAGAGCTATTTCTAGCTTAAATGAGCAGACTTATCGTCCTTTGGAAATAGTGATTGTTGATGATAACGGCCTAGGCTCTGCACAACAGCTCGAGACAAAGAAGCGGATAGACTCATTTATTTGTAACCCGGGAATCGAGTTAAATTACGTTGCTCACGAGTTTAATAAGGGCGGGGCATGTGCTCGAAACACGGGAATCAAGAATTCTAAAGGTGAATACATCGCATTTCTCGATGATGACGATATATATTTGCCGACAAAGATTAAAAAGCAGCTGGAGGAATTTGCTAATCCAAAAGTAGGCGTTGTTTACGCCTACTGTGATGCCATGGATGCATCTGGAAGTATTACTCGCTGTGCGGAAAGCGAGCACTTCTATGAAGGCAGCTGTATATTTGATCAGGCATTTACGGGTTGCATAGCTGCTACCAGCCAATGGCTCTGTCGAAAAAAGGCATTGCTTGATGCTGGCGGCTTTACCATTTCACCTGCAAAACAAGATTCAATTTTATTGTTTAAGATGCTTTTGAACGGATGGGAAATTGGCTGCGTGCCTGAATCTCTCTCCATTTATTGCGCTGATGCAAACTCGAGAATTAGCACAAGCGGTAAGGCACTAGTTGGCGAAAGAATGCTGGATGATTTAATCTTGCAAAATCTTGATAGATTCAGCAGGACTGAACGCCGTTTGATTAAATCTGCGATTTCGTTTCGTATCGGCAGGTTGTATATAAAATCGGGTCACCGTTTGAAGGGTAGTGCTCGGCTGCTGCTATCCGGACTTTTTTCTCCAAAGTCCTTTGCATGTTTCTTGGAGGAGACTATTCGTAGGAAACGTCTGGCTTCATTCAGCCGGTAGCACTTTGGCCTTATGTGATTTATCTCTGTTTAACAAGGCTTTAATTGCTAATTACTAGTTAGGGCAAAATTGGCGAAAAATAGAAATTCCTCTTTCTCATTTAATAAGACTTTGTGGGACATTGACGTTGAGATTCTGCTTATCAAAGTTTCAGTAACAATCTTATTGGCATCCATTTTTTTTACCGGGATCATCAAGGGCTCACCTTTGATTCGAAATGTCGCACTCTGTTCAGCGCTTTTGATTTCATTCTTACGCGCGATGCGACGACGCAGAAAGTTTAAGCTTACGATCGTTGGGGTCTTGACCTTGTTGTTTCTTTGCTTTGTCGTTGTGAATCGCGGTAAGGCCCTTTTAACAGGAGGGGGTAGTTCTTGGCTTGTTGTCTTCACGCTAAGTGCGATCCTTGGGGTGTTGCTGAAGCTTGATACGGATGAGTGGTTTTTTTACATCGCAAAATTAGTAGCAGTATTTGGTCTAATTCATGCTTTGGCAACCATTGCATTTCTTATGTTTCCCGGTTTTTATTCAGGATGGTTTAAGCCGAGTTTTTATGCTGGGGTCATAACTGCGAATGATTATAAATCTGGCCTTACGTCGCATTATTCAATGAACGGAATGTACCTTGCTTGGGGGCTCATTTCTTCATTTTTTCTTAGTCAGCTTTCTACAGCTAGAAATAAAAAGCAATGGGTTGTCTTTTCCATGATTATTTTAATTGGGCTGCTTGCGACTACAAAGCGTGCTCATTTGGTATTTGGTCTTGCGGCTTGTCTTGTGATGTACATCCTATTCAATAGAGAATCGGGTTCTTTCGGGGTCCTCTTTAAGCTGTTTATTGTTGCAGTGCTGTTACTGCTCGTTTTGTATTTCGTATCCCTCTATATACCGGCTATATCTGCAGTGCTCGATCGATTCCAAGGCATGTCGGATGATGAAACATTCGGCGGACGAAGTGATTACTACTCAATCTGTATTGAAATGTGGAAAGAAAGCCCTCTTACAGGACATGGTTGGGGCTCTTTTACGCAGACTTTGTACCAATCCGGTATTTCTGATTTAAAGCGCCTTTATCTTGCGGGTAACTTAACTCAAAAGGCTCATAACGTGTATCTTCAGCTGTTGGCTGAGGAGGGGGCTATGGGTCTACTTCTCTTCTTTATTTTGGCGTTTTCAGGCGTGGCTCGCGCATTTCTTTGCGTTGGACAAAAACGTACCGCAGAACAACGAATAGATCGAGCTGATTCTCTAGGCGTTCTTTCCGTTGGAGTCCAGGTCTTTTTCCTGATGTACTGCATTACCGGTAATCCACTTTATGACCTTGTTGAGTATTCGATTTATTTATTGCTTGGGCTTTCGTATGTGGCGGCAACGCCGCTTTGTAAAACCCGTTTGTGCTTCGACGAGTTTCAGTTATAGATAGGAGAGAAATTGTGATTAGGCCCAATATTGTTACCTTCTTCAATAGCCCCAATTGTGGAGCGTTTTTGCAGGCTTTTGCTTTGGGAGATGCTCTTGCGAGGATGACGGGTGTCAGCCCAAGGTATGTCGATACCGGTGCCCGGTCAGTACGAAAGAGTAAAATAGATATATTAAAAAATGTAATCAAATGCCGCGATTTCAATTTAATTGAATTTGAAAGAAAAAAAGTCGATGCATTTAATCGTGCACTTGCTGATTTTGAAATCGTTTCGTCTTTCAACTTTGACGATAAAGACCTGCTTGTGTTTGGAAGCGACGAAATCTGGAATCTATCTAGAAACGACGTTTCATCCTTCCCGGCACTCTGGGGTAGCGGAATTAGCGGTGGTGCTGCTCGAATTTCATACGCCCCCTCATCTAATGGTGCAGACTATGAAAAGGTTTCGTGTTCAGTCGATTTTTCAAATTCTCTTAAGTCCTTCTACTCAATCTCTTGTCGAGATTCGGTAACGGCCCAGAGCGTTGAAAAATTGATTAAGAATAAAGTCGAGATAGTGTGTGATCCGACTCTTTTATTAGATTCGGAAGATTACCGTAATATCGCGGAGCCATCAAACGAAAGTGATTATCTGCTCGTTTATTCTTATGGTAATAAAATGACGCCATCGGAAATTTCAGAGATTAAGGCGTTTGCGAAATCTCGTGGGCTGAAGTTAATTTCTGCTGGTTTTTCACTTCCATGGTGCGACTGTAGCGTTCCTGCTGGCCCATTTGAATTTTTAGGTTTAATGGACTCTGCAAGCTTTGTTGTGACCGATACCTTTCATGGAACGGTATTTGCATCGATCTTTCACAAGCAGTTTGCTTCTTACGCCCGACAAAACACAAAAGTGAACGAATATATGCGCTCTTATTGCTTGTTGAATCATGCTGTAGGTGAATCTAAGGATTTGACCAGTTGCTTGGAGCAGTCAGACACATTTTCAGATTTCGACAACTGCTGGATTAAAATGCGAGAGCGCTCCCAGGTCTATCTTCAGAAGGCAATTGATTTTTGTGAGTCCAACATTTGTGATGGCCTAAAGGCCCCGCAGATTTCTATTACTAAGGGTACGTCATTAAATCGTATGACTACGTTCAAAATGGGCGGAAAAGTGGCACGTATGTGGGAGCCGATCCGTGGAAATAATTTGGCTGTATTGCCCAGGCCTAGGGGTATCTACCGAGTGATTTCTGGTGGCTCAAATCTGCTTGTGTCTGAACGTACGTTTATCTACGTCATTTCTATGAAAAAATATGACGACACAATTCAAGACCTCGGGGGCGGCAAGTTTAAGATCGGTGCATCAGTTCGAATTCAGAAGCTGATTTCGTTCCTTAATGAAAACGGATACGGGGGCATTGAGCCTTTAGTCTCTGTTCCAGGTATGTTGGGTGGCCTGATCTGCATGAACGCATCAGTTCCCAGTGCTAGTACTTGCATTTCAGATTATCTTGAATCCGTTGATGTGTTTGATGGCGAGCGTACTTTTGCCATGAACAAAGCTAACTGCAAATTCGGCTATAGGTCGTCGATTTTCCAGAGCGGTAAATTTTTGATTTTAGGCGCTACGTTCAGATTTCCAAAACAAGATCTCTCGATCTCTAGGGAAGCTGTTAATAATCGATTGTCCAAATGTCGTCAGAATCAGGACAACTCTGCTCCAAATTTCGGAAGCGTTTTTTCCGATTGCTCACTAAAGGCGATGACGTTTATTCGAAAAAGGGGTCTATCTAACGGAGACATCACTTTCTCGAAGAAAACTAATAATTGGCTTCTTAACAACGGGGGCAATTTTCATGAAGTTTGTTCGGTTTTAGACAGGGCAATCTTTATCAATAAATTGTTTGCAAAGCAGGCAAAACTCGAAGTTCGAATTTGGAGGTAACTCTATTCGTGGACGTGCTTAAACACAAGTTAAACCCAGGCAAGCGTAGGCAGTCCGGTTTAAGAGCTGCTATGTTCATTCAGTTTGGAGCTAAGTATATTAACGTGGCTTTAACGCTGATTGTAACAATGGTGCTTGCGAGAATCTTGACCCCAGCTCAGTATGGCGTAATGTCCGTTATCAGTGTGTTTCTCGGTCTATTTTCAGTAATATCGAATGTAGGAATTGGCGCCGCAGTTGTCCAGTACCGTGATCTTTCCGATGACGAATGCAGCGGTCTTCTTTCGTTTACATTTTTGCTTGGAATTGTGCTGGCTTTTGCATTCTGTTTCCTCTCCTTTCCCATATCGCTTGCATATGGAAACGAGGAATACGTTCCAATGATGTGCCTTGCGTCTCTATCTGTTGTTTTTAATGCAGCAAATATGGTGCCAAATGGCATTCTCTTACGGGATAAGATGTTCCTCACGTCGGGCGTTCGACTCGTTGTTACCTCTCTTGCCTCCAGCTTGATAGCGATACTTCTAGCACTTAAGGGTTTGGGCGTTTACTCTCTCATTTTAAATACTGTCTTACAGGCTTTATTTGTTCTTATCTGGAATCTCATTTCGATTGACC
Organism: uncultured Collinsella sp.; assembly: GCA_902479075.1. Taxonomy (GTDB): domain Bacteria; phylum Actinomycetota; class Coriobacteriia; order Coriobacteriales; family Coriobacteriaceae; genus Collinsella. The sequence continues at coordinate 44,834 of CABSNK010000008.1, forward strand.
TACCAATTGGTAACAGGGAAATGAAATCTGCACTTAACAAGATTAAACGCTTCTCTTCCTTTCAGTTCCTTTCTCAGGTCCTTCAGTATTTCATTCGAAATTTGGACAACATGCTTATAGGGGCTGTGCTTGGATCTACCACTCTGGGTTATTACGATAAGGCTTATAGACTTGCTAAATATCCAATCGAGATAGTTCCAAGTACAATTGGACCAGTACTAAAATCATTTTTTTCAGCAGCTGAGGGCGATCTCAATCGTATATATGACCTCTTCTATAAGGTTGAAAAGACTATGTCGATTGTGGGGGTTTTCGCCAGTGTATTCTTTGCTCTTTCCGCATCGGAACTCATTGGTCTTTTCTTTGGAGGGCAATGGGCTGACTCTGTTGAGCCCTTTGCAATATTAAGTGTCAGTATTGTCTTTCAAATGTTGAACTACATGGTTTTCTCAGTTCTTGAGGGATTAAAACGTACGGATTATTTGTTTAAGCACATCCTTATTACAAGCTTAACAATGGTTGCGATGCTTCTGATTGGGTTGAAAATTGGAACTCTTAACGCCGTCGCCTCAATGGTTAGCGCATATTTTATTTTTAGCACCATTCCATTTCTGTATTTTGTTGTCTTCAAGGGCTTTGGCAGAAGCGTGACCAAATTTGTTCTCGGGTTTGCTCCGGAGTTCTGCTCTGGTTTACTTTCCGGTCTTGTAATGGCCGCCGTTTCCAGATTGCTTCCGACGCCATCTTTATTATCCCTTTTTTTAAAACTAGTTTGTGGCGGTGGCGCTTACTTGTTATTGATTTGGAAATTGGGTCAGATTAGGTATCTTAAAATGCTCTTTAAAAGGTCGGTAAATTAACAGTTACATAATTTCGGATCAATTACAGAAGAGAAATCTCGTCGCTTATCAAAATCATTAGGCATTCTTATTGCTTGGAAAGATACTATTAATTGGAGAATGACATGAAGATCGCTGTCGCCGGTACCGGTTACGTCGGCCTGTCCCTCGCCGTCCTGCTCTCGCAGCACAACGAGGTGCACGCGCTGGACATCGTGCCCGAGAAGGTCGAGAAGATCAACAACTACGTATCGCCCATCCAGGACGACGAGATCGAGCGCTTCCTGGCGGAGGCCGAGGCGGGGGAGCGCGAGCTCGACCTGCACGCCACCGTCGACGTGGCGGAGGCCTACACGGGCGCCGACTACGCCGTGATCGCCACGCCCACCAACTACGACTCGGAAAAGAACTTCTTCGACACGAGCTCCGTCGAGGCCGCCATCGCCGCGGTGCGCTCGGTGAACCCCGACGCCTGGATCGTCATCAAGTCCACCATCCCGGTGGGCTACACCGCGGGCCTTCGCGAGAAGTTGGGTGATAGCAAGATCTTCTTCAGCCCCGAGTTCCTGCGCGAGAGCAAGGCGCTCTACGACAACCTGCACCCCAGCCGCATCGTGGTGGGCGCGCCGAAGGACGACCCTGAGGCCGTCGCCGCGGCGGAGAAGTTCGCCGGCCTGCTCGCGCAGGGTGCCGACCCCGCCGAGCTGGAGCGCGTGAACGCCGACGGCTCCAAGGGCATCCCGGAGCTCGTGCTGGGCACCACCGAGGCCGAGGCCGTCAAGCTCTTCGCCAACACGTACCTGGCGCTGCGCGTGGCCTACTTCAACGAGCTCGACACCTACTGCGAGGTGCGAGGACTCAACACCCGCGACGTCATCGACGGCGTGTGCCTGGAGCCTCGCATCGGCAGCCACTACAACAACCCGAGTTTCGGATACGGCGGCTACTGCCTGCCCAAGGACACCAAGCAGCTGCTGGCAAATTATAAAGACGTGCCGCAGAACCTGATCGAGGCCATCGTGGAGGCCAACCGCACCCGCAAGGACTTCGTTGCCGACGAGGTGCTGCAGATGGTATGGGACCGCGTGTACGAGGGCAAGCCGAAGCCGGTCGTGGGCGTCTACCGCCTGACGATGAAGTCCAACTCCGACAACTTCCGCGCGAGCTCCATCCAGGGCGTCATGAAGCGCGTGAAGGCCAAGGGCGTGCCCGTGGTGGTCTACGAGCCCACGCTGGACGCGCCGGAGTTCTTCGGCTCCGAGGTGACCCACGACCTGGAGGCCTTCAAGGCCGGCTGCGACGTGATCGTCGCCAACCGCTGGAGCGACGAGCTCGCGGACGTGGCGGACAAGGTGTACACGAGGGATCTGTTTAAGCGGGACTAGGGGAGTGCTGACGGCGCTCGAGGGCTCGACCTATATCAAAATCATCTAACCTGAGGACGGGGGCGTATCGGCACAAGCCGATACGCCCCCGTCTTTACCTGGTCGTAAAGTCCACGGCAACAGTCTCCACATATGCGAACTCAACACTATCTCGCAGTTTACCTAGGCGCTGATATTTGTTTTGAGCTCGCAAGGACAACCACTCAATGGTTATACAGGATGTAGAATCAACGAAATCCAAGTTAGTTGCAAACTATTGACTTGATAGGGGTTGAAATTGCTGGGTGAATCTATTCTCGTTTCAATGCTATCTTCCCTTGTTGGCACCCTAATCGGCGCGGCGTAACGCTGCTCGCAACACACATGACTATCAGGCATCAAAACGAGCTTGAAGACATGAAAAGAAGACTAACGCTAGAGGATGATTGGCGACAATACGAAAGGGAAAACCTGACGCGTCTTCAAGAAGCGATTCAGCACAGCATGCGCGCCAACGCGAAGCGCTATGCCCAAATGCTGAAGCATGCCGCAGCCGGAAGAAAATCTATCGAGTGGCTTATTGACGACGATGACTCTGAAGCTCAGCGTCGGTATTTAGAGGATATCCTTTTGCTTAGCGCGCGATTGCCCGGTAATGGACTAAACGACGCCATGATGTACCGCGAAAAAACGCGCCGTATGTCGCTCGAATCGCAAAACGAGTCGCAGCTAAATGCCGCAATGAATGAACTTATAAAGCAATACGACCTATGCATGGCGCTTGTGGGCGAAAAGCTTCGGCGATGCATAGGTAGCTATGAATAAATAATGTGCTGATACCAAGACTTTAAGAACGGCGGTGGTTCTACCATGAGAATCGAAAAAGTTCATATCAAAGGATTTCGGAACTTCGACGACGTCGTCGTCGAGCTTGGAAAGAAGACTCTTGTGTTCGGACCCAACGATTCGGGGAAGACCAACTTCCTCTTTGCTCTGAGGATCCTTTTCGACCCCAACTTTTCCGCTAGGGATTTCGAGCTTACTGCATCCGATTTTAACTGCACAAGCAATCCCTATCGTGTGGAGATAACTGCGACATTATGCGATATCCACGAGGATTGTCTGATTAGTGCGTTTGGCGGTAGGCTAGCCAACGGCAGAACCGTTATTGGCTATACCTGTAGCCGAGATGGGGACTATTCGTTCTTGGCTGGAAATGAAGTATCCGAGATCGAATCTGTGCAGTCTCGCTTCTATATCAAGCATCAGCGCTCGAGTATGTCGATAGCACCCGTGACGCCACCCGATTCCTCAAACGCAGTCAGGCAACGCTACTCGAAGCCGCGCGCAACAATCGAAACGAGGACGATGCTCATGACGATGACGTTTCAATCAAAGGAATCCAAGACAGCCTCGAATCGTTGAATGACGGGATTAGTGAGTTACATTACATAGCTAATGCCCTTAAATCAGTTAACGACGAGATGGCTAGGATGTCGGCGTTGAACGAGGGGCGCGAGGCCCGTCTTGTGGCTGGAAACTCGGACGCGGGTAAACTGCTTGATAACCTTCAACTCGCCTATCTGTCCGACGATGCTCCCTTGACTTTTGGCGGTGAGGGCCGAAGCAACCAACTGTTCTTCTCTACTTGGCTTTCTCAGAGAAGCCTGAAAAGCCCCGTTGAGAAGGTGACTATTGTCGCTATAGAGGAGCCTGAGGCGCACCTTCATCCGCAGCAGCAGCGGGCATTGGCAAAGTATCTTTCTGGCTGCATTGACGGGCAGGTTCTCATTACTACTCATTCGCCTCAGATTGTCGAAAAATTTGTGTCCGATGCACTTGTGATGATGGGTGGCATGGGTAAGCCCGTCTGTTCTGGCGCTAACCTCAGCAGGGAAGTTAAGGCCCTGGGCTATCGTCTCAACCCTATCGTGGCGGAAGTCTTTTTCAGCCGCGGGGTATTCTTGGTGGAAGGGCCATCGGAAACCATCTTCTTCCGAGCCCTTGCAAAAGCCATCGGCATAAATCTTGACCGGGAGAATCTGACGATTCTCTCTGTAGATGGCGTCGGCTTCAAGCCTTACGTGCTTTGTTGCGAGGCCCTTGGGATTCCCTGGATATTGCGCACCGACAACGATGTGTTCAAAGTCCCAAAGAGGGAACAATACAGGCTTGCCGGCGTTACTCGTGCATATGGAATCGCTGAATCTCTTGGGCGCGCCTGCGCTGAATCGGCTTGGCTTAAAGTCAGGGATTCCTTAACGTGGGATGGCGGACCTGCTGTCCCTATTGAGGTTGCCTCGGTTGTCAATGAGCTGCGCAACTCCCTTAATTTTGAAGGGATTTATCTTTCAGATCGCGACCTTGAGCATGATCTTATCGCGAGCGATCTTCGCAGCGTGCTGGAAGAGCATTATGGCCTGGAAGACCAGGAAGATCTTTACGCTGCAATGACCAAGCGCAAGGCCGAGAGTATGCATGCGTTCATCGTTAAGCATTCAAGCGAATTGGGATGTCTTGCAGAAAGCGCTTTCTGCCAACCGCTTCGGAGACTCCAGCTGTTGGCTTCTGTGAGCCGTTGTGATGATTAAGCCGACTGAAGAGCAGGCTAAGGTTATCGCCTGCGAAGAGTCGGCCGTTGTTTCTGCGCGGCCGGGCAGCGGCAAAACATTCACAATGACGAGAATGATAGCCAAGACATCTGAGGATCTTTTGAGCTATCAGGGTATTGTTGCCATTTCCTACACTAGGAAGGCCAGTGCCGAACTTAGGGATAGATGCTCCAGTTTAGGGGTGCGCGGTGGCAATTCATTTTTCGGTACGATCGATGCGTTCTGCCTGACCATGATTATCCAGCAGTTTGTCTCCCATGTCGTGGGTCGAACGCTCACTATTGATGTAGCCGATGACGATCGGTTGCTCCCCGTCTCAAAGATCAAGGACCGTTGGACAAGCCCTAGCGATGACCGCTGGGACCTTGTCCGCGAGGCGCTTTCTTTGGGCGTGCTGCCTGTCTCGTCTTTGAGCGAGGTCGCTTACTGCATGGTAAGGCACGTCTCCGCCGTGAGGAAGTTCTTGCGTGCTCGCTATACCGCAGTGTTCATCGACGAGTACCAAGACTGCGGCCTTGCCCAGCACATGCTTTTCAGAGAACTTGTCGACCTCGGGATTCGCGGTATTGCTTTCGGGGATATGGACCAAGCTATCTTCGCGTATGACGGTCGGTCTCCTGCCTTCCTAAATGAGCTGATTGCGGACCCACGATTCAAGACTTTCGAGATTACCGAGAACCACAGGTGCCACTGGAGCATCGCTGACTACTCGCTAAGGCTTCTGGATGCACAAGTGCCCTCTCATGCATGTCAAGATAAGAGAGTTCTGTTGGTTAAGATGTCGGGCGACGAAAGGAACATAGCATGCAACATCCGTGAGTATCTAGATGTGATTTCCGAACGATACGAAGTCAGCAACCGCAACGAGTTCGCTCTTTTGTCAACATCTAACATGATGCTCGAGCGGTATGCAGAACTTCTTGACATACCTTCTAAGATTATTATCTCCACGAAGCTTGACGTTGGCTTCAGCCGATCTCGCATATTCTTCAGGGAGCTGCTGGCGTTTCTATACTCAAGTGGTTATGTGGGTGATTTTCTCGACAGGTATATTCCTGCGGGTCAAATGCCCCGCGCACGGTTTGCGGCTAACGATCTTCTGCTGGCTCTGAAGAATGCTTCAGATGATTCATGGAGTGATCTTTACGATTCCTTTTGTGGCTTAGAAGAGCTATGTCTTGGGGGTGTGGCCGACCCAGAGGCGCGCATCGATCTCATCGAGGTCCTATCTGATCTCGATCAGCTTAGGGGCGGTTTCCGGCCTGCTCGTAAAGACGAGGTGAACCTGCTTACATACCACAAGGCGAAGGGGCTTGAGTTCGATGTGGTGTTCTGTCTCGACTGCTATAAGTACATCATGCCCCCTTACAAATACGAGGACCAAGACTATGATGCCTATAGGCAATCACTCAATATGCATTACGTCGGGCTTACACGCGCGCGAAAGGCTTGTTACATACCTCTTGCCGACTGGCGCCATAATGCGATGGGGGATACGAAGAGGGCCATTCCGTCGGAGTTTTTGCAGAAGCCTGGTTTACAGCGTCTTCGAAGAGAAGTGTGCTGGGGCACTGGAAATGCAGAAGATGATGTTTAGCGTCAAGTCTGTCATACTGTCGTCCGTGTAGCAGACGTATGGCGATTGCCTTCCGTGCAATCGGTAAGTAAAATTGAGGCATGATTACTCTTGTCGATATATCCGCTGCTGTTTCTCGCGTACTGTCTCGTTACGACGTCCGCGAGGCATACCTATTTGGCTCATTCGCCCGCGGCGAGCAAACGCCAGATAGTGATATCGATTTGCGTCTAGTCTGCGGCGAAACAATGACATTCGGCACACTGTACGAGCTCTCCCTTGAACTTGAAGAGGAGCTCGGGCGAGAGGTTGAGATTGTGACTAATCCGCCCGAGCACATGCGTCCGGCTTTCCGCAAAAACATTGAACAGGATGAGGTGCGTCTTTATGAAGCGGCGTAAGCGAGACGCTGAGCTCATCGATGTCATTCTGTCTGATTGCGAGACGCTCGCTAAACGTATCGACCATTTTGGCTCTACGGAGAGTTCCTTTGTTTGCGATAGAAGCGAGGAAGGCGAACTTGCCTACGACGCAATCATGAGCCCTGTTTACAGAATTGCTGAGGATGCGCTCCATCTTTCTGATGAAGTCCAATCAGCTTTTCCGGAGTATCCCTGGAATGATATTAGGGGTTTTCGCAACTTCGTAGCGCATGGTTATCGAGAGGTTGATCGATCCCTTGCTTGGAAAGTAATCGTCGATGATATTCCCGAGCTAGAGATAGCTTTGCGAATCTTTAAGGAGCGTCAGAGCTAATGTGTCGTTGGCTGGCGCGTTGCCGTCGACAGTCTACCGAGCTTCGTCGAACTTAGCCTCCTTTCACCGATTGGCAAAACGATTTACACCTATTTTCTGGGTTCGTTTACAGGCAAATCGTTCGCCACACGCCCGATCTCGCTACACTAATAACTGCTGCTGCCAGGTATTTTTCTGGCGCAGTTTCCATTGGCTCTTGCGAAGATCGGAGCGGTTATGTTTGCTGCCGCGTTCCACACTAGCCGTCACTACATCCTGTTTACTGCCATGGCCTGCCTATGCGTTTTGCTGGGCGGGCCTTCTTATGCCGCGGGCGCGGACAGCCTGTTCATCGCGGGAGCCACATACTACGAGCCGGGCGCGTCGGGCCCCGGGTGGGCCTGGACCGATGCCGACCACCTGAAGCTTAACGGCTACACGGGCGAGGCCATCGGCGCCGACGACGACCTGGTGGTGACGCTTGTGGGGCAAAACTCCGTGGTCGAGACGCATGCGCCCGATGCGGACATTTCCATGAGCGGCATGGAGGCGTGGGTAACCTTACGCTTCGCGGTTCCGGCTCGCTCACGGCGACAGGTTCGCAATGCGGGATCCATGTGGCCCAGGCGCTGGTTGTGGACGGCTGTACGGTCGATGCCAGGGCCGATGGGACAGGTGTTCTTGACCAGACTGTTGCCGGCATTGCCGCAGGCAGCTTGACAGTACGTGGCGGCGGGCGCGTTGTTGCCGCGGGCGCGGGATCCAATGCGGGCTTGCACTTTTATGGCGTGCGCTTGCTCGACGAGGGGTTTGGTGCTGACGCTGCGAGCGAGACGCTTGTCGTGGATGCGTCCTGGCTGGATGCGACCGGTACGGATGCCGGCGTTGCCTGCGATCGCGGATCGCTCGTGGCTGCGCACTTTGTGACGCCCGCAGGCGGGGCCTTTGGTGCTGCCGGCGTGGTGGATGCCGCCGGGGTAACGGCGACACATGTGGCGATCGAGCCCACGGGCGCCACAGCCCCGGCGGGGGAGACCGATTCGCGCGATGTGCCGGGTGATGGTATCCGTGAGTCTGGTACCGGCGCTGATCCTACTGTCGAGCAGCCCGGGGCCATGCCAGCAGCAGGTCCCGCGGTAAAGCCCGCGGCTATTGCGACCAAGACAACAACGACGACCATGGCAACGGTCAAGACCGCGGCGTCAGCGCCTTCGGTGCCTAAGGCCAGGGCCGCAATCGCGAGCCTGCCCACGCTCCCCAAGACTGCCGACAACAACTGGATTGTGCTTTCCTCGCTTCTTTTCCTGTTGGGAACGGTATTCCTCGTCACCGCACGTCTCTGCTGAGACATTCATTTTTCGGAAGTGCGGGGAAAATCGAGACTCGTCGACCACAAACCGTTTCTGCCATCAAAACCGCATGTCGCGAAGGTGCAAAACTGGGCATGCTCGGCAGTTCTCGGATTTTCCGTGCACTTCCGGAATTATGTCCCATTGGAGGCTCAAAAACGAGCGTGGACTGCTATTGCGAGCAATGCCACATGTTAAGTAAGGAAGCTAATTTCATTCTGCTTATAGCTCGCAAAATGATTACCAATTGTTTGCTTAGGTTCTATAATATTTAGAGGTAAATGTAATAATTCTACAAAACGGAGTTTCCATGCTTCTTGAATTCAGTATAGAGAACTACAAGTCGTTCGCGGATAGGGCCACTTTCTCAATGGAGGCGGCCCCTAAGCAGAAGGGGTTGGACTACAGCCTCCACGTACAAAAGGTCGGCAGGAAGACCTATAAGGGTCTCTCGTCCGCAGTCGTCTACGGCCCCAACGCAGCGGGTAAAACGGCGATAATCGGAGCTCTGGACACGTTGAAGCACATCGTGCTTCGCGGCAACGTTCGCGATGCCGAGACCATGACGTCGCCCGACCGCGCGGCGTTCGACCTGTCGTTTATCCCCAACAGCGGCCTCGCCGACCCCAAGCCCGTGTCCTTCGGAATCCGCTTCTTCGAGGGAGGGGACCTGTTCGAGTATGACCTGAAGGTAGACCTGGGTGCCTTCATGGACTTGTCGTATGACAGGGCGATTGTGCGTGAGTCGCTGTTGGTGAACGAGAAGGTCGTTTTCGATCGGCGCTTGGAGACCGTCAGCCTCGGCGACTTGGGCTCTGGAACACTTGCCGAGCAGCTTTCCGATGCGTTTCGCGAGAACAAAGCGGCTGCGATAAATTTCATATCCGGCTTCAGCCGAGACGAGCTGTTCCTGACCAACGGTTTCAAGCAGATCGTCAGCCCCAGGCTCAGCGCGCGCGTCACTGGGTGGTTCGACCGTGGGCTCACTGTCGTGTACCGTGCCGACAGACTAAAGACGGTGCAGGGGGCGGGGCTCCCGGACAAGGCCGTCTACATCAACGAGACGATTGACGCCGCCGCCAAAGAGTTCGGCGTCAGCTCCAATGCACTGGGCTTTGTGGTGCCTGAGGGCGAGAGCACGCCCAGGCTTAGCTCGATCTTTGCCGACGCCGAGGGCAACCTGGTGCGCGCGGTGCCCGCCGAGGACTACGAGTCCTATGGAACGGTGCGTTTTGTCAACTTGTTCCCGCTGGTTGCACGAGCCATCGCAACGGGAGGAACGTTGGTGGTGGACGAGTTCGATGCGTCCATCCATCCCATGGCGCTCATGAGCATTGTGAGCGTGTTCCATAATGACGACATTAACAGGCACGGCGCCCAGCTGGTCTTTAACACCCACAACCCGGTGTTCCTCAACGGCAATGTGTTTCGTCGTGATGAGATCAAATTCGTGGAGCGCGATCGAGAGACGGGCGGCAGCACCTGCTATGCGCTATCCGACTTCGGCACCTCGGGGCCGTCCGGCGTGCGTAAAGGGGACGACTACATGAAGAGCTACTTTGTAAGCCGCTACGGCGCCATCGAGGACATCGACTTTTCCCCAGTGTTCGAGGAGCTGATGGGGGATGACGCCGATGGCCAGTAGGAGGCAGGCGGACAAGTACTGGTTCTCCGTGGAGGGCGAGACCGAGAAGTGGTACCTCGAGTGGCTCCGTGACGTCGTCAACGCCGACCCACGGGCGACGAGGAAGGTTGCCTTCGACGTTAAGGTCGAGAAGAACCCGCTCAAGCGTGCGAAGAGCCTAAACGTCGTTGGGAAGGCCGAGGTCTGGCATGTCTTTGACCTGGAGGACGAGGACGAACTGCACGTAAGGCAGACCCTGGACACGCTTAAGCGAATGCGCGACGCGGGCAAGCTCGGCCGCGGCGTCAAGTACATGAACGCGTACTCGAACTTCACTTTTGAACTGTGGATCCTGCTGCACAAGCTCGACATGCGCGCCCCGCTCAACCACAGGACTGGGTACCTGAGGCTCGTGAACAGGGAGTTCGGCGAGAGCTATCAGGACCTCGATGAGTATAAGCACGAGGGCAACTTCAAGAGAGCACTCGGACAGCTAACGATTGATGACGTCGTGGCGGCGGTCGCGCGTGCCAAGAGGATAGCGGAGGCCAACGAGGCTGACGGACACCGCTTCGCCGAGCACTGCACGTATCGCTACTGCCTGGACAATCCCGCGACGGATCTTTGGATAGCAGTCGAGAAGGTACTTAAGGGCGCCGGTATTATCGGTAAGTAGAATTAAGGCATGGTTTCGCTTGTCGACATGCCTACGCCGTTTCCCGCATACTGCTCCGCTGCGATGTCCGCGAGGCATATCTGTTTGCCTCTTTCGTATCGATCGCTTTGATGCCCCTTGTTGGCGCTTTTCCTGCTGGGAATAGGGCTTTTGGTGTTGAACGCCGCTACTGAAACGCCCAAACTTCGAAAGTGCGGGGAAAATCGGAATCTGCCGACCACAACCCGTTTTCTGCCAACAAAACCGCAGGTCGTGAAGGTGTAATACGGGGCATGCTCGGCAGTTCTCGGATTTCCCCGCACTTCCGAAATCGCCGCCCATTAAAGGCCAATCAACGAGCGGCGATTGTCTCCCACACCAGTCAGACGGTAAAATTCTGTCCATGATTACGCTTACCGATATATCCTCTGCCGTCTGTCACGTGCTGCCCCGCTACGACGTCCGCGAAGCATATCTGTTTGGTTCGTTCGCTCGCGGCGAGCAAACGCCCGATAGCGATATCGATTTGCGACTCGTTTGCGGCCACACCATGACGTTCGGCGCGTTATATGAGCTCTCCCTTGAGCTCGAGGAGGAACTCGGTCGAAAGGTTAATTTCGTCACCAACCCACCCGACAACATGCGCCCCGCCTTCCGCAAAAACATCGAGCAGGATGAGGTGCGACTCTATCAAGCAGCGTAAACGGGACAGGGTCTACCTAACCCGCATTGGAGAGTGGGACTCCGATGAGCGCTGGGAAGGGGCAGCGTAGCTGCCGTATGTCCTTAGGCATACCCTTACAGATTGGCACCGCTTAGATACCCTGCCGGGCCTGGGGCCCTACAATAGGCGTGGGATACTTTGCACGTCGAACGAGGTGGTTGTATGACGGCAATTCAAGCATTTGCGGTTTCCGGCAGGGAAGATCGCCCGGTCGACTTTAGTTTTGACCACGCCGAATGTTTCTTTCCTGCGGTCAAATGGTTCAACGTCGAAGGTTTATCTGCCGACGATCTTACTTTCTTAACAGAGTTTGTCAGGACAAACGCCCCATTTATCTTTGAGCTCGCCGAACGCCAAAAAGCCGGACCGGCGGTGGCATAATGCCTGAGTTTTCCCGCATACTTCCGAATTTGGCGAGTCTTAGAAGCCAATATTGAACTTAAACTCGGTTCCATACACCCTCCTGCTCTTTGAATATAAGTATCGCCCTAGCGATAGTGTGCTATACTATCGCTAGGGCGATACCTGTTAGGAGACTCGCGTGGAACTGTGGCATGGTTCTCAGAAAATCATTGAGACTCCCCAGCTTGGCCTGGGGAAAGTCCATAACGACTATGGACAGGGATTCTATTGCACAGAGAGCCTCGATCTTGCAAGGGAATGGGCATGCTCGCGTGATGCCGATGGCTTTGCGAATCGCTATGAACTCGATATGGCCGATCTCAAGGTACTCGACCTGCTATCGCCGCAATATTCAGTTTTGCATTGGATAGCGTTGCTTGTAGAGCATCGTTCTTTTCGCAAGGACACCGCTATTGCCGTGGGGGCGTGCGAATATCTCCACGATCATTTTCTACCTGACACGAGCGCTTGCGACGTGATAAGGGGATGGCGCGCGGATGACTCGTACTTTAGCTATGCCAGAGCTTTTGTGAACAATACGATTACCGTCGATCAGCTTGGTCGATCTATGAGGCTCGGCAACTTGGGAGAGCAGTTTGTGCTCAAAAGCGAGCGCGCGTTTAAGAGCATTCGTTTTACTGGATTTGAACGTGCGCCACAAGCTCTGTATGGTCCATTGGCCAAGGAGCGAGATGTAGCGGCAAGGGAGCAGTATCGGGAGCTACATGCCGAAAATCCGTTTGAGGGAATTCGTATCGTCGATATCATTCGAGAGGGGATGACGGGCGATGACCCACGCCTACAGTGAGATGTATCTCGAGGATGCCATGAGAACGCTGGGCGAGGCGGTCGATTTTGCTCTCTGTGACCAAGGGTTGAATCCAGCCGAGTTGACGGCGATCCTGTCGAACGCTTTTGAGATGAAACAGTTTGAGCACGGTATACCTCGCGTCGTCTGCGGCATGTCGGGCGACGAGCTCGCGCGCGAAATTATCGCTCATTCGGGACTAAGCCCCGTCGCATGCAGGGAGACCTATCCGTTCGGCCGTTCGCCTCAGTATTGGGCGGGCTGGGTTTTGGCCTATGCGCAATGGATGTGCAGCTTGTGTTTTAGCGACCTTCTTGAAGTCGCCCCGCTCGATTGGATCATCGGCTCGTACCATCCGCTTCACGAGGCCTCCGAGGACAAATTCGCCCAGATTGTCATCGAAAAATGGAACAACGCCCAGGCAGACAAAAAGGGCCTCAAAGCGGTACGAAAGGCGGCCGGCCTAACGCAAAAACAGCTCGCCGCCCAATCGGGGGTTAAACTTCGCGCCATACAACTCTACGAGCAGAACCAGCTCGACCTACGCCGCGCCTCGGTCTCCTCGGCATTGGCGCTCGCAAACACCCTCAGCTGCGCCATCGAAGACCTCGTCTGGCAGCCGGTTGCCCTGGAGTACGACTCGCGGGCTATTCCGTCCGTAAAGCTATAGAGGAGGTAGACATGCTTTGGAGCTATGTTCAGCTAGATGACGGCGCTGGTCGCACTGTTCAAGAAGATCATTCAATAACGCACGAGGCAATTTCAACATCACCGATTTTGCTCAACGGCGTCACGTCGATCGATGAAGCCATTCGACTGACCATTGAGGGCATGCCCAACGCGCTCAGGCTCTTGGAGAACTCATGATGGCGGCTATGCAGCGGAGCGCTCATCCGTTCGCGCCGCTCGTGCTCGATGATGCTGGTTCGCTCGAAGCTATGGCCGCGGCCGTGATGCGCTTACACAGCACGCTGCTGACGGTCGGGCGCTGCTATACGACTGACGCCACGGGAAACCGGGCAGCGCTTGAGCTTGGACGTGTCGAGTCCGTGCTTGCGGGTGCATTCTGTACAATATTCGGTCAATCGCCGGCAGATCGCTTCGCAGACATCTTTGACCAGGTCACCTACGAGGCCGAGCACTTGGTCAAGGACCACATCTTTGAGGACGGTAACAAGCGCACCAGCCTTGTCTTTGCGTTGTCCGTCCTAAGGTTCGCCGGCACTCCGGTCGTGCTATCCGACAGCCCCGACCCCAAAGACAACCAGTACTACGCCTGGATCCAGGACCTCGTATCCGGAAACCGTACGACCAGTGGGCTCGCCGAAGAGCTGCGCCGCGGTTGCATTGCGGGCATGGGCGACCCGTCGCGCGTATAGAATCAAAGCATCCGCACGCCTGGCATTATCTTGATTGGAAGCCATATGGAAATCCCTGGTACCTTGTGCATCAATGTTTACGACTTCGCGTTTTGCCCCGAGCCCTGCTACGACCGCCTGGTCGACCTCGCCGACCCCGAGGACTGGGGCCCCAGCAACCGCATCCTCAAAAACTACCTGTCGTTTTCGTTTAGCCGCGCGGTGTTCCTGACCGAGCGCGACGCGGACCAGACCGCGCCGTCCAACCTGCCGTTGGTGTTTGACGACGACCGCTGCCTATTCAACACCGGCCTGTACACGCGCCGTTACGAGACCATCTACGGCCTGTTTGAGCCCAACACCAAACCCGACGCGCGCCAGCGCTGGTTTTTGAAGGGTTTCTTTAAGGAAAGCGACCCCATGCTGGTCTCGTTTGAGTACCTGCCGTGCCGCGTGCGCTTTGCCGAGGACCCCTCCGAGCTAGTCTTTGATTACCGCCTGCCCATCCGTTCCAACATCGACCACATTCTGGGCGACGAGGAGAACCTGATGCGCATTCCTGTCAGCCTGATGGGGGAGGGCAACTCGCTGCTGCTGCGCCGCGCCTTTGAGGGCGCCGTCGTCGAGGCCGCCCGTCGCGCAGCAGCCAACTACACGCTCGCGGTACCGCAGTTCTATGGCGGCCGGATCCAGCTGCTCTTGCCGCTGTGCCTGACCGGCGACAAGCCCGAGCTGGCGCTGACCATCCAGCGCGAGGACGGCTTTTACGCCGCGCGCACCTGCCTCACGCTCGATATGGCCTACAACAACGCGCGACTCATTTGCCGTCCCGAAACTTCGTGGATTAAGCGATAAATGGCTGTTTAGCTGCGGGTTTGTCGTGTGCCCTGATTGCGGTGGCGCGGTTTGCTCCCACGAATTTAAAATCGGGGGCAAAAAGTTCTTGGTAAACCACGCGCGGCTATGTTAGTATCTTTTTTGCCGAAAGGCAACGGGCGATTGGCTCAGGGGTAGAGCATATCCTTCACACGGATGGGGTCACAAGTTCGAATCTTGTATCGCCCACCATCAAAAGCGCAGGTCAGAGATGTTAAATCTCTGACCTTTTTCTTTTTTACACCAAGGGTGACACCAAAAGTGACACCAAAATCGAATCGCAGTCGTCCTAGGCGTCTTTTTATCGCGCCCTTTTTGCTGACGCCATTGCATATTTTGTATAAAACGCATGCGTATTTTCATTGAATTCTCCATGTGATTCGAGCGCAAATGTGGAGACGGGGACCACTGCCCCAGAACGCCTACCAGCGGATTTCTATAACACGACGGTTTTTCGGCGGAACTCGTCAAGCTTTTGGTCAGCATTTGGTTTGCTTCCGGTACTTACCCGCATGATGCCCCAGTAGATAATCGGCCATGCCCGCAATCCGCACGGCCTACGGCCGAAACCAGGGGAGAACAAATGGACGAAATCGTCTGTGCAAACACCGCATTCCGCTACTGGCGCTGCCCACCGCAGGTGCGCAACCTCTACCCGCACCTACCCAACTCCGAAGACGGCTGGCGAGCTCTATCCCAATCGCCCTTTGTAGTCGACGTCCTCAAGACGCCAATCATCACAGCAGCATCAACACGAAGCAACCTGCATTCTGAGACAAGACGGACCATCCGATGGAACAGCGCCTATACAGAGAAGGTTTCCATCGACACGGGTATGGGCTTTAGCGTCACTGACCCTCTTAATACGCTATTCACCATGACTCGAAGCGTGTCTTCATGCGACCTGGTTCTGGCTATGTACGAGTTCTGCGGATGGTTCTCGGTTTTTAAACCATCGCCCGCGGTCGACATAGCACTTGAGCAGACAAAATCAGAAGAAGAGCAGTACACCACAGAAAGTTTGTTTGAACTAGACGAAACTCAAGATGAGATCCCATGGAAGCGAGTCCATGCTCGGGCGCACCAGAAGGACAGCAAGAATGATCAAAGTGAGCAGCAGGATAACGGATCCGGAAATACAGCTAGCGGAAAGGGCACATCGCTCTGGATGAGAAAGCCTCTTATTGAAATAGAAGAACTGCATAGATTTGCAGCGAAGGTTAAAGGCGAGATGTGGGGAAAGCAATTCTACGAAGCCGCACGGCAGGTAATGGGTATCGCTGCATCCCCGCTAGAAGTTGCTGGAATCATGTTACTGAGTCATCCGAGGCGTGCCGGCGGAGCGGAGTTTAAAAACATATTCGTCAACGACTTAACACCGCTGTCGAATTCAGCTCGGAAAATCGCAGGTCAGAAAATCTGTTACGGCGATATCGTCATCGTAAATCCAATAACAATGAAGGCTGTGATTATCGAACTTCAAGGAGAGGTTATCCATGGATCGGGCGCCGTGCTTGACCACGATGCCACCCGAATGACAGCATTGCAAAGCATGGGATACGACGTATTTCTTGTAACCCATGACATGCTCAATGATCACGATCAGCTTGATGCCATCATTCACAGTGTGTGTGAGCGATTAGAGTTGCGCTACAAGCCAAAAACCGAGGCGATGAGATGCGCTGAGACCAGATTGCGGGCCAACGTTCTGTGCAATTGGCTCGGTATTGGTAAGTAATAATGGCCAAGTGGGCATTTTTAATACTTTATATGCTGTCAGTAATTAAGTGCCATTTTAAAACCATGCCGGTTTACTACGTTGGATTGAGGGTGACTGAACACACTGATTTCGCCGCTCGTAAAACCGCAGGTAGATTGCCTGCCCGTTTTGCGAAAGTAGGCGTGAGGTCGGAAATCCGGGAATCGGCGTAGTAAACCGGTCTGTTTATGAAGCGACCAGCTGGGGCGAGCTACGCACGGTTCCGTAAATTGGCCCGAAGGCGTGCGGAAGGGCTCATGCCCACGGATGCACCGCGGATCGCTTTGGTCTGGCCGGCGGCGTCTGGGGCGACATGCCGAGCCCTGCAAAGGAAGGCGGCGGGCTTGCCGCCGCCCACGGGGCTCGCCCCGCGGGCTATGTCGGGCATCGTGTGTCTCTTTGGCCCCGCTCCCGTTCAACGCGCCGCAAAATATTTTCCAAAATTGTCCTTGCATCGCCGTCCGAGTTCCCGTATAGTACTTATTCGCACGGGGGCGTAGCTCAGCTGGGAGAGCGCTTGACTGGCAGTCAAGAGGTCAGGGGTTCGATCCCCCTCGTCTCCACCCGAGCATTGAATGAGGCTCCAACGCAAGTTGGGGCCTTTTTTATTAACATGGATGACACCGACTCACTTGCTACTCGAGATCAGATCGTACGTTGAACGTACTTTCCGTGCATGGTACTATTCAACGACGTGAAGCGAAACAATTGGAACCTAACTACTGCATTCCAATCATGCTTATCACAAACAAGGGCTCTTGGCGCAACGGTTAGCGCAGGGGACTCATAATCCCTGGGTTCTGGGTTCGAATCCCGGAGGGCCCACCAGAGAGTCAAGAGGCCGGGCAAATAGCCCGGCCTCTTTTTGTCAAAGTTCCCACTCCACATGCCTGCCAAATTGCCTTAATAAGCACTTGCGGTTCAAATCCACGTAGTAGTTAATGCTGGTTGACAAGAACAATTTCAAAACTATGCCGGATTACGGGGCTGGACCCGGACCGGCCGTCCATACCCTGAATTTCACGGAATGTGCAAGTCGTCTACCTGCGGTTTTGATTTTAACAATTACGGCTTGCTCGGGAGTTCCCGGACTAGCCCCGTAATCCGGCATAGTTTTGAAATCGCCGAGCGGGCGGGAGCGCGGTTGGCCCCGATAATGTGCCCGGCGCCGGCGGGATAGCCGTTGAGCGAATGGCGGCCCGCGCCGCGAAAGCGAAAAACGGCGGGCGGCTGGATTCGAGATGTCCCGAGGGCGCCGGAGGGGAGGGCGGCGCCGTTGCCCCCGCGGGCGGAAAGGGGCATCGCGGGCCCGCTTGGGGCCGAGGGGCCCGCGATGCCCGCGCCCCCGCGCCGACGCCCGTGAAATTTTTTCCGAAATTGTCCTTGCATCGGCGGGGGAGTTCCCGTATTGTACTTTTTTGCACGGGGGCGTAGCTCAGCTGGGAGAGCGCTTGACTGGCAGTCAAGAGGTCAGGGGTTCGATCCCCCTCGTCTCCACCCGAGCATTGAATGAGGCTCCAACGCAAGTTGGGGCTTTTTTTCATATAGGCACACAAGGTCAAAGGCGGCACCATGATCCTTCTGGTCGACAAGATCGAAAAAAGCTTCGGCGCGCGCGTCCTCTTTAGCGGCGCGTCCTTCCAGATCAACCCCGGCGAGCGCTTTGCGCTCGTGGGACCCAACGGCGCCGGCAAAACCACCATGCTCAAGATCATCATGGGCATCGACAGCCCCGACGCCGGCCAGGTCCAGTACGCCAAGGACTGCCAGGTGGGCTACCTAGAGCAGGAAACCAACCTGGAGCAAAAGGACACCACCATTCTTGCCGAGGTCATGGCCGCCGCCAAGGAAATCCGCCGCATGGGCGAGCGCGCCAACGAGCTGCAGGCCCAGATCACCGAGCTCTCCGAGCAGGGCAAGGACGTCGATGCACTCCTTAACGAATACGGCCAGGTCCAGGATCGCTTTGAACATCTGGGCGGCTACGAGCTCGAGAGCAACGCCCGCAAGATCCTGTCCGGCCTCGGCTTTAAGGTCACCGACTTTGAGCGCCCGTGCTCCGAGTTCTCGGGCGGCTGGCAGATGCGCATCGCGCTGGCAAAGCTCTTCCTGCGCCATCCCGACCTGCTGCTGCTCGACGAGCCCACCAACCACTTGGACCTCGAAAGCGTCCAGTGGCTGCGCGGCTTTATCGCTAACTACGACGGCGCCGTACTCATCGTCAGTCACGACCGCGCCTTCATGGACGCCTGCGTCGACCACGTCGCCGCGCTCGAGAACCGCCGCGTGACCACCTACACCGGCAACTACAGCAGCTACCTCAAGCAGCGCGAGGATAATCTGGAGCAGATGCGCGCCAAGCGTGCCGCGCAGGAGC
Organism: uncultured Collinsella sp.; assembly: GCA_902479075.1. Lineage (GTDB taxonomy): Bacteria > Actinomycetota > Coriobacteriia > Coriobacteriales > Coriobacteriaceae > Collinsella. The sequence goes on from CABSNK010000008.1 coordinate 63,892, forward strand.
GCGACATCGCCCACATGCAGGTCTTCGTCGACAAGTTCCGCTACAAGCCCACCAAGGCCGCCCAGGCGCAGGAGCGCATCCACAAGATCGAGCAGATCAAAAAGGAGCTCGTCATCCTGCCCGAGGGCCACAAGCACATCGACTTTAAGTTCCCCGACCCGCCGCGCTCCGGCGATATGGTCGTGAGCCTGGAGGGAGTCTCCAAGTCCTACGGCGACAAGCACATCTACAGCGACATCGACCTCAAACTCTACCGCGGCGAGCACGTGGCGCTCGTCGGTCCCAACGGCGCCGGCAAGTCCACCCTCATGAAGATCCTCGCCGGCCTGGAGCCGCCCACTACCGGCACGCGCGACCTGGGTACCAACGTGGGCATCGCCTACTATGCCCAGCATGCGCTCGAGGGCATGACCGAGTCCAACACCGTCTTGCAAGAGATCGACACTGTCACGCCCAAGTGGACCGTACCGCAGCAGCGCAGCCTGCTGGGCGCCTTCCTGTTTAGCGACAACGATTCCATCGAGAAGCAGGTTCGAGTCCTCTCCGGCGGCGAAAAGGCGCGTCTGGCTCTGGCCAAGATGCTCGTGGCGCCCGAGGCGCTCCTGTGCCTAGACGAGCCCACCAACCACTTGGACATCGACTCGGTGGACATGCTCGAGAACGCTCTGCAAAACTTCCCCGGTACCATTGTGCTGATCAGCCACGACGAGCACTTGGTGCGCGCTGTGGCCAACCGCATCATCGACATCCGCGACGGCAAGGTCACGGTCTACGATGGCGACTACGACTACTACCTCTTCAAACGCGAGGACCTCGCTGCCCGCGCCGCCGCCGAGGCAGCAGGGGAGAGCGCACCTGCCGCGGCCAAGTCCACCAATGCCAACGCCGCCCAGGCCAGCAGCCCAGCCGCGGCTCCCAAGCCTGCCGAGGGCAAAAAGACCAAGGAGCAAAAGCGCGCCGAGGCCCAGGCCCGTGCCGCGCTCAACAAAAAGCTCAAGGGCGTGCGCAACCAGCTCAAGAAGATCGAGACAGAGCTGGACAAAAAGCGTGCCCGCTATGACGAGCTTATGGAATTGATGGCAAGCGAAGAGCTTTATGCCGATCAGGACAAGTTCAACGCCGCGCTGGGGGAATATAACGGCCTTAAGCAAGAGCTGCCCAAGCTCGAGGACGAATGGCTGGAGCTTTCCACCCAGATCGAAGAGGAGACCGCGCGTGAACTCTCGTAAAGCCACCGCCGTGGCGATGAGCATCATAGCCATCGCTTGTCGCATCTGCGGCATCTTTATGAGCGCGATGACCGTGCTGCTGTGCTTCAGCGGCCTCACCGCCAAGCTGCAGATCGTGGGCTTTGTCGTTGAGCTTTCGCGCGCCCTGCCGAGCGCCATCGCCGGCTACGGCGTTATCACCTCGCCCTTTGGCGGTGTCTTCCGCTTGGATTACGCCATCGTGGCCGTCATCCTGTTTGTGGCCGACTACCTGCTTACGCGCGCCTCGCGCCGCGTCCGCTAGGGGAGTGACATGTCCAGCAGCTACCTCATGAACCTGCTCGCCAGCGCCGCCGCCGTCATCGTGGGCATCGTGATCCACGAGAGCGCGCACGCCGCCGCGGCCTGGGCACTCGGCGATAAGACGGCCCGTTCGCGCGGCCGCGTCTCGCTCAACCCGCTCAACCACATCGACCCGTTTGGCACCATTCTCTTGCCGCTGCTGATGCTCGCCGCCGGCGGCCCGGTGTTCGCCTTCGCCAAGCCCGTGCCCGTCTATCTCAACAACCTCAAGCACCCCAAGCGCGACGAGGTCCTGGTGAGCGTGGCCGGCCCCGCATCGAACATTGCGCTGGCATGCCTTGCGGCCGCTCTCATGCACGCGACATACGGCAACCTCTACACCAGCATGTCCTTTGCTGTGGCTTCCCAAATCATGAACTTCGGTGCCACCTTTATTGTGGTCAACCTGTCGCTCGCGTTCTTTAACCTCATTCCGATTCCGCCACTCGACGGCTCGTCGATCATCGTGCCGTTCCTCAAAGGCAAAGCGCTCTCTAACTACTACCGCCTGCAGCAATACGCCATGCCCATCCTCATCCTGGTGCTGTACCTGTTGCCTATGTGGACCGGCATCGACGTGATTGGACGGTATTTCGACGTTACCGTGTATCCGCTGGCCGAGTGGCTGCTCAACTTCGCAATCGCCGGCATCTAAGGTAAACTTACAGGTCGACCGTGCAAAACGGTCGCAACATGCACCCAAACCGCGCCGCGAAGGCGCCGTCAAAGGAGGTCGAAGATGTCGTATCGCGTGTCGACGCAGGTCTACAGCGGACCGTTCGACCTGCTGCTGCAGCTGGTAACCCGCCAAAAAGTTGATATCGGAGCCATCTCGATCAGCGAGGTGGCCGAGCAATACCTGGCCGAGGCCGAGCGCATCGAGGCGCTGGACCTGGACGTGGCGAGCGACTTTTTGCTGGTCGCGGCAACCCTTTTGGACATCAAGGCCGCCTCGCTGGTGCCCCAGGAGGCCCCGCGCAAGACAGACGACGATGACGAGGATGACGATGAGCTCGAGGAGCTCAGTGCGCTCGACGGCGACGCCCTGCGCGAGGTCCTGATCCAGCGTCTGATCGCCTACAAGCAGTTTAAGGGCGCGGCGGCAGCCCTTGGCGCGCGTATGCAGGCCGAGAGCCGCATGCATCCGCGCGTGGCCGGCCCCGACCCCGAGTTCCTAGGCCTTATGCCCGACTATCTGGCCGGCATTACCCTGCGCGGCCTCGCCGTCATCTGCGCCGACCTGGATGGCAAACGCCAGACCTTCCTGCTGGAGGCCGAGCACGTGGCACCGCATCGCGTGCCGCTCGACCTGACGGTGGCCTCGGTCGACCGCTTTACCATGGCACACCAAGCCTGCACCTTCCGCGAGCTGCTGGACGGCGACGCCACCACCGAGCAGCTCGTTGTCACCTTCCTGGCCATGCTAGAGCTTGCCAAGCGCGGCTCGCTTACGCTAAGCCAGGACGAGATCTTTGGAACCATTCAAATCAACCGCGTCGAGGGCGCCGAGGCATACGTGCCTGGCGAGGGCCCCGAGCTCACCGAATAGGAGCGGCAACCATGTCAACCCTTTCCACGCTGGAGGCAAACAGCCTCAAAGGCGCCCTCGAGGCGCTGCTGCTGGTGTCGAGCGACCCCGTGAGCGCACCCGCGCTGGCAGCTGCGCTGGATATCGCCCCGGGCGAGTGCGCGTCGCTTTTGGCCGAGCTCAAGGTTGAGTACGAAGAGGCCAACCGCGGCTTTCAGCTGCGCGAGGTCGCCGGTGGCTGGCGCCTGTTTACACACCCCGCCTACCATGATGTGGTCGAGGCCTACGTGCTGAGCTGGGACACGCAAAAGCTGTCTCAGGCGGCGCTTGAGACTCTGGCCGTCATCGCCTATCACCAGCCCGTCACGCGCGAGGTGGTTAAGGGCATCCGCGGCGTCAACTCCGACGGCGTCATCGCGTCGCTCGTGGATAAGGGCCTGGTGCGCGAGCTCGGCCGCGACCCCGAGCGCGGTCAGGCCATCATCTACGGCACGACCAACGCCTTCTTGGAAAAGTTCGGTCTGCGCTCCACTCGCGACCTGCCCGATCTGGAGCAGTTTGCCCCCGACGAGCAATCGTGCCAGTTTATCCGCGAGCGCCTGAGCGGCCGCAGCATTCAGTCAACGCTCGAGGAGCAGGCCGAGGACCTGGACGAAGAGCGCGAATTGCTCGATACCGATGTTGAGGACGCCGATGGCGAGGAGCTTCTGCCCACCGTCGATACCTCGGAGGACATGCATGACGAGGACTAACGAAGCAGGGGAGACGCGCGCCTCACGTGCCGCGGGCGCCAAAACGCCCGCAGGTGACGCCCAGCCCGTCTACCCGCACACCATGCGCCTGCAGCGCTTTTTGGCGCGCGCGGGCGTAGCGAGTCGACGCGGCTCGGAGGACCTGATGACCGCCGGCCGCGTGACCGTCAACGGCCAGATTGCGACCGAGCTGGGCACCAAGGTCGACGTCGACCGCGACCATATCGAGGTCGACGGCATGCCCGTCAAGCTCAACCAGGGTGCCGTGTACCTGATGCTCTACAAGCCGACCGGCTACCTCACCACCATGAGCGATCCGCAGGAACGCCCCTGCGTGGCCGACCTGGTCCCGCGCGACCGCTTTCCGGGGCTGTTCCCGGTTGGTCGCCTAGACCGCGACACCACGGGCCTTTTGCTCTTTACCACCGACGGCGACCTGTCGCAGGACCTGCTGCACCCCAGCAAGCACGTCTACAAGACCTACCAGGCGCTCGTTGACGGCCACCTGACCGATCGCGACTTGGAACCACTCCGTCACGGCATCGAGCTCGATGACGGCCTGTGCCAGCCGGCGATCTGCCGTGTCATTAACGCTCGTGAGGCCGAGGCCGTGGCTCCTCAAGGCGTAAAGCCCGGCACCACCGCCGTGGAGGTCATTATCCGAGAAGGTCGCAAGAACCAGGTTAAGCGCATGCTGAGCAAGATCCACCACCCGGTGATCCGTCTGCACCGCTGCAACTTTGCCGGCCTGGAACTCAAGGACGTGGCCAAGGGCTCGTGGCGCGAGCTCACCGACCGCGAGGTGCAAATCCTGAAGGCCGGCGGCATCCCGCCCAAGCAGGCCGGCTCCAAGCGCGGCGCCGCGCCGGCAACCAACACCGCGAGTCGCACGCGTCACCACGGCAGCCACGGCTCCGCGCCCAAGCGCAACACCTACCGCGAGCGCTACACGAGCTAGGCAACCCGCCAAGCTGCAGCGCCTGCGTCCCATACCAGCACGTTAACCACCGAAAGGAAGCATTGTATGATCGTCGCCATCGACGGCCCCGCCGGTTCCGGCAAGTCCACTATCGCCAAGGAGATAGCCCGCCAGCTGGGCTTTAACAAGCTCGACACGGGCGCTATGTACCGCGCCGTCACCTTCGCCGCGCTCGATCGCGGCATCGACCTGGACGACGAGGCGGCCATCGACGCCCTCGCCGAGCAGATCGAGATCCGCTTTACCAACGGTACCGGCGAGGACACGCGCCTGACCATCGACGGCAAGGACGCCTCGGCCGCCATCCGCACTCCGCAGGTGGACGCCAACGTCTCCAAGGTCTCGGCCTACCCGGGCGTGCGCGCCGCCATGCTCATCCATCAGCGCCGCGCCGCCGAAGACCACGACATTGTCGCCGAGGGTCGCGACATCGGCACCGTCGTATTCCCCAACGCGCAGGTCAAGGTGTTCCTGACCGCCGACCCGCGCGAACGCGCCCGTCGCCGCGTGCTGCAGCGCCACCAAAACGACGCCCAGCCGCTCACCGAAGAGCAGCTCGAGGCAGAGGTCGACGAGACCCTCGACACCCTCAAGCAGCGCGATAAGCTCGACAGCAGCCGCCAGGTCGCGCCGCTCGTTCCCGCCGAGGACGCCGTGCACGTCGACTCCACCGCCCACACCATCGATGAGGTCGTCTCGATCATCGAGGACCTCATCAACCAAAGGAGGTAGCCCATGCGCCTGTTTAAGCAGACGCCCGAGGATTACTACAACGCCCCCTACGACGAGTTCCCGGCGCTCATCCGCGGCACCGTCTTCGTGGTCATGGCAATCCTTTGGGCATTCTCCAAGCTCATGTGGCGCTGGAAGGTCGAGGACGCGGACCTGCTGTTTGAGCGCCAGGAAGGCCGCGGCAGCGTGGTCATCTGCAACCACACCTCGATGGCCGAGCTCCTGGCTGTAGAGACGGCGCTGTTCTTCGGCGGCCGCCGCATCCGCCCCATCTTTAAATCCGAGTTTGCCAAGACCAAGATTGTGCGCTGGGCCTTTAGCCGCGTGGGCGGCATTCCCGTCGAGCGTGGCACTGCCGACATGAAGTGTCTGCGCGCCGCTCAACATGCACTGCAGCGCGGTGAAGACGTCCTGATCTTCCCCGAGGGCACGCGCATCCGCTCGCGCGAGATCAAACCCGAAGTCCACGGCGGCTTTGCGCTCATCGCTCAGATGGGCAAGGCGCCCGTCAACCCACTCGCCATTTGTGGTTGGTCCGATATTACGCCTAAGGGCAAAAAGCTCATGCGCCCCAAAAAATGCTGGATCCGTGCCGGCAAGGCCATCTCGCTTTCCGATGCTCCGGCCGAGCTCAAGCGCAAGGAACGCCTGGCATGGTTTGAGTCCGAAGCCATGAATCGCGTCTACGCCATGCGCGATGACCTTTGCGCCGAGCACCCGGGCAGGTTCTAGCCATGGGCGAGGAAGTCATGAACACTGCCGAGGCTGTGACCGGCAAGGCAGACGCCCCCACCATCGAAATCGCCGCCCACGCTGGCACCTGCTACGGCGTGCAGCGTGCGCTCGATATGGCCCTGGCGGCCGCCCCGCAAGCGGGGGAGAACGCTCAGGTCCACACCCTGGGCCCGCTCATCCATAATCCCATCGTGGTGCGCGAGCTTGCCGAGGCGGGCGTCGGTCTGGCTGAGACCCTTGACGATGCCGCGTCGGGCACCGTGATCATTCGCGCGCACGGTGTGGTGCCGCAGGTCATCGATGCCGCTCGCGAGCGTGGCCTCGACGTGGTCGATGCCACCTGCCCCTACGTGAAAAAGGTCCACGTGGCGGCGGAGCGCCTGGTACGCGAGGGCTACCACGTGATAGTCGTGGGCGAGCCGGGCCACCCCGAAGTCGAGGGCATCCTGGGCCATGCCGGCGATGACGCGCAGGTCGTGAGCTGCGCCGCCGATGCGGACGCGCTGCCGCTCAAGGGCAAGGTCGGCCTGGTTGTGCAGACCACCCAAACCGCGCAGAACCTGGCCGAGGTCGTGGCTGCCATCACGCCGCGCGTGCAGGAACTGCGCGTGATCAACACCATCTGCGCCGCCACGAGTGAGCGCCAGCAGGCAGCAGCCGCACTTGCCAACCGCTGCGACTGCATGGTCGTCGTGGGCGGAAAGAACTCGGGTAACACCCGCCGTCTGGCGCAGATTTGCGCAAACGCCTGCGAGCGTACGTATCACATCGAGGAAGCTTCCGAGCTACAGGCCGCATGGTTTGTCAACGCACACCACATCGGCATCACCGCCGGAGCCTCCACTCCGCAAGAACACATCGAGCGCGCCGTCGAGCGCATCAAGGAGCTTTGCCGCTAATCATGGACCAGACCGTACCCGCATACGCCGCCGAGGTGGCCGATTACGGGCGCAGCCGCGACCCCGAGCCGGGTGAGGGCGCGCTCGTTAAAAACGTGCGCCCCGAATCGCCCGCATGGGATGTGGGTATCGAGCCGGGCATGCGTGTGCTTACGGTCAACGGCGAGCGGCTGACCGATATGATTGTGTGGCTCTGGGAGGCAGACGACGACACCGTCGAGCTGGAGGTTTTCGACCCGCGCGACGGCACCGTCACCCCTGTTGAGCTCGATCGCTTTCCCGGCGAGGACTGGGGTCTGGAGTTCGATGGCCCCATCTTCGATGGCATGCGTACCTGCGTAAACGCCTGCGTGTTCTGCTTTATGACGATGCTGCCCAAGGGCGGTCGCTCCACGCTCTACATCCGCGACGACGACTATCGCCTGAGCTTTTTGCAGGGCAACTTTGTCACGTTGACCAACCTCACCGACGAAGATGTTCAAAACGTCATCCAACGCAACATGAGCCCCATGAACGTGTCGGTCCATGCCGTAAGCCCCGATGTCCGCCGCCGCATGATGGGCCGCAACGCCCAGCGCGGCATGGATGTGCTCGAGGCCATCATGGCCGCCGGCATCGAGATTCACGCGCAGATCGTACTGTGCCCCGGCATGAACGACGGCGAGGAGCTGCAAAAGACCCTGCGCTTCTGCGAGGAGCATGAGCAGATCACCAGCCTGGGCATTGTGCCGCTCGGTTTTACCAAGCATCAGAACCGTTTTAGCTGGTCCTACAGCGATAAGCCCGAGCTGGCGCGCGAGACTATCGCCATGATCCGGCCCTTCCAGGACCGTGCCTTCGAGCGCTTTGGCCGCCATACCTTCCAGATGAGCGACGAGTTCTACCTGGATGCCGGCATCGAGCCTCCCGAGGCGGACTTTTACGACGGCTACCCGCAGTACTACGACGGCATCGGCATGATACGCTCCTATCTGGACGAGACCGACAACGTGCTCGCCAACGATGCCGAGCGTCTGCGCCGCGTTCGTGAGGCAATCGCCGCGCGTGGCCAGCGCCTCCTGTGCCTTTCGGGTGCCAGTGCGCGCGATACGGTGGCGCGTTTTGTGGAATCGCCCCAGGGACTCGCCGGCACTGTCACGGCCATCAAAAACCGCTATTTTGGCGGCAACGTGGACGTGACCGGCCTCATCGTCGCCTGCGACATCTTGGAGCAACTGCCGCAGGACCTGTCGGGTGTTATGCTCTTTGTGCCTAAGCTCATGTTCAACGCCGACGGTATGACCCTTGACGAGTATCATCGTGACGAATTACTCGCAAGCCTTACCGGTCGCGGCGCCGAGGTTCATGTGGTATCGACCATGCCGCATGAGCTGCTCGATACCCTGGAGCACATCCTTGGCATAACGCCCGCCAATTCAACTATTCCCGCTGACCCTACCCATTAAAGGAGAGCAGATGAAACCTATCGTCGCCGTCGTCGGACGTCCCAACGTGGGCAAGTCCACGCTCGTTAACCGCCTGGCCCAGACCTCGGACGCCATCGTCCATGAGTCCCGCGGCGTCACTCGCGACCGCTCGTATCACACGGCCGATTGGAACGGCCGCGAGTTCACCATCGTCGACACGGGCGGCATCGAGCCGCTCAAGAGCGATGACGTCTTTGCCACATCCATCCGTGACCAGGCCCTCGCCGCCGCCGAGGAAGCCGCCGTCATCCTGTTTGTGGTCGACGGCCGCACCGGCGTCACTGAGGAGGACGAGTCGGTCGCCCGCATGCTCAAGCGCTGCGACAAGCCGGTCTTTCTACTGGTGAACAAGCTCGACAACCCCGATCGCGAGAACGACAACATCTGGGAGTTCTATTCGCTCGGCATCGGCGAGCCCACGCCGCTCTCGGCCCTGCACGGCCACGGCACGGGCGACCTGCTCGACGACATCGTGGCCCTGTTGCCCGAGGAGGAGGACGAGGTCGCCGACGCGTTCCCCGATGCGCTGAATGTGGCCATCATCGGCCGCCCCAACGCCGGTAAGTCCTCACTGTTCAACCGCATCCTGGGCGCCGACCGCTCCATCGTGTCGAACATCGCCGGCACCACGCGCGACGCCATCGATACCGTCGTCGAGCGCAACGGCAAGCACTACCGCATGGTCGATACCGCGGGCATTCGCAAGAAGAGCACCGTGTATGAGAACATTGAGTACTACTCCATGGTCCGCGGCCTGCGCGCCATCGACCGTGCCGACGTGGCGCTGCTCGTCGTCGACGCCTCCGTGGGCGTCACCGAGCAGGATCAGAAGGTCATGGGCTTGGCCATCGAGCGCGGCTGCGCCATCGTGGTGCTGCTCAACAAGTGGGACCTGCTCGACGACGACCGCAAGCGCGAGGCCTGCATGGAGACCGTCGATCGCCGTCTGGGCGTCATGGCTCCCTGGGCCCAGTACCTGCGCATCTCTGCCCTCACGGGCCGCAGCGTCGAGAAGATCTGGGCGATGGTCGACGCGGCCGAAAAGACGCGCTCGCAAAAGATCACCACCTCGCGCCTCAACACCTTCCTCACCGACCTGCGCGAGTTTGGCCACACCGTGGTGGACGGCAAGCGCCGCCTGCGCATGCACTACGTGACCCAGACGGGCGTCAACCCGCCGACGTTCACGTTCTTCGTCAACCACAGCGACCTGGTCAACGACACCTACCAGCGCTACGTGGAGAACCGTATGCGCTCGACCTTCGATTTTTCCGGCACGCCCATTCGACTCTTCTTTAGGAAGAAGGAGCAAAAGGATGCATAATCCGATTCTGCTGACCGCCATCTGTGCCGTGGTCTCGTTCTTTATCGGAGCGATTCCGTTTGGCCTGATCCTGGGCCGCGTGTTCAACCACACCGACATTCGCAAGGCGGGCTCCGGCAACATCGGCACCACCAACGCCCTGCGCGTAGCCGGCCCCAAGGTGGCCGCGCTCACGCTGCTGCTCGACTGCCTTAAGGGCGCTATCTGCGTCCTTATCGCCCGTCCGCTCATCGCGGGCGTGGGCTATGGCTTCCCTGTGAGCATCATGGCGCCTGGAGCCCCCGGCGACTGGATGCTCGGCGTCATCTGCCTGGCTGCGGTATGGGGCCACATCTTCTCGCCCTACCTCAATTTCCATGGCGGCAAGGGTATCGCCGTGGGCCTGGGCGTCATCCTCGCCTGGTACTGGCCCATCGGACTTTCGCTGTTGGGCATGTTTATCGTGGCCGTCGCCATCACCAAGTTTGTGTCGGTGGGCTCGCTTGCCGCGGCCATCGGTCTTCCCATCGCCGTCTGCGCGGTCTTTCCGTACTGCAGCCTGGGTCTCAAATTTTGCATGGCGCTGATCGGCATCACCGTGGTGTGGGCCCATCGTGCGAACATCAAAAAGCTCATGACGGGTAAGGAGTCCAAGCTATCGTTTACCAAGCGCGTCACCGAGCCCGACGATAAGTAGGAGAGAGTCATGAATGTTGCGCTGATTGGCTCCGGCTCCTGGGGAACCGCCGTCGCCGGCCTTGCCGCCGCGCGAGCCGAGCGCGTGACCATGTGGGCCCATAGTGAGCAGACGGCCGCCGGCATCAATGGCGAGCACCGTAACCCCCGCTATTTGGTCGATTACGTGCTGCCGGAAAACGTCGTCGCCACGACTGACTTGACGAAAGCGCTCGACGGCGCCGAGGCCATCATCTTTGCCGTGCCCTCCACGCACCTGCGCAGCGTATGTCATCAGGCAGCACCCTTCATCGCCACCGACACCCCGGTGCTCTGCCTCACCAAGGGCATTGAGCCCGAGTCCGGCCTGCTCATGAGCGAGGTCATCGCCAGCGAGATCGGCAACGATCGGCGCGTGGCGGCGCTCTCGGGACCCAACCATGCCGAGGAGATCTGCCGCGGCGGACTTTCTGCCGCCGTCATCGCCAGCGAAGACCCGCAGATAGGGGAGACCTTTAAGGACCTGCTCCTATCCACGGCCTTCCGCATCTACCTGTCGCAGGACATGACCGGCGTCGAGGTATGCGGCGCCATGAAAAACGTCATCGCCATCGTGTGCGGCATCTCCGCCGGCACCGGCGCGGGCGACAACACGCTCGCCCTTATCATGACGCGCGGTCTGGCCGAGATCAGCCGACTGGTGCATGCCCGCGGCGGGCAGGCCATGACTTGCATGGGCCTTGCCGGCATGGGCGACCTCATCGCCACCTGTACCTCGGAGCATTCGCGCAACCGCACCTTTGGCTACGAGTTTGCCCACGGCGTGTCGCTCGACGAGTACCAGGCACGCACGCATATGGTGGTCGAGGGCGCCGTCGCGGCCCGCAGCGTCAGCGAGCTCGCCCGCTCACTGGGCGTAGACATTCCGCTCACCTTTGCCGTGGAGCAAACGCTCTACAACGGTGTTACTTTGGATAGGGCGCTCGAGATTCTTACCGATCGCGTACCCTCCCAAGAGTTCTACGGACTTACCGACTAGCGCAGAAAGGCTGCAACCATGGGTTCCATTAAAATCGCTCCGTCCGTCCTTTCGGCCGACATGGCCAACCTCAAGGGCGAGCTCGACAAGATCGCCGGCGCCGACTTTGTGCACTTCGACGTCATGGACGGTCACTTTACCGGCAACCTCACCTTTGGCGTCGATATCCTCAAGGCCGTCAAGCGCTCCACCGATGTACCGGTCGACGCGCACCTCATGGTGTCGAACCCCGACGAGACGGTCGATTGGTATGCCGATGCCGGTGCCGATATGATCACCGTGCACTACGAGGCCTCCACGCACCTGCACCGCACGCTCACGCATCTGCAGCAGCGCGGTGTCAAGGCCGGTGTGGTGCTCAACCCCGCCACGCCCGTCTGCGTGCTCCAGAGCATCATCGACGTTGTCGACATGGTACTGCTCATGAGCGTGAACCCTGGCTTTGGCGGCCAGAGCTTTATCCCGGGCACCATCGCAAAGCTCCACGAGCTCAAGGCCATGTGCGAACGCCACGGCGTGTCGCCCATGATCGAGGTCGACGGCGGCATTTCTTCCAAAAACATCGCAGAGGTCGTCAAGGCCGGCGCCAACGTGCTCGTAGCCGGCTCCGCCGTATTTAAGTCCGAAGATCCCGCCGCCGAGGTTGCGCTGCTGCAGAAGCTGGGCAATGAGGCCGCACAGGAGGCATAAATCCTTATGACCGCAGGTCAAAACCGCATACCCGTGAATCTTGACTATGCCGCCTCGACGCCCATGCGCGCCGAGGCGCTCCTTGCGCAGCGCGAGTACGACGACAGCGAGCTTGCCGGCGTCAACCCCAACTCGCTGCATTCGCTCGGCCGCAAGGCCGCTGCGCGCCTGGAAGTGGCGCGTCGCGAGATCGCCCGCAGCTTTGGCGCGCGCGTCCGCCCGTCCGAGATTATCTTGACCAATGGCGGCACCGAGGCAAACCAGCTGGCGCTCCTCGGACTTGCCGAGGGCGCCCGTCAGCACGACCGCAAGCGCAACCGCGTGATCGTATCTGCCATCGAGCACGATTCGATCCTTGACAACCTGCCGCTGCTGCGTGCAGCCGGCTTTACCGTCGATCTGGTGCAGCCCTGCCGTGCGGGCTACATCGAGCCTGCCGTGCTGAGCGACTTGCTTGGCGACGACGTCGCGCTCGTGAGCATCATGGCCGCCAATAACGAGACCGGCGTGGTGCAGCCCATCCGCGAGCTGGCCGCCGCGGCGCATACCGTGGGCGCCCTGTTCCACACCGATGCCATCCAGGGCTACTTGCATATTCCGCTCGATGTCACCGAGCTGGGCGTCGATGCCATGACCGTTGCCGCACACAAGATCGGCGGCCCTGTGGCATCCGGCGCGCTCTACCTTAAGAACCGCACGCCGCTGCGCCCCCGCATCTTTGGCGGCGGTCAGGAAGCCGGACGACGTGCCGGCACGCAGGACCTGCGCACGCAGCTCGCCTTTGCCGCTGCCGCCCGCACGCTGACGCCCCATGTGGCCGAGGAGCGTGAGAAGCTGCAAGCCCTTTCCGACAAGCTCTACGCCACGCTTACGGCCCATCCGCGCATTCACGCCACCATGGGCGACTATGCGCATGCCGACCGTCTGCCCGGCATGGTTTCGATCTACATTGACGGCATGGACTCCGAGGAGCTTATCATCAAGCTCGACGCCGCCGGTTTTGAAGTGTCGGCAGGTTCGGCATGCTCGAGCGGCAGCATGGACCCCAGCCACGTTTTGAGCGCGATGGGCATCGGTCGCGAGCAGGCGCTGGGCGCACTGCGCATTTCCTTCGATGACCGCGTGAATCCGAACGATCTGAACGACTTTGCCCAGACGCTGCTCTCAATCGTAGGTGCTGCATGATCGTCTCCGAGCTCGAGCGCGCCCTGCTTGCACGCTATCCCAAGACGGACGCCGAACCCTGGGACCACGTAGGCTTATCCGTAGGCGACCCCGACGACGAGATCCGTGGCGTGGCCTGTGCGCTCGACGCCACCAGGGACAACGTGCACCTCGCCTTGGAGGCCGGTGCCAACGTGTTGCTCACGCATCATCCCGTCTATATCAAGGCGCCCGAGGCATTTTGCCCGCCCAGCGCGACGCGTCCCCAGTGCAGTGCGGCGCTCTACGAGGCTGCCCGCTGCGGGGTGAGTATCATCTCGCTCCACACCAATCTGGACCGCTCGCATGAGGCTCGCGTTTGCCTAAGTACGCTGTTGGACGCCGCGCCCGCAAGCTCGCTGGAGCACGTGGACGACCCCGAAGCGACCGGCCTGGGCGCGCTTGCAACGCTCAACGACCCCTGCAGCCTGCGCGACCTTGCCAATCGCGCCGCCACGGCCTTCGGAAGCGACCCCCGCGTGTGGGGCGATGCCGAGCACCCGTGCCGCACCATCGCCATTTTGGGCGGCTCCTTGGGCGACTTTGGGGAGCTCGCCATTGCCGCCGGTGCGGATGTTGTCGTGGCGGGCGAGGCGGGCTACCACGTGGCGCAAGACCTTGCCTTGCGCGGGCTGCCAGTGGTTTTGCTCGGCCATGACCGCTCCGAGGAGCCGTTCGTTGATATATTGATGAACTCTGCAGTTAATGCCGGGGTCGACCCCCGTCATGCGATTAAAATATTGAACCCTTGCCAATGGTGGACTGTGACAAAAGGAGAGAACTTATGAGCGCCGGCGCTACGCTACTCAAGCTGCAACAGATCGATTTGGAGCTCGCCCGCAACAAGAGCGAACTTGCCAATATGCCGGAGCTCAAGGAGCTCGCTTCCAAGCGCAAGACCTACGTTAAGCTCAAGGCCGAGATGACCAAGCTCTACGCCCAACGCAAGGACCTGGATATTGAGCTCGACGATCTCAACACCACCGAGATCCAGACCAATAACGCCATCGAGGCCGCCAAGAAGCGCCACGTCGACGGCTCTGATTACCGCGAGGTTCAGGACCTGGAGAACGAGCTCGCCACCCTGGCCAAGCGCCTGGACAAGATCGAGCACACCCGCAAGGACGTCGTCATCGCCCATAAGGAGGCGCTCGACCGCGAAGCCCGTGCGCAGGCCATCATCGCCAAGTTCGAGGAGGGCGTGAAGGACGACACCAAGGCCGCCCGTGCCAAGGCCACCGACCTCCAGGCCCAGATTGATGCCGCCACCAAGGAGCGCACCGCCCTTGCCGCCACGCTGCCGACCGACGTGCTCACCGACTACGAGCGTCTGCTCAAGCAGTTCCGTGGCCTGGCCGTCGAGACCATCAAGGGTAACATCCCCACGGTCTGCCACACCGCGCTGCAGGCGTCGTCCATGAGCGACCTCAACCACGACGGTAGCGAGATTACGCACTGCCCGTATTGCCACCGTCTGCTGGTGCTTCCCAGCAAGGAAGCTTAAATGATGACGGCGGCATCCAACAATTCAATGCAACTTGAGGGAAAAACGATCCTGCTGGGCATTACCGGCGGGATCGCCGCCTATAAGTCGTGCAATATCGTGCGCCTGCTGCAAAAGCACGGCGCGCGCGTCAAGGTCGTTATGAGCGAGCATGCCACCGAGTTTGTGGGGCCGCTCACCTTCCGCGCGCTCACCAACGAACCGGTCGCGGTGGGCCTTTTCGACGACCCCTCCGACCCCATCCACCACATTTCGCTGGCACAGGAGCCCGATCTGGTGGTCGTGGCGCCCGCGACGGCCAATATCATCGCCAAGATGGCAAACGGCATCGCCGATGACCTCATCTCCACCACGCTGCTTGCCACGCCGCGACCCATCGTGATCGCCCCTGCCATGAACAACGGCATGTGGAAGGCGCCGGCGACGCAGGCCAATATGGCCGCGCTGCGCGAACGTGGTGTCCATGTGGTGGGACCCGGCAGCGGCTACCTTGCCTGCGGCGACGTGGACACGGGACGCATGAGCGAGCCCGAGGACATCGTCGAGGCCGTCTGCGAGGTGCTGAACCCCGTCCCGCAAGACCTGGCAGGCAAGCGCATTATGATAACCGCCGGCCCCACGCACGAGCCGATCGACCCCGTGCGCTTTATCGGCAACAGATCGTCGGGCAAGATGGGCATCGCCCTGGCGGGGGAGGCCGCTCGCCGCGGTGCTGCGGTTACGCTTGTGCTGGGGCCGACATCGCTCGATGTTCCCCGCGGCGTGGAGTTCGTGCGCGTGCAGACCGCCGCAGAGATGCTGCAGGCGGCGCTGGGCGCCTTCCAGACGGCCGATGCGGCCATTTGCGCGGCCGCTGTCGCCGACTACACCCCCGCAGCCCCTGCCGACCATAAGCTCAAAAAGGCCAACGAACGATTGGATCACATTGAACTGGTCGAGACAGTCGATATCTTGGCCGAGCTTTCGCGCCAAAAGGGGGAGCGGTGCGTGATCGGCTTTGCGGCTGAGACCGATAACGTCGTGGAGTACGCTCGGCGAAAGCTCGCCCGCAAGGGTTGCGACGCCATTATCGCCAACGATGTCTCGCGCGCCGATTCGGGCTTTGGAACCGATACCAACAAGGCCTGGATCGTGAGCACAGCGGGTACGCAAGAACTTCCCGTTCTAACAAAACCCCAGCTCGCGGATACAATTTTGGACTTGCTTCAAAATTTGTAAAAAAGTTCTTGCACAAGGGCAAAGTTTCGGGTTAATATACTTCCTGTTGCGAGCGAGAGCAGCGCAACAAACAAAAGCTTCGGGACGTGGCGCAGCTTGGTAGCGCACTTGACTGGGGGTCAAGGGGTCGCTGGTTCGAATCCAGTCGTCCCGACCAGAAGTTTGCAGGTCAGGCACCTAGTGCCTGACCTTTTTTGTTTTAAGCAATTGTTTAATTTTCAGTAAGCAATAGGGTGCCAAAAATCTACCTACGCGATAATCGCCTTTTGCGGCTACTTGCGCGTTTTGCACGCGCTTGAGCCGATTTATTAACGCGATATGAATCTACATACGCGTAGCTGGTATACAGCCGAATACAGGCTGTATTTATCGCGGCGATTTACGTAGATATAGCGACTGTAACGAACAAGCGTGTCGCTGTATTTATTCCAGTAGTTCACTTGATCGGTGGACAAGTGGGCTGTTGCAACGAAACGCCAAGCGGGATGGGCTCTATACGAGGATGCCGCAGGAGTAATGGCGGGGGAGTGCGGCAGGCGCTCTGAGAGCCGCTGTGTGACCCCATTTCTCCTCAAACCGATAACCTATGCCACAAACATCAAACCGTTCGAGTAACCGCCAAAAGAAAAGCCCGCACAGGCCGTGCGGGCTTAACAGATGAATCTAGAAGCACCAAGCTGGGCAGACGCGATTCGAGTTCGTCGCGACGTAGTTGTACGACGGATCGCCGTTGCTGTTGACATAGAGGAAGAGCGCAGAGGCGCTCGGATTCAAGGAACACTCCCACCAAGCGACGCCAACACTCAGGCAATCGTTACCCGAATAATTGTTCGTCACCTTACCCTTGAAGGCCTCGTACTGGGTTCCTTCGTTTCCGATCCAAGAATAACCAGACCAGCCGCTATAAGGGGTCTCGACGATTTCGGAATAACTGAGCATGAACAGCTTGTCCGAGGTCGCCGTCACGGCGGCATTCTTGTCGGTTCCATCAACGTTGTTCGTCAGCTTCCTGACCGGCTTCACCTTGGATTGGAAATCGGAGGGCATCAGGTTCCAGATCTCGCCGGAGTTCATCTTCGCGCGGAGTTCCGACTTCTCCCAGCCACCGGCATTGGTGTTGGTGGCGTTCACGCGAGATTTGATACCCGTCGAGGCGGCGAGGAACGTCAGGCCCGTCTTGCCGCTACCATCGGCCAAGTCATCGTGGTTGATGCCGATAATCTTGTACTCGAGCGTCTGACCATCGGTGAGCTTCATCGAGAACTTCGTCCCTGCATTCATCGCGGCCTCCGCCTTGGCGAAGGCGGACGATGCCTCGCCCTTCGCGGCGATGTCCTCGGCCACGGCCTTCTGCTCTTCGAGGGTCCAGTCCTTCGCGTCCTTGGCGATAGCCGCCTGGACGGTCGCGGAATCGGTACCTGCAGACCCTCCGCCGGATGCGCCTCCCTCGACGCCGCCAACCGTCCCATTGTTCACCGTGTTGCCGACCAGGTTGAACTGGTTGCGGATGGCTCCGGCCACGCCGGGTCCCGCGAACACGATCACCAGGCCGATGACCGCGATGATCAGGACGTACTCGATGATTCCTTGGCCTCCGGAGGCGGATACCTCTAGGAGATACCCCCCCCCGGAGGTTCTGCGCCGCTGCATGCATATGCGACACTCCCTTCGCTCAGGGTGAATAGAAACGAGCTGAGCGTAGGGTTATCGCGGGAATCTGTCTTTGTCTTGCCGCTGCGGCATCTTGACTATTGCCATGCCTTGGGAAGGATTACGCCGGGTACGTTCTTGTTGGAGTCGCTATGCAGTGTATTCGGGCTGATGTTCCAGTCGGAACAATCCAGATGGAAACTCCGGCACTGCTCGGACATTCCCGTTAAGTCATATACAGCACTGAAATCGCACTTGGCACCGAGACCAGTTACGTCCACATCCGCGTCCGGAACGAATCGAAGCGGCATCCCGTTTCAAAACGTATGCGTTTCACCATGAGAGAGGGATCTGTCATGAGCTGGAAACCGAGAAAATGCATTATCGCCTTACTGACTTTGGCGACTCTGACGTGTTTCGCCGCCTTAATCGTCGTCAATATCAAACCGCAACACAATGCTTATCCCTCATCTTTGTCCATTAAAATGGGACAGGATTTCAGCCTCGGTCCATGAAGGAGACTTTCCCATATACATAGATTAAGATAATACCGTGTATGACGAATATGAACTTGAGCATATTCCGTCCGTATTCATACTGGATGATCAAGGAAACATCATCGGCTTATCCGAAGGAGAGGAAGAACCTCTTGCCTTATTAAAGAAATACGCCGAATGCAACGGATATAAAGCGGAAGGAGGCGACATCGAGTAACTATCAAAGGCCAGATTAAGGAGCCAGCCATGAAGAAATGCCTGCCCCCATCGCCTCAGCAGCTCTTTGCCTCTCCCTTGTCATGACACCATTTGTGCCCGTTGCGGCAGCCTATGCCGACGAGGGATCTCCCGCCGAGAGCAGCGAGATCTACGTCGGAGACAACTACGACGAAAATTACGATATATCCCTTTTGAGCGCGGACGCTGCACGGATTCATATTCCAAGGCGTGGTGCGATTCTCACGGATCTGCAAATAACTGCCCCGTCCCTCACAAGGTCAAGCTGAACGCGAAGGAGGAGGCTTGCCTGCGCGATCTCTAGCTTGCTGGCACCGCTGAAGTTATCGCCGGTCTCGTGACAACCGGTCCTAGCGGCGGCTTTTTTTGCAACCGCAATGACATCGTACCGACTTTTCACTTGCATGTTCTGAAAGGAAGTTGCCATGTTGTCGCAAAATCAATCGAGATACTTGACCACAATCGGCTTTGCCCTGCTTGCATTACTCTTTGCTAGCGACCTTTTGCTGAAACCGCCCAAGGAACTCGTTTTGCTTGCCATAGACTGCATTTCCGCCCTTTACTTTACGGCAACCCTATTCGTCGGACTAAAGGAGAGGAAAAAGGCGCAGTCGCCGCATCCGCCGTATGCTTGATCATAACCATTGCCTCATTCTTTATCTGACACATTGGTGATCTAGGGGCGATATCGTAGGAATACGACCGGGAGAGCCGGGACCAGATTGCCCGGGTTGCCCAGTCGGCTCGCGCGACGGCGCGGCGGTTCCACAGAAAGCTCTCCGGACTTCACACTGTTTCTGATCGCATTGTAGACAGCCATCTCGTCTTCGCTGTCGGCGAGCACGCGGTGTGCGTCGTCGTTTTGGATGTCCAGTAAATCTCGAAGGTCCTCCATGCACCAGCGTCCGAGATTTGGCCATGCGCGTTGCGCGAGCTGATAAGTGTCGATTGCGATGTTGTAGTTAAAGTCCAGGCCAAAGCCGTCCCAGGCAGAACGGCTTTGTTTCCTTGATTATCAACTTCATCCGGACACTTCCCGCATTCATCCGTGTGTGTACGGATGAATGCGGGGTTCAATACCCCGGCGGCCTGATCGGCAGACCGCCGGGAACTCTCACTCCTCGATAAAAGCCGGCACTCGGTTAGTCCTGCGCATCTTGAAATCGCCAGTCTCGTGGGAGACGTAGAGAATGCCGTCCATCCCATCTCGCGATGCATATGAAAGGTGAACAGAACCGCAATCCGCTCCATCATTGTCGAGAAGATCGAACGAATTCGGGTCGCTCGTTGCGGCCAAACGACCACTCAGACAAGAGCCATCGTCATTACAGATTTGCCATTCCATGTCTTCGCCTGCAAGAATCGCCATAGACGGCCTGGTCGCGCCATCGTTGACATACATCCCGTCTATGCCAAACCCATTTTCAGCGCCATCGATGAACGACTGCTCGGACCTATACCTCGCAAATGATGCACATAGCACCATTGCAAGACAAAGTACAAAGCCAACAATCGCTATCTTTGCATAGCTCTTGCCTATCATGTCATTCACCTCCCTCGTATGTATCGAGGTATTCCTGCTTGAGCGTCTGCGAGGACGACTTGATCTTTTCCACGAGCGTGCCGGCCTCGATGAAGTAGAACGAGTTGGTGAGGTCTGCCAGGTCGTCGAGTAGATGGCTTGAAATGAGCACGCTGCGTCCCCGCGCCACCTCGCTGCGCATCGCGTCGCAGGAGGTTTTCCGCTTTCCCGGATCGAGGCCGTTCAGCGGTTCATCGAGGATGAGGTACGGGCAATCGGTCGCTATCGCCATGGCAAGCTTTACCTGCTGCTTCATTCCTGTCGAGAGTTTACGGGTCGGCTTGTCGAGATATGGGGAGATTCCGAGGGAGCTGCAGAGCGAGTCGATGTCGGCGGCCGATTTCCACGCCTCCCTAACGAAAGCAAGGTGCTCGAGGGCCGATAGCGTGGGATAGAGATCTGCGCTGCCCGAAGAGCTCAGGTAGACGAGTTCTGCAAATTCGGCTGATCGACGTTGGCTGATTCCGTCTGCCGCCAGGCTTCCCGAGCGGATGCGGGTGGGAAATTGGCCCGACAGCGCTTCAAGAAGGGTGGTTTTCCCCGAGCCGTTGGGAGCGACGAGCCCCGCCGCCGTTCCCGGGCTCAGGAAAAGCGACCCGATCGAAAGTATCGTCGTGCTCCCGTATCCCACGCTCACGTCCAGGAGCTCAAGCCCATGGTGCTTTTTAGCGGGTCCAGCCTGTTTGGGGGAACGTGCCGCAACGGCGCCGACCGCAAAAAGGACCGCGACGTATGCCAGGGCCACGGCAAGCATCGATGCGCCGCCCGAACCGGAGCCAATGAATTCTGTCGGGAAGCATCCTACGTAACCCGTTGCCTCGATAGGCGAGAACACGGCCAGCGGCAGGAGATTGAGCGCGGCATTATGCTCCAGCGCCGAATCGGACAGTAACGGGAATGCCGGGGCCGCGACAAGCAGCGCGGAGGCAAGGGGGCCCGCGAGGACGCGCCTCGTTGCGGTCGATAGGACGGCGGAGCAAACGGATATCAAGGTTCCGCCCGCGAGCAGCGCGAGAAGCAGGGCTGTGAAGACGTCTCCCGCGGTCGTGGTGGCAAGCGCGCCGTCATGGAAGAAGGCGATCGGGTACCCAATTTGCCCGAAGCCGTTTAGGGCCAAGGCGTAAATGCCCCCGGGTGCGAGGCCGGCGAGGAGCATCGCGGTCCCCGCGGCGATTATCGAAAACACGATCTGGATAAGGCGCCGGAATTTGGGCACGGGCGCCTTCGCCGCCAGGGTCCCGGGCCTTGTGGCGCCGAGCACGAGTATCGACGAGAGAAGGAAGGGGATGAAGGGAAGGAAAGACGGCGCCGTGGCAATGGCGTAGGGCAGGAAGGAAAGGAATGGCAGGTCGTTTGCGGAGGCCGGGATATCCGTGATGCCGGAGCTGCTCAGGGCACGGCAATATGCGAGCGCTGCGTCATTGGTCTCTCGGTCTCCCACGATGGACCCGGATTGGAAGCCTTCGCCCATGAGCGCGTAGTAGCTCTCGGCAGAATCGAGAAAGGCGGCGTCGGTTTGAGCGGCAAGGGCGGCGTTCGCGTATCTTGCAAGCTCCGCGTCGACTTGCTGCTCTGGAGATAGGTCTGTGCCGCTGGCCTGGGGCGCGCGCGTATTGAATGCGTCGACAAAGCTCTGCATGCCCTGTTTCATAAAGAAGGGCCCGTAGATGGGTGAATTGAACGCAATGGGGATGGAGAAGGCTGCGGCGAGAACGAGCGTAGAGATCCATACAGCCCTGTCCCTTAGGATTAGTTTGAGAAGAAGTCGACAGTACATTTAGAAGCACCTACATTTCTCAAAGCATCGTTAGATTAATAATGACAGACCGAATGAAGATGCGTGCGATGGGGGCGAGGCGAATGGCTGAGCGGTATCGATATGCGGGTTCAACGGTATTATATTGACCACATAGATTATTAACTTGCTTGACTTGTAAACCTAATCGTCCTGTCATCATATTCAACTTCGAAAAAAGGGGAATGAGGGCATCCCGATGCATCGAGTATTACTGGAACCCTGGCGATACGCTGAATGATTTGTGACGAATAGTCATGTCCATCAAGAAGGCTCGACGCTTCGGGCAGCTCGTCAATCGATATATCAATTCTTGGAGACATGTATTCCTACCATTTTTAAAGAAACAACGGCGGTAATCGCTATCGCGATTGCGCCAATAATACCGAGCGCCATCTATTTATACTTGATTTAAGGCGGAGTGGAATGTAGGCGCGCAAGGAGATGCGGAATCGATGAGAGCCTCAAAAAAAATTACTGCAGTGTTATCATCTTTCATCCTCTCTATTCTTCCATTTCTGATTCTATGGGCGGCTTGGTCAGTCCTCCCTGATACAATTCCCGCTCATTGGAGTGGGGGTGTGGTTGATCGATGGGGTAATAAGCTTGAATTGCTGGTTGTTCCGCTGTTTTCTCTGATTGGTTCTATTGCAATTTCTGTGTACCTTATTGTTTCCACGCGGCGAAGAGAGTTCGCGGATTTCTCTGTTCGAATGCGACGGGACTTTGTTGCGTGCTATATTTCTAGTCTTCTTTTATCGACAACCTGCTCAGTGATAATTGCCGTTTGGGTTCAGTTGATTCTTACGCAAAGCACTGCGGTTGATGGGGGGCTTGGACTATCGATCCTGTATTCCCTTCCCGGGCTATATGTGATCTTGTGCGCTTTGCCGCCTTTTTATGCGAGCGGCGAGAGCAAAAAGGCAGAGCGCCTGATAACAGTTCTTATTGGCGGCGCGGAGATTGTTCTTTGTGGAATAGTGCTTGAAGGTTCGGCTGCCTCTTATGCGATGATTGGACTGATGATTCTGTTCTGTGCGTTTGAGATTGTGTCACAGGTAAGGGATAGCCGGTCCTTATGAGTTGAATTACGCGCGTGCGGATATAAAGGGTGGCATGTTAAATTTGTTGAAAACTCTGACATGCGCTGCCGACTTCATTAAAATCGATTGCCAATCAAGTCTTCCTATATATGCGAGCCCTGAGAAGCTGCGCTGTGAACCTGAGACCGCTATCGATCGGCCCGGTGCACCGGGCCGCTGTCCTCGAGCCGGCATCAGCTTGCCGGTCTCAAAACGTATGCCGTCCGGTACGACCAACAGCCGAGTCTTGCGCCCAGTTCGAGCAGCGCCAGAGCCCCGTGCCGGAACCCACGCAGCCGATGGCAGGGGAATTCAGCCGCGGCCATCGAGGAGCCGACCCAGGGACGGCGCCCCCAGTCCTCGAAAGATTTCCACCGCCCCCTACAGGCCTGGATTGATTTAACAGTTGATTTAATCCGGCTGAACAAGCCGAGCATGGGCCGGTTGACAAAATGTAAGGTAAAAAAGCAGATACGACCGAACGCCGGTGCGGGGTTCGGGTGATGTGATAGAAAGTAATACACGTATTACATCTAACCGGGAGGTGCATCATGGCAACCGCCACCGCAGCCCTGAGAACCCCCGAGGACCTCGCGAACAGGTACGACCGCCTGACGAAGTCGACGGGCCGCACGAAAACCTTCTACATGACGGAGGCGCTTGCCGCAGAGATAGGCAGGCTCGAATACGAGTACGGCCTCATGAATTATCCGGGAAGCGTTTGGTTGCGAGGTATGCCAGTGTGAGGGCCTGATTCGTCAGATCCCGCACAGGGGGACCGCAATGGTGGCCACCGCGCCGCCCGAGGGGCTGTTGGCGAGCGAGACGGAGCCCCCGT
>CABSNK010000009.1 GCA_902479075.1 uncultured Collinsella sp.
CGTCATTCGCATCGCGAGTACAGATTTCGCAGGTCGGAACGGGCTATTCGTGCCCCCATGAAGCCCGGAGCTCCCCCACGGGGAGCTCCGGGGCACCCGTCTCAGGGCGCCCTGTGCAAAAAACGGCAAATATGAGTACTGTCACCAATTTAGTAGCAGCGTATTACCGCCTCACGAGCCCTTTTTGAGTTCCGCACAGCCTGCTTGGCGCCAAGATATTCCACATTCGTTTACTATCTCTTCGCTGAATCCAGATTTTCGGCCCAAGTTTCTTTGTTTTTGCTGCCACTAATCTAGTAACAGTACTCATATTTGCCGTTTTTTGCACAGAGCATATAAACAGACCCCCTATAAAGCCGTAGTTTTACGCTGGCTTGAGCCCAAAGCACGCTCGGAGCGTATTCAGCAGAGCATCTTGCCTCTTTCGACGAGCCTCTACGCGATTCTGATATCGCTTACCCATACGCTGGTGGATGCGCCATGCGAGCGCTTCCATCGCTTCCATGTCGCGGAGCATTTCGTTGTTGACCGTCGCGACCTCGATTCCCATAGTAATCAAGCCCGTGTTGCGTTTTTCATCATGGATACGTCCCCTCCGGGAGGAATGACCCAGCTCACCGTTGTATTCCAGGTCAAACCGGGCTGCCTCCTGATACGCATCGCAAACTGCATGCGGCATCCCCGAGATTGCCTGCGCGCGGTCATCGAACTCAATCTTGTAGTCGGTCTTAAAGGGACCGCAGGCAAATCCGCCATAGGAAAACGGAAGCGAAAACAGAGCGAGCATGATGCACTCCATGGGCGAGCGCAGGTTTTCTGACAAGTAGGGACACAGACGCTGCAGCTGTTTGGCCGCATTCCCCTTGCATACCGCGAGGTAATCTGCCAGACGATCGGGCGTCAGCACCGGCTCAACCTCAAAGTAGCCCACGTCTGCTGGCTGGTCCTTGTCCTTTGCAAGTTTATTCGTAACGGGCGAGGTGTAGGGAGGCAGATACTTCCCGCGGTCACTCAGCGAAATCTTAGAGCACAGCTCCTGGGCCAGGGCAAATGCCTGGATACAGCCGACCTCGCGGGCGACGACAACACAAAGGGCCTCGGGAGATAGACTGTACACCCCCGGTTCCACCTCTAGAATCGAGCCGGCGGGCAACCCGGAGCATACGGACCAGCCCACGCCAGGCATGCGGCGGCGCTGCGCCGCAGATCCCACCAGCAAGCAAAGATCTTCTTGCACCTCGCCGCTTGCGGCCCCAATCCGCACCAAGTCGGAAAGATAGATGTCCTCGGTCGAGGGCGACGACGTGCGCAGCACACGGCGCTCTTCATCGGGATTGAGGTCCCTCCAGCTGATGTACCCCATTTTTCGGCGCTCGGCGCGCATCATGCGTAGCGCCGAGGCGCCTGTTAGGATTACGGAAGCCGCCAGCTGTTCGTCTGTCGGCTCGTTGCGCCGCTCAATCTTCACTGCCACAAAACCACCCCTACCAAACGCGTGCGATAGCGAGGCCATCAACGGCCACGGCACCGGCGCGCTTGAGTTCCGCCGAAGCCGCTGCCATCGTCGCACCCGTGGTGATAACGTCGTCGATAAGCAGCAAGCGGCGGCCGTGCACGTCCTCAACCGTCTCGTACATGCCTTGGGCACGCTCGCGGCGCTCCTCACGACCGAGTTCGCGCTGGTCGCCATGCCCGTACTTGACGAGCGCATCGAGCAGGGGAACACCCGACAGCTCGCAAAATGGGCGCGCAATAGCCTCCATATGATCAAAACCACGCCGCCGAAACGCTGCCGCCGTCGCAGGCACAAACACCACCGCATCCGCACCGGACAGCACACCTCCGTAGCAATCGGGCGCTACGACCTGGGCATGCAGGGCGGTGTCGTAGAGCAGCTCCGCCAGATACGGAGCCAGACGTCGCTCGCCCGCATCCTTGTACGCTTTAATGATGCGCGGCAGCGGATGCGCATAGACGGCGCACGCCAGGCAGCGGTCGAGCGCCTCCGCCATTGCCGAGGACGTGCCCTCGACCGAACACTCAGTGCACAGCAAATCCCCAAACGGGGCGCCGCATCGGGTGCAGCTGTGACGTGGGTCGATGAGCGTGAGCGCAGCCAGGCAGTCTTGGCAAATAAGCGCACCGGCGCGCTCGCAGCCGGCACATCGTGTTGGCGACAATGCCTCGAGCGCCTCGCGTGCCACCCGCTCGGCAAACGGTAGCAATTCGTCCGCAAACGGTAGGGCACCGGCACCCTGCAGACAGCTCAATATGTTCAGATGGCTCTTCAAGACACAACCCTCCCTACGTTCGGTCGCAGGGAGGGTTGTTGATTCGGCGCTATGATACCCCGATGCGCTCGGGGCAAGGCGGGCTAAATCCGCTCGCGGGTGTTATTCGCCGGCGGGCGGTTGTGGTGCGGACGAAGACGGGGTCGAGCCCTCGTCACCATCCTGGCGCGGCTTGCGGGAACGGCGACGGCGACGGCGCTTTTGACCCTGGTCGGCCGAGCCCTCGCCACCGCGATCCTCGCGCGGCTCGCGCTCGTCACGAGCGGCGCCACGCGAAGCCTTGGCAGCCGCTCCCCCGCCATCTCCGGGACGACGGCGCGTGACCTTGACCTCGCCATCCGAGACCTGATCGGCCACGGAGGGCACTGAGGGCTTCTGTTGCGCGCCCGAGGAATGGCGACGGCGCGGACGCGGCGCGCGCTCCTCCTCGCCACGTGACTTGCCACCCTTGTCGGCAGGCGCATCGGAACCCGAACCACCCTTGGGGGCGGCACCAGCCTCGCGAGCGGCTGCGGCGCGGAAGGCGTCCTCGCGCTCCTCGCTCGACAAATGGCGGCGACGACGGCGCGTGGGGTTCATGCCGCCGCCGCGGTTTTGCTGCTGGGGCTGCTGAGCCTCGCGCTCGCGGGAGGAATTCTTGCCTGCGGGAGCAGCCTCGCCGGCATCGCCCGAACCCGAGCGCTTGCGGCGGCGACGTCCACCGGCAGCCTCCTCAGCCTCGGGTGCTTCGGCCTTGCCGCGACCCTTACCGCGGCCGCGACCCTCGCCCTGGCTCTGACCGGCACGGGTATCGGCGTCCGCATCGCGACGGCGGCGCTTGGGCATCGACGTGCCCGCCAGACGGTCGGCGCTCGACAGGCCATCGCCCACGTCGACGCCGTTCTCGCGGTCGAGCTCCATAAGCGCCAGGCGCATCTCGGGCGACTCGATACGCTCGAGCACATCGCGCGTCACGCAGTCGGGGCGGCAGTTGCAGCCCTGCTCGGCGGCCTTCTTTTTGCAGCCCTCAGAGCAGGTCATGTCGGCCAGGTTGACCTTAAAGACTTTGCCGTTCTCCAGGCGCAACACCAGCTGCTCGCGCGGCGTGTCATATTCCTGGATGCGTGCCTTGCCAAGCGGCGTATCGATAAGCGTCTTCTTTTTGGGCACGCGGCTCTTAAAGTCCTTGTACGCCTCGAACTCGTAGCGCAGGCAGCACATCAGGCGACCGCAGACGCCGCTAATCTTGGACGAGTTGAGCGGCAGGTCCTGCTCTTTTGCCATGCGGATCGAAACGGGCTCAAACTGTCCGCCAAAGCGCGTGCAGCAGAGCTCCTGTCCGCATTGGGCATAGCCGCCCACCAGGCGGGTCTCGTCACGCACGCCGATCTGGCGCATGTCGACGCGAATGTGCAGCGTCGAGGACAGGTCCTTGACCAGCTGACGAAAATCGACGCGCTCCTCGGCCGCAAAGTAGAACACAGCCTTCTCGCCGCCAAACAGGTACTCGACGCCGACCGGCTTCATCTCGAGGTCGAGCTCTTTGACCAGACGGCGGAAATCGACCATCGCCTCGTCGCCCTGGATGGCCAGGTCGTCGGCAAGTTGTAGGTCGATGTCGCTCGCCACGCGCAGCACGGGCTTGAGCGGCTGACCGATCTCGTCTTGCGGCACCTCGAAGGGATCGGCCGTGACCAGACCGATCTCGGTTCCGCGCTCGGTGGAGCAAATGGCATAATCGGCCTCGAGGATATCCAGATCCTGCGGGTCGAACCACAGGTCGCGCGAGGCGTAGGTAAACTTAACGGGTACGACTAACGGCATTTCAGTGCCTTCCTGATATCGAACAGCATGACCTCGATGGCCAGCTGGGGAGTAACGTTTCTGGCGATGTTGCGCTCGGCGGTCGCGACCGCCTCGAGCGCCCGGGTGGCACCCGCAACATTCGTCGCCGCGGCAAGCCGCCCGATCGTGTCGCGCACGTCCTCGTTCACAACGTCTGCCGCCTCATCCTGAAGTGTCAGCAGCACGTCGCGCATGAGCGTCCGCGCGCTCGCCAGCGCTTCCATGATACCCGAACGCTCGCGCGCGTTGAGTTCGCGCTTGTTGCGGTCCTCAAGCTGCTTCAATGCTCCACGCGACAGGTAGTCGGCATTTTGCTCGAGCACCTTTTCCTGCGTGGACTTGACCTCGGCGAGCGGCGCCTTGACGGCGACGATGAGCGACTTGGCGCGACTGAGCACATCGGCCTCGTCGGCGGCGATGAGCGAGTCGATGGCACGGACCATCTGACGACGGGCGTCCTGGCGCTCGGCGCTCTTGAGGAACTCGATGCCACGCGTGGGGCTTCCCGCCACAGCGACGGCCATGCGGCAACGCGCAGGGTCCTGACCGGTGGCGCGGCTCACGGCCTGCGCAGCCACAGTGGGCGAAACCAGCCGAAACGGTACGCACTGGCAGCGGCTCACGATGGTGGGCAGCATCACGTCGGCCGAGGTGCCCAACAGGATGAACATGACGCCCTCGGGCGGTTCCTCGAGCGTTTTGAGCAGCGCGTTGGCGGTGTTGGCGCGCAGTTGCTCGGCACGGTCGATGATGTAGACCTTTGCCTTGGCGCGGATGGGCGCCAGGGGCACGTCGTCGAGCAGCTCGCGGGTCTGCGCGATGAGGTAGCCCGTAGCGCTTTCGGGCGTGTAATAGTGCACGTCGGGGTGCGTATGGCGCGCGACGCGTACGCAGCTGTCGCACGAACCACAGCCGTCCTGCTCGCACAGGAATGCCTGGGCAAGCGCCCATGCGGCGTCGAGCTTACCGGCGCCGGGCGCGCCCAAAAATAGGTAGGCGTGAGATGCACGGCCGCTTGCGATGGCGTTGGTCAGAAAGTCGCGCACGCGCTGTTGGGTGTCGAGCTTGGCCAGCAGGCTTGCCTGAGCGGGGGCCATGCTACTCAGCCTCCTGGGCAAGCGCGGCGGTGACGGCGTCCTGGGAAATGTCGAGGCCGTAGACGCGAACCTGCTCGACCGTCTGCGCGAAGACGTCCTCGATGGACGCGGTCGCGTCGATGAGCTTTACGCGGTTTGGCTCCTCGGCAGCGATTGCGCAAAAGCCCTGGTAGACACGCTCTTGGAAGGCCATGCCCTTAGCCTCCATGCGATCTGCCGCACCGCGGTCGGCCATGCGCAGCGCCGCCTGCTCGGGCGTGATGTGATAGACGAGCGTGAGCGCCGGGTGCGTACCCGCGACGGCCAGGTTGTTGGCATCGCGCACCATCTGACGATCGAGGCCGTCGGCAAACGCCTGATAGCAGGTCGTGGAATCGTAGAAGCGGTCGCACAGGACCACCTTGCCGGCCGCGAGGGCGGGCGCGATAACCTCATGCACTAGCTGGGCACGGGCGGCCTCATACAGCAGCAGCTCGCAAGTGTCGCCCATCGCCGTATTGGCGGGGTCGAGCAGCAGAGCACGGATCTTTTCGCTGATGGCGGTACCGCCCGGCTCGCGCAGGCTCACAACCTGGTAGCCAGCGAGTTCGAGCGCACGGGCAAGCAGGCGCGCCTGCGTAGATTTACCGGCGCCATCGACACCCTCGAGCGTAATGAAGCTATGTTGAGCGGGCTCAAAAGCCATGGGCGCAGCCCCTTCCTACAAGGCGCGTAAATGCGAGTTATAGCAACCAAGCCATGATACCCCAGTGCTCGGTGCGTCCCCAATGGCTAAAGGTGCCTTTCCAAAGTTGCGGTGAAATAGGGACTGATTGAAGCTCTGAGACCGCCAAACAGTCCCTATTTCACCGCAACTTATGATGGGGAATTTTGGACGCTGGGTATAATCGTCGTATTGCATTGAAATGTGGCGAAAGGAGTGGCAATGTCTCGGTATTGCGCCTCGTGCGGCAAGCTTCTTGCAGATAATGCCAAGTTCTGCACCTCGTGCGGTGCACCCGTTGAGCAAACAGCCGCGAGCGATAGCCAGCCCGCTTTCGAGCAGACCGGTTCCCTCGATACGCCGCAAGCCAAGGCGAACGACCCCCTCGCCTATCGCCCCGACCCCGCCGCAGGCCCCGCGGCCGTCGAGACCACGCAGCGCATACCCGTCGCGAGCGGCTCGTCCCAACAGGAGCCGGCTCCCGCATACGCGCCCGCTTCGCCACAGACCCCCGCCCCCAAAAAGAGCGGCACCGGGCCGCTTATCGCCGTTATCGTTGTGCTGGTGGCGATCATCATCGCCCTGGTCATCTTCTTTGCAATCAGACCTTTCGACAACGCCGCCACGCAGACGGCTGCCGAGGTAGCTAAGCTGCACCATGACGTCGACGAAGATGACCTAAAGCCTCTCGGCGATCCCAACAGCCTGTACGACGATGACGACGATGACGACGAGGATGGCGGCGAAGCAACGCTCTCCGAGCAGAACCTCTACCGTCGTCTGAGCGAATACTACGACTTGCTCGAAGACCTCGACAACTACGTCCGTGGCTGCGCGCAGAACTTCAACGGCAGCTATCTGGAAGAGGATCGAACCACCCGTCAAAATCTCGCCGACGTCGCCGAGCGCACGGAGGACACCATCGAGCAGTATTACGACATCGTCGAGGACCTGGACGTCCCGACGAGCTCTAAGAACTACAGCTCCTGGAAGGACATCATCGCCCTGTACGATGACCTGGATCACCGCATTGACGCAATCTGTGATGCCTGGGAGATCAGCCTGAAATACACCAAGCCTGCGGATCACAAGAATGAGATCGTGGCGCCGCTGTCGCGCGACAACGTGGCGGGCACCAATGACAATAAGTACCGCCTAGACTTTGAGGAGCGCTACCCCGGCGCCAAACCCGTCGAAGTGAACTAGCGCTTTGTCGTTCCCGAGCCGGCAGTTAGGGACGTTCCTAAACTGCCGGCAGAAAAGGAACGTCCCTAACTGCCGGATAAAAAACGAGCGAGGATTTTGAGGTCCTCGCTCGTTTTTGTTTTAGGTGATGCTTCGACCGTGCGGCTACTTGTCGGCAGCGGTCTTTTTGGTAGTCGACTTCTTGGCCGTCGTCTTTTTGGCGGTCGTCTTCTTGGCAGCAGTCTTCTTTGCCGCCGTCGTCTTCTTGGCCGTGCTCGCCTTGGTCGTGGTCTTGCGGCCGCGGGCCGGCTTTTTCTCCTTGGTCGGACAGTCCATGTTGACGCAGATACGCCACGGACCGCGCGCCGTGTTGACCACCACGATGGGAGCGCCGCACTCGGGGCAGGTCTCACCCGTCGCCTCGAGCTTACCGCGCGCCGGTAGAGGATAGCTCACGCCGCAGTCATCGTAGTTGGTGCAGCGGATAAAGCGATTGCCGCTCTTCTCGCTCTTGTGCGCGATCAGGTCGCCATGGCGTCCGGCCTCGGCGCACACCTTGCACTCGCCCACCTTAAGGTCGGGTTCGTAGTTGGTGGGGCACGTGGGGTTCACGCAAATCTCGAAGGCCTTCTGGCGGAACGGTTGGCACTTAATGCGCGGCGCGCCGCACTCGGGGCACACGGCCGCCTCGCCCTCGAGCGGGCTTACCTTGACGCCGCTCGGCACCGGATAGGTCACGTCGCAGTCGGGCCATCCCATGCAGCCAATGAAGCTGCCGCGGGTCTTGGCGCTCGTCTTCATAACCAGGTCCTTGCCGCACTTGGGACAGGCGCCCACGCGTGCATCGGCCGTGACGGCGTCGCTGATAGCGTCGCCCAGCTCCTGCGTATGCTTGAGCAGCTCGTCGAGCACGCCGGCCAGCAGTGCGCGCGAGTGCGTCACGACATGCTCTTCGGTGTCCTCGCCGCGCTCGACGCGGGTCATGTCGCCGTCGAGCTCGCTGGTCATATCGGGGCTCGTGATGCGCGGGGCAAACTGCGTCAGCGCATCGATGATGGCGATGCCCAGCTGACTCGGCTCCACGGGATCGTTTTTGAGGTAGCGCACGGCGTACAGGCGCTCGATGATGCTCGCGCGCGTGGACTTGGTGCCCAAGCCGCGCTTCTCCATCTCCTGCACGAGTTTACCCTGGCTGTAGCGTGCGGGCGGCTCGGTCTGCTTTGCCTCGAGCTTAATGTCGAACACATCAACCGTATCGCCCTGCTCCAGCGGCGGCATCTGCTCGTCGCGCTTGAGTCCGTACGGGTATGCCTCGCGGAAACCCGGGGTCACGAGCACATCGCCCGAAGCCACGAACGGCTCACCGTTCACGTCGAGCTCGAGCTTGGTGTTCTCGATGGTCGCGGGACCCATAAGCGTCGCCAGGAAGCGGCGGGCGATAAGATCGTAGAGTTTGCGTTGGCCGCCATCAAGCGTGGACGGATCGCCCTCGCCCGTGGGGTAGATAGGCGGGTGGTCGGTGGTCTCGACTTTGCCGCGCGTGGGCTTCATGGGGCCGGCGAGCACCTTTTTGCACACGGGCGCCAGCGCCGGGTTGATCTTTGCCAGGTCGCTCACCACGGCGCCCAGATCGAGCGTCGCGGGGTACACGGTGTTGTCGACACGCGGGTAGCTGATGAGGCCCGCCATGTAGAGGGACTCGGCGATGCGCATGGTACGCGCAGGCGAGATGCCCTCGGCTGCGGCGGCAGCCTGCAGCGAGGTGGTCGCAAACGGCGTGGGTGGCTGCTGCTTGCGTGAGCGCTTGGTCACCGCGGCGACGGTTGCCGTCGTAACGCCGTCGACATGGCCGTATGCCGTCTCGGCAGCATCCTTGTCGGTAAAGCGTGCCGTCTTGTGCGCAATCTTAAAGCGGTCGTCCTCGGCAGCACCCTGCGCGGCACCCATACCGCGGATCTGCCAATAGTCCTCGGGCACAAACGCCATGCGCTCGCGCTCGCGCTCGACCACCAGGGCAAGCGTCGGCGTCTGCACGCGGCCGGCAGAGCGCACGTTACCAAAGCCGCCAAACTTGGCAAGCGTCAGGTAACGCGTGAGCACCGCACCCCAGATGAGGTCGATGTGCTGACGGCTCTCGCCGGCGTCGGCCAGGTTCTGGTCGAGCGAGACGAGATTATCGAAGGCCTGCGTGATCTCGGCCTTGGTAAACGAAGAATACTGGGCGCGGGCGACCGGCAAGTCGGGCGCAACCTCGCGCACCTTGTTGAGGGCGTCCGAACCGATCAGCTCGCCCTCGCGATCGAAGTCCGTAGCGATGATGACGCTGTCGGACTTCTTGGCAAGGTTCTTGAGCGAGCGAATGAGCTCCTTCTCGGCCGGCAGCTTAATGACGGGTGCCCAGGTGAGATACGGCAAGCTCTCGAGCTTCCAGCCCTTGATGGAGATGCCGTCGGCAAGAAACGGCTTGCGCTTGGTGTCGTAGGGCGGACGAGCCAGGCCATCAGGCATGTCGGCCGGCAGCATCTCGCCGTCCTCAGTAACCGAATACCAGCCCAGCTTTTTATCGAACAGCACGCTGTCGCAAAAATCGGGCGCAAGGATGTGACCGGCAAGACCGATCGTCACGCACTCCTCGCCCTTCCACTCAAAACGGTAGATGGCGGTGTTGTACACCTTGTCCTTTTTGGGCTTACCCGTGGACAGACGCTCGGCGATCTGACGCGCGGCGTCGTTTTTCTCGGCGATGATGAGCTTCAAAAGAGGCTCCTATCTCGTATCTCTGCGGCTACGCCCGCCCGTATGGCGGCCGACTTACGCCCTTGCTTGCTCAATCTGCCCGATGAGCCAATCGCACCAGGCATCCATGCCCTCGCCCTTGCGCGCGCTCACGGCAAACCGCGGCGCCTGCGGATTGAGGTCATCGAGTGTCTTAGTATACCTATCCATGTCAAAATCGAAAGCCGGGGCCACGTCGACCTTGTTGAGCAGCTGCGCGCCGGCGTGTTGGAAGATGCCCGGGTACTTGATGGGCTTGTCGTCGCCCTCGGGCACCGAGAGAATCATGATGGACAGGTTCTCGCCCAGGTCAAAGTCGACCGGGCAGACCAGGTTGCCCACATTTTCGATAAAGATGACGTCGATGTTTTCCAGACCCACAGCCTGGTCGAACGCGTCGACGGCCTCCATGATCATGTTGCCCTCGAGGTGGCACAGGCCCCCCGTGTTGATCTGGATGGCAGGCATGCCGGCTTCCTTCATGGTGATGGCGTCGACGTCCGAGGCGATGTCGCCCTCGATGACGGCGCAGCGCAGGCCCGCCTTGTCACGCAGGCGCTCGTTGGTGCCCAGGATCGTGGTGGTCTTGCCCGAGCCAGGGCTCGACAAGACGTTGATCACATAGGTGCCTGCCTCATTAAATCGCTGACGCAGCTGATCTGCCAGGCGCTCATTGCGCGACAGAATCGGCGACGCGATATCAATCGTTTTCTCAGCCATACTCAGCGCTCCTTACTTTTGCCCCTTTATACCCCGTCCCCAGGTGGCTGATGGGCTAATCGTCGGGGGTTTCGATTTCGATACTTGCGATGTCGAGTTCGCGGCCGTGCAGCAGGCGCACGTTGGCACCACCACACTGGGGACAGCGGCAATGGAAACGGTCGTGTTCAAAGACCTCACCGCAGTCCAGACACTCGCTTTGTGGATGGACTTCCTCTACGGCAAGCTCGCAGCCGCGCGTGAGCAGGTCCTCGTCGCGAAACGTCTCCCAGGCAAAGTCGAGCGCCTCGCGCACGACCTCGGTCATATCCCCGATACGAAGTGTTACCAAAACGGCGCGAGAGGCCCCCGCCCCACGCGCCGCGCGAATCACTGTATCGAGTATGCCGTTGACAATGCCAACCTCGTGCATACCGATTTACTCCTCGTCGTCCTCATCGTCCGAGAACAGGTCCAGACGGCTCACAAACAGGCCCTCCTTGCCCTCGCGCGCGGTAATGACCACGCGGGCAATGGCGAGCGAAATCTCGTAGAGCGAGAGCAGGGCACCATACATGAGGCCCAGCGTAACGGGCGAGCCGTCGGGCGTAATCACAGCCGAGCCCACAAGCAGGCCAACGTATACATAACGCCAAGCACTGCGGAAAGCCGCATAGGACACGATGTGGAAGACGGACAGGTAGAAGATGATGAGCGGCAGCTCAAACGCCACACCAAAGCCGATCATAAAGAGCAGCTCCATGTTGACGTAGTTCTCCAGATCGGGCAGCGCCGTAGCAACGGCCGAGGTCTCGCCGATAAGCCACTCAAAGCCCGCGGGGATGATGATGAAGTAGCAGAAGATGGCGCCCAGGAAGAACAGCACCGTCGAGGCGAGCACCGTGGGCACGACCCATTTGCGCTCGTTGGGACGCAGTGCCGGCAGGAAAAATGCCAGAATCTGCCAGATGATCATGGGCGTGCACATGACCACGGCCATCTTGATGGCCAGCGAGAAGCGCAGGCCAAAGCCGCCGAGCGTGGTGGTGATGTAGAACTTACCGTCCGGCACAAAGGAGCGGATGGGGTCTTCCAAGATGTCGAGCACCACGGGCGTGGCGAAATACAGCACGATAGCGGCGGCAAACACCGACACGACCACGATAGTCAGGCGGCGACGGAGCTCTCCCAGGTGATCGAAGAGCGGCATGCGCGCAGGTCCGATAGGCATTACTCATCGCCTCCCTTCGAGGCGTCGGCGGCAGCAGTGTCGTCCTCGGCCTCGAGCTCGCGGGCGAGCTGGTCGACGACGGCCTTGCGCTTGCGGGGACGACGGGCGTAGAGGTCGGCCGTCGTGGGCTCTGCCGGCTCGGGCTCGGGCTCCGGCTCTGCAGCGGAAGCGGGCTCGGCGACGGCATCGGCGGACCCGGCGTCGGCGCCCTCGGTCGCAGGCTCCTCGTCAGCATTCTCACCCTCGGCGGCACCCTCGCTTGCGGCCTTCTCGGCAGCAAGACGGGCGCGACGCTCGGCAAAGGTCTCCTTCTTGGCGGGCGCTGCCGTCTCGGCGGCATCCTTGTCCGCATCGGAATCGTCATCGACGGCAGTCTTCTTGGGCTTGACCGGCGCCGAAGCGGCCTCACTTACCGGATCAATAATCTCGGACTGAACAACGGCCGTCATCTTTTCCTGCGTCTCGCGGAACTGACGGATGGCACGGCCGATCGTGCGGCCCATCTGTGGGAGCTTATCCGGGCCAAACAGCAAAAAGCCGAAGACCACGATGATCGCGAGCTCGCCCTCTCCAATACCAAACACACATACCTCCAAGGCTCGATGTGAGTCGAGCCCGCACCGCGCCATTCGGCCGGAACTCGTCTATTCATTCGGTCAAGTATAGCGCCCGGACGCCAAAACGTCCGAGCGCATCACAAACATATGCCAAACGGCACGCCCTTTTGGGGGCAAAGATTATGCAGCGGTGATCGAAATCTCCTGGTCGACACCCAACAGCTGGACCACGCGCATCACCGGGGGCTGCACATTGGTGCAGCTAAAGCGCTTGCCGTGGTCGACCGCGTGGTGCGCGGCGCCCACGAGCACGCCAATGCCCGTCGAATCGATGTAGCTCACCTGGGCAAAATCGAGCTCAACGGCCTCGGTGGGCTGCTCAAGCGCCAGGTCGATGGCATTGCGCAGGCTATCGGCGTTAGAGATATCGATCTCGCCGGTTACCTTAATGGTGTAGAGCTCTGGCGTGGGGTTGGTGGAAATACCCAAATCCATGTATATGCTCCTTTACGTATCGAAGGTGCGGATAGTACGGGAAGCCGCGCGTTAGGCGCGCTCGGCACGCGCGAGCTCGGCAGCGACAAGCTTAACGGCCAGCACCAGCACATCGAGCGCGGCCTCCAGGTCCTCGACCGTGGGATAGCTCGGCGCGATGCGGATGTTGGTATCGCGCGGGTCCTTGCCATAGGGCCAGGTAGCACCGGCCGGCGTGAGCTTGACGCCCAGGTCGGCGCAAAGCGCGGCGACCTTTTGAGCCGAGCCCTCGGGACCATCAAAGCTCACAAAGTAGCCGCCGCGGGGATGCGTCCAGGTGGCGCAACCCGTATCGCCCAGGCCCTCGGTGAGCTTGCGCTCGACGGCCTCAAAGCGCGGACGCAGGAACTCGGCATGCTTTTTCATGTGCTCCTTGACCGCCTCGATGGTGGGAAGGAAGCGTACGTGGCGCAGCTGGTTGAGCTTGTCGGCGCTGATGAGGCCGGCCTTCAGGCGCTTGGAGAACTCCGCGATAACCGCGGGGCTCGCACCGATAAAGCCGATGCCGGCGCCCGGGAAGGTGATCTTGGACGTCGAGGCAAAGGCCACCACGCGATCCTCGGTGCCCGCCGCGCGAGCGAGGTCGAAGATATTGGCGAGCTCGTCGGTCTCGTCGTACAGGTCGTGCACGCAGTAGGCGTTGTCCCAGAAGATGCGGAAATCGGGCGCGGCCGTGGGCATCTCGACCAGGCGACGCACGGTGTCCTCGCTAAAGGTGATGCCCGTGGGGTTGGAATACTTGGGCACGCACCAGATGCCCTTGATGGAGTCGTCGGCGGCAACCAGGCGCTCGACCTCGTCCATGTCGGGGCCGTTGTCGGTCATCGCGACGGGAACGTTCTCGATGCCCAGGTCGGCGGTGATGCCAAAGTGACGGTCGTAGCCGGGAACAGGGCACAGGAATTTGACCTTCTTGCCGTCGTGCGCGGCCTCGTAAGCCTCCCAAGGCTCGCTGCCGCACGAACCGCAGCGCCAAAACATGCCGGCGATATCGTGCTCGATCAGAAGGCTCGACGAACCCAGTACGAGCGTCTGCTCGGCAGGGCAACCCAGAAACTCCCCCGCCAGTTTGCGCGCCGAGGGAATGCCCTCAAAGCAACCGTAGTTTGAGCAGTCGACGTTGCCGTCGTGCAGATCGGCGTCGGCATTGAGAATATCGAGCATGGGTCGAGAGATGTCCACCTGGGAGGGCGACGGCTTGCCGCGGGCCATGTCGAGCGCCAGGCCCTTGGCCTTGACCTCGGCGACCTCGGCTTTGAGCGCCTCGATGGCGGCATCGAGTTCGGTGGTTTCCATCTTCTGGTAGATCGTCTGCATGGGTGCGACCTTTCGCGAAGCGGGACGTTGCAGTTCGTCTAAGTATAGACCGCCACCGCCGCAACGGCATGAAGCCGTGATAGATTAAGTTCATCGCAATGATTTACGACATCGCCGCGCATGCCGGCGTGGGGCGCCCAAGGAGGCACTATGG
Source organism: uncultured Collinsella sp. (assembly GCA_902479075.1). Taxonomy (GTDB): domain Bacteria; phylum Actinomycetota; class Coriobacteriia; order Coriobacteriales; family Coriobacteriaceae; genus Collinsella. Next base: position 14,368 of record CABSNK010000009.1, read on the forward strand.
AGTACGGATCGTTTCAGGCCGAGGAATTCGGCGACCTGCAGCGCCTGGTCGACGGGCTGTTTTACGACCGCCGCGCCATCGACCGCCTGGATCTCATCGTACAGGCCGAGATCTTGGACCTGGCGCCCGACCTCATGGAAATCGTCAACCTGCTACCGCCCGGCTACTACGACCGCCAATCACTTTGCGACCAGCTCAACTCCGCCTTGGCCGCCCACGGCTGGGGCGCCGTCTACGGCACCGTGGAATAAACCTAGTCATTTAAGAACGTCCCCATTGACTAAAACGCCGCTTGTGATGGTGTCCACAGGCGGCGTTTTCAAACTTGTATATGCTTTTACTTGTCTTTGGGCGCGAGGTGTTTGCAGACCACACTCATGTAGATCATACCGAGCACGGCAGCGGTGACCGAACCGGCAAGGATGGCGGCCTTGGCGGCCAGGACCTCAAACTGGGCCGTCGGGAAGGCAAGGCCGCTGATGAGAATCGACATGGTAAAGCCGATGCCGCCCAGAATGCCCACACCGGCAATCATGTGCCAGTTGACATTGTGCGGCAGCTCGCAGACCTTGAGCTTGACCAAGGCGAACGTCATGCCAAAGATGCCGATCGGCTTGCCCAGCAGCATGCCAAAGTACACGCCGAGCGTCACCGGGTCGGTGAGCAGCGTGCTCATGTCCACGCCCACTAGGCGAACCTGTGCGTTCACGAACGCAAAGATCGGAAGAATCACAAAGTTGACCGGCGTGGAGATCAGACGCTCCATGCGGATGAGCGGCGGGGTGACGCGGTGCATGACGCGCTCGACCTTAGTGGTCGAAACGGTAAAGTCATGCTGGCCCAGGATGTGTGCCTCGTCATCGTAGCGGTCATCGAGCAACGGCAGGCACTCGCCCAACCAATCGGTAAGGCTATCGAGCTTGACGCCGCACTTGGCCGGGATGGTAAAAGCCAAGATGACGCCGGCAAGCGTGGCGTGTACGCCGCTCTTGAACATGCAGAACCACAACAGCAAACCCAGTACCGAATACGGGGCAAGGCGGTAATGCTGCGTCTTGTTGAGCCACACGAGCGCGCAGGTCACAAGCGCGGCGGCGCCCAACCAAAACGGATTGGGGCTCTGACCGTAGAAGATGGCGATGGCGGCGATAGAGATGAGGTCGTCGGCGATGGCGAGCGTCGAGAAGAACACGCGCACGCCGTTGGGCACGCGATTGCCCAAAAGCGACAGCACGCCCAGTGCGAAGGCAATATCGGTTGCCATGGGGATGGCCCAACCGTTGTGAGCGCCGGCATGGTTAAAGATCAGGTAGATGCAGGCGGGAACGACGACGCCACCCACGGCCGCCAGCATGGGAAGCATGGCCTGACGCGGATTCTTGAGCTCGCCGACCGTCATCTCGTACTTAAGCTCAATACCCACCAACAAAAAGAAAATCGCCATGAGAAAGTCGTTGACGAAAAGCTCAACGGTGAGACCGGCCGTAAGGTTGCCCAGACCCACATACAGCGGGGCCTCCAAAAAGTGATGGATGGCCTCGTAGGCATCGGTATTGGCGCAAATGACGGCGGCGATGGCGGCGAAGACCATGACGGCGGCGGAAATCGTGCCGTTCTCGGCGATGCGCTCCCAGATGTCGTGACGCTCAAAACGCTTGCGCTCACGGACGTTGAACAGCTGCTCGGGTGCTGCCATGGGCGGCTCCTTTCACGGGAAGGCTCCCGTCTTAAAAAAGCACGGCCCGCCCAAGTGGCGGCGCCGCGCTCTAACGTATTACGCTTGCATCTAGCCTACCCTGCACGACAAGCACGCAGGCGTGGCCGAAAAGCGGAACCACAGGTTGAACATTATTTGCCCAACGGCACGGGCACGCCTGTCCAAGAGACGACGCGGCGCCATGCACAAAAAACGACCGGAGCGCGGGGCGTCCGCGATCCGGTCGTGGCGTTTAGTGAACTAAACCTAGCAGGCGGCCATGATGGGGGCAGCGACCTGCTTCTTACGGGAGAGGACGCCCGGCATCCAGACGCCGTCGTGCTCGTCGGCAATGCCCAGGCCCTTCTGAGCGGCCTCGGTCTCGCCCTCGAGCAGGACCTGCGAGCCCTCCTCCATGATGTCGGTGATGCACAGGACAATGCCGTCAGCGCCCTTCTCGGCAGCGTAGGCGCGCATGGCCTCGCGAATCTCGTCGATCATGCCGAGTGCGCGGGTCTTGTCGACAGTCTCGTACTGGCCGATGAGCAGCTTCTTGCCGGCGGGCTCGAACATCTTGATGTCGTTGCCGACCATCTCGGCAGCGGTAAAGGAGCCGGACGGACGGGTGAGGAAGACCTCCATGCCAAACTTGACCGGGTCGACGCCCACCTGCTCGCCGAGCTTGGCGGCGACGGCGCGGTCGACATCGGTGGTGGTGGGGCTCTTGAGCATGAGCGTGTCGGTCATCATGGCCGAGAGCAGCAGCTTAGCCTGGACGTCGGAAAGCTCAACGCCGAGCACGCCGGCGAGCTTGGTGACGATGGTGCAGCTGGAGCCCCAGGGCAGGCAGATGTAGTGCAGCGGGCCGGCGGTCTCGAAGTCGCCGATGCGGTGATGATCGACAACGCCAAAGACCGTGGCGTCCTTAAGGCCGGCGACGGACTGGGCAGACTCGTTGTGGTCGGTGAGGACGACGAGCTGACCGGCCTCGACGGACTCGATCACGCGGGGCTCGGCGATGCCGGCGTCGGCGAGCAGCTTGGCGGACTCGGCCGGAAGCTGACCAAGGGCGCAGGCCTCGTAGGTGTTGCCGGCATACTCAACCTGGTTGAGCAGCTGGGACAGGACGACGGCGCTCATGATGGCGTCGTTATCGGGGTTCTGGTGACCAAAGACAAGAACGTTTGCCATGGATATCCTCCACTTGATATGTGTACTTGGACGTAGCTATGGTAGCACGCCGATGCCGAGCCTTCGCAGACGGAAGGGTCACGGCATATTTTGGGGCAGGCATGGGGGCCAAGACTGTCCCTTTTGCACCGTGTTGGTGCAAAGTAACCTGACCCCCTTGCACCAGCTATTTACCGGCGGCGCGCAGGGCTACGTAGGCGGCACCGATGATGCCGGCGTCGTTTCCGAGCGAAGCGACCTTAATGGGCGTCTCGCGCGAGGCAGAGAGCGCGTACTGCTTAAAGTGCTCGCGAACCTTGTCGAGATAAACATCGGCCGAAGCGGACGCGCCGCCACCGATCAGGAACATCTCGGGGTCGACCACGTTGGCGATAAGCGCCAGGGCGCGGCCAAGGTAGTCGGCCATGGTGTCGGCTGCGGCCAGCGCGAGCTTGTCGCCCTCGCGGCAGGCCTGGAACACGTCCTTGGAATCGGAGGGGCCGGTGAGCTCAATGGGCTCGACGCCCGCCTTCTTGCACTCGGCAAGGTAGTTGCTCACCACGCCGGTGGCGCTGGAATACTGCTCCAGATGGCCATGGCCGCCACAGCCGCAGGTGCGCTCCTCGGCCGGGTTCAGGCACATGTGGCCAATCTCGCCGCCGGCGCCCACAACGCCCGATACCACGTCGCCGTTAACGATAACGCCGCCGCCCACGCCGGTACCGATGGTGACCATCACCACGTTCTGCACGCCCTTGGCAGAACCGAGCCAGGCCTCGCCCATGGCAGCGGCGTTGGCATCGTTCTCATACTTAACGACCGCATCGGGGCAGTGCTTCTGAATGGCGACCCTCAGCTCGGGCAGGTTAATGGCAATGTTGGCCTTGACCTTGGCATCGCCCGACGCCGGGATGGGACACGGAACGGCCAGGCCAATGCCCGCCACAAAGGCACGCGGAATCTGTGCCTTGGCGACCACCTGGTCGATAGCCTCGGTCACCGCGGCAAAGCCCGCGGCGTCAACGATAGGAGGCGTGGGCACGCTGGCCTTGGCAAGCAGGTTGCCGTCCTCGTCGAACAGGCCCTCCTTAACCGAAGTGCCGCCGACGTCGATGCCGATGTAGTACTGCTTAGGTTCCATGGGAGCCCACCTTTCTCGTTTAAACATTGCCTGTATGGTACCGCTCTCAAGGCAAAAACCTACCAAAAAGGGACAGGTTTGTTTTGGCAGGTTTTATCTGGGGTAACGCAATTGGCTGCCCAACAGGCCGCGCAAGACCATCCCCAAAAATAAAGGCGCCGGGAGGCGGAGGCTCCCGGCGCCCGTCAAAGGGACTATGTTGTCTGTTGGACCGCACGGTCCGTCGCGGCGATAACGCCGACTAGGCCTGAAGTGCCTGCAGCTGCTTGTGAACCTCGATGAGCTCCGTCGCCATGACGCGCATGGTCTCGGTGCCGGCCATCTGGTCCTCGGCATGCAGCAAAATCAACGGGGCCTCGCCGTTACGTTCGCCGTTGGCCTCCTTCTTCAGAAGCCCCATGTGAACATCGTGGCCACCGTTATAGGCCTCGTCGCCCTGCTTGATAAGCTCCTCGGCGGCGTCAAAATCGCCCTCCTTGGCCTTTTGCACGGCATTGATGTACATGCTCTTAGCGGTACCGACGTAGCTGATGATCTCAAAGCAGGTCATCTGCAGTTCGTTCATATCCTCCATGCAGAGCACCTAGCCCATCACGCTGACGCAGTGGTCGATGATGCCGGCAGCGTTCATGCGGCCGTAGTCGACCATGTTGATGACCTCGACCGGAAAACGACCGGCGGCCTCCTTCTCAAAATCGCCCTTGGTGTAGCCGATCTGCGGACCAAGCAGCAACATGTCGCACTCGTCCAGGTGATCGTGGGCCTCGTTCATGGGACGAGCCTCGACCTCAATATCCAGACCACGGTTTGCAACCTCGGCCTGCATCTTCTGGACCAGCAGGCTCGTGGACATACCGGCATTGCAGCAGAGCATGATCTTCTTCATGGTTTCCTCCTTATAACTGCGCGGCGCGCAGACGACAACTGGTTTTATTCCTTGCGGCTATTGTGCCCACCCCCCCCCTGCATCTTTACACAAGGGAGAGAGCCGCGGGCACCGGCGCCGCGTACCGGCGCCCGCAAAGGTGAAAGGGACGAACGTTAGGCGTTCTACTCGGCGAGAGCCTCCTGCTTGGCGATTGCCTTCTCGGAAATCTTCATAAAGGGCAGGTAGACGGCCATGCCAATGACAATCTCGATAGCCTGCCACACGCCAGCGCGCCAGTCAAAGCCCGTAGCGAGCAGGGCATTGATGACGGGAGGCATGGTCCAGGGCACCTGGGCGATGCAGGGGCTGATGATGCCTGCGCAGGTAAGGCCATAGGTGATGCCGATGAACAGGTCGGGAAGGAGGACAAACGGGATCATGAGCGGCAGGTTGTACACGATGGGGTAACCGTAGATAACCGGCTCGTTGATGTTGAACAGACCAGGCAGGATAGCCATCTTGGAAACGGTCTCGGAAGCCTTGTTCTTGGAGAACAGGAGCGTGTCGAGCAGGAGCATGAGGGTGCAGCCCGAGCCGCCGATGAGGGCGAAGCTGTTAACGATCTGCATGTTCATGTAGTGATCGGGCTGGATGGTGCCACCGGCGGCAAAGGTAGCCATGTTGTCGACGATGAGCATGGTCAGGATCGGCTCGACGGTAGCGCCAGAGATGGTGGACTGGTGAATACCGACGCAGAACAGCAGGTTAGCAAGGGTGTAGATGAGGATAACAGCCCACGGACCAGCGTTCATGATGCTCTTGAGCGGGTTGGAGATGCACGTGGAGATGATGGTGCACAGATCGGTGCCGGCGCACACGGCGAGCAGGGCTGCGGCAAGAGCGAAGATTGCGAGGTTGAGCAGCATCGGGATCATGACGTTGAAGGAGTTGGAGACCGCGGGAGGCACGCCCTCGCCCAGCTTAACCTTGAGCTTCTCGACGCCAGAAATCTTGATGAAGAGCGAGACGGAAAGCAGGGCGATGATAATAGCCGAGAACAGACCGTTGGTGCCGGTGTTGGCAGTCGAAAGGGCGCCCGTGACCTCGGCGGAGGTGATCTTGTCGGTGAGCAGTGGGCTCGTGGCGGCAAGCGTGGCGGTGATCTGCTGCGGCATCATGATGACGAAGGCAGAGATAGCGACGACCATGCAAGCAAGCGGATTATCGAAGCGCTTGTTCTTAGCGAGGCTGTAGCCAATCAATCCGGCCAAGATAATGGCAGAGACGTTGAGGGTGCCCAGCGTAATCGCCGAACCCCACGTCTGAAGGTTGGCAAGGCCCGCCGCATCGAGCGGGAACAGAGGGAACACGACGTTGTTAATAAGAACCGCGATACCCGCAAGGATATAGAGCGGCGTGATGGTCGCGAAGGCGTCACGCAGGGAACGCAGGTGAACCTGGTTTCCCACCTTCGCAGAGACCTCGGCAAACTTGTCGAGGAAGCTCTTTCCGTTGTCACTGGCCATGATTGCTCCTAACTTTCAAATCCGGCCTTTCCTATGCGCACGGTGGTCTGTCGCCCTCTGCCACCAGATGTGCCATGTGTTGCGCGCGGCGGCGCGCGGTCTGGACGTTCGTCCGGTCGCTAATCAACCACGTGGGTCGTGGCGACCTGTTTGAGCCAGGCCGCCGACTTCTTAAGACGGCGCTTATAGCCATCCATCAGATCGACCTCGACAAAGCCATAGCGATTCTTAAAGGCATTGGCCCAAGACCAGTTATCGATGACGGCCCAATAATGGTATCCGCGGCACTTGGCGCCCTCGTCGATGGCCTTGGCCACCCACTCCAGGTGCTGACGTACAAAGTCGACGCGGTAGTCATCCTGGATGGTTCCTTCGGCGTCACGGTTCTTGTATTCGTCCATGATGCCGATGCCGTTCTCGGAAACGAACCACTCAAGATCGGGGTAGTTCTTAGCGCAGTCCATGCCAAAGTCGTAGAGGCCCTGCGGGTAGATCTCCCAGCCGCGGCTCTCGTTCATAACGGCGTCGGGCCATACGTACTCGTCGGCAAAGTGCGGCAGGCCGTACTGGTCGACCTTGCTCGCCGGCGCCTGAACACGCGTGGGGTGGTAGTAGTTGCAGCCTAGCCAGTCGACAACACCCTGCTTGAGGATCTCTTGGTCGCCGGCGCGGAACGGGAGCTTAACGCCGCCCTCGGCCAGGCTGTCGAGCACGTCGGCAGGAAGCTCGCCCTTGGTGATGAGGTCGAGCCACCAGCGGTTGTTGATGCCGCTGGTCATGCGCACGGCCTCGAGGTCCGCCTCGCTGGGGTTCTCCTTGGTGTAGACCGGGGTAAAGCAGTTGATCATGCCGATCTTGGCATCGGCGCGAATAGCGCCCTCGTCATAGGCGCGACGATAGTTGGCCACGGCCAGCGCGTGCGCCAGCGAGATGTGATACTGCACGGTGCGGGCGCGGTTGAAGTCGTGGAGCTGCGGGAACCACACGCCCTCCTGATAGCGCTGCTCGGGCTCGACGATGGGCTCGTTAAAGGTGAACCAGTACTTAATCTCCTGGCCAAACTCGTGGAAGGCGACGTCGGCGTAATGCGCGTAAGCCTCGACAACCTCACGGCTCTCCCAGCCGCCACGGTTAAAGAGGTAGGTGGGCATGTCAAAGTGGTACAAGTTGACAAACGGCTCCAAGCCGGCTTCGCGAGAGGCGCGGAACAACTCGTGATACCACGCGGCACCTTCCTCGTTGAGGTTGCCGTCGGCATCGAGCAGACGGCTCCACTGGATGGAAGTGCGATAGGTATCCAGACCCAAGTCCTTCAAAATGCGAAGGTCTTCCTGGTACTTGGCCATAAAGTCATTGCCGGCGTAAGAGCCAACGCGGTTGTAGAACGAACCCAGATCCTGGATGGACCAGGTGTCCCACAGGTTCTCGAGCTTGCCGCCCTGGTTCCACTGACCCTCAGTCTGCGGGCCGGACATAGCAGCGCCAAAGAAGAAGTCGTTGGGCAGCTGATACTGTGCCATCAAAGTCCTCGCTTTCGTGTTCTAGAGCTTCCGGTTGGAGACGGGTTTGCTTTGGCAGGTTATCCGGCGCGGGCGCGCACCGGCCATACCGATATCCAACCCGCCAAAACAAAACCGTCCCCAAACGGTCGATCCTGTTGTGCGGAAGGATTCCGTTCGTTGCTCAAACTATAGCGCTCTAATTTTAAAAGTAAAGCGTCTTTTTCTTTTTTCTTTCTCGAACTTCTTAGATAAAAGTAATATGGATGCCCTGTTGAGGGTTATACTTACTTTTTGTATTCATATATGTCGGAAAGGAGGTTCCATGATTCCCAAATACGAGGCGATCGCTGCGGATATCCGTCGAAGCATCGAGAACGGCGCTCTAAAGCCGGGCGATAAGCTTCCCACCGTCGTTGAGTTCTGCGAGCTCTATAGCGTTTCCAAAATCACCGCCAAACGAGCTATCGAGCAAATCACCGAGGAAGGTCTTATTACCAGCCGTCGTGGATCGGGTACCTACGTTAAGGACACGGCGGGACTTCCCGGCCAGGCGTTTTTCCAGGGCAAAAACGACCGTGCCCAGGGTTTTTCGTATGAGCACCGCGGGGAGAAGGTGACCTCGGTGGTCTACGATTTCTCGATCGTTAATCCACCAGCGGACATCGCAGCCCAGCTGGGAATTGCCGAGGATGACTTTGCCTACCACATCGTGCGCGTGCGTCAGGCCGACGAGAAGCCCATCGTTATCGAGTACACCTACATGCCCCTCGAGCTGATTCCGGGCCTTAAAAAGAAGGACCTGTATGGATCGGTCTACCGCTTTGTCCGCGAGCAATGCGGGCTGAAGATTTCGAGCTTCCACCGTACCATTCGCGCCGTGGCAGCAACCGAGGAAGAAGCCGAGCGCCTGGACACCAAGCCTAGCTCTCCCCTGCTCGAGCTCACCCAGATTGGCTTTTTGGACAGCGGCGCCGCCTTTGAGTATTCGGTCTCGCGCAACGTTGGCGACCGCTTTGAGTTGCACAACGTAACGTTGGCATAGGTTTTTGTAGTCATGCGGGCGCTCGCTTTGAGCTGTTTTATGCAGCGCCCGCGCAACACAATGGGGTATGAATATGTCCGATTTGATTAAACTCACACCGATCTTTCACGAGAAGATCTGGGGCGGTCGCCAGCTCGAAACCGTATTTGGCTACGACATTCCCGATGGACCCATCGGTGAGTGTTGGGCCATCTCGGCCCACCCCAACGGTGACTGCCAGATTGCGGAGGGCCCGTATGTAGGCCACACGCTTTCGTGGCTGTGGGCCGAGCACCGCGAGCTCTTTGGCAACTGCGAGGGCAAGGAGTTCCCGCTGCTCATTAAGATTCTGGACGCCAAGGACGACCTTTCAATCCAGATTCATCCCAACGACGAGTACGCCGCCAAGCACGAGAACGGCAGCCTGGGCAAAACCGAGTGCTGGTATGTGCTGGACTGCGAGCCCGGCGCCACAATCATCGTCGGCCAGCGTGCCAAGGACCGCGCCGAGGCCGCACAGATGATCGAGGAAGGACGTTGGGACGACATGCTCAACGTGCTGCCGATTCACAAGGGCGACTTTTTCCAGATTGATTCCGGCACCGTGCACGCCATCAAGACCGGCACGCTCATTTTGGAGACGCAGCAGTCGAGCGACGTGACGTATCGTCTGTACGACTACGACCGTCCCGGCACCGATGGCAAGCTGCGCCCGCTGCACATTGAGCAGAGCCTCGACTGCATCGACTTTGATGCTCAGGCTCCGACCGACGGCACGGTGACCGCGCCCGAGGTCGACGGCGTGACCGAGCTCGAGTCTAACTCCTGCTACACCGTCGATCGCGTGTGCGTCGACGGCAGCAAGACCCTCGACCAGCGCTGGCCCTTCATGTGCCTTTCGGTCATCGACGGCGAAGGCACCGTCTGCGGCGACCCCGTCCACAAAGGCAGCCACCTGCTGGCCCCGAGCACCGTCAGCTCCATTGACCTCGAAGGCAAGACGGAACTGATCATCAGCCACCTGTAGGCCACCGGTCCCCAAGCGCTCGCCGGGACGGGGCGCGGGGTTTGGTCGCCTGCTCGGACAGTCCTGCTCGCACGGAGAGCACATTAAGTGCTCTCCGGCTCGTGCGGAACTCGCGATCGACCAAACCCCCGCGCCCGTCCCGGCGAGCCTCTGGCTAGTAACGACAATCAAAAAGCAACAAGGGGCTCCCCCCGTTCATCAAACGGGAGAGCCCCTCGCCATACATAACGAATCAAGGTGCCTATAGGTAGACCTTTTCGAGAAACGATAATGTGTCCTGAAGACGCGCTCTCTCTTTACGATCGGTCTGCCGATTTACATAAGAAGAAAAGTCCGCAAAGAAGTCTCCGGCATCAGCCCTCATTTGCTCTATTAGCTCCAAGCGAGCCGAAGGCGGCAACAAACCCGCAAGTCGAACAATATCCGAGCGATGCTTTCGTCGATCTTTATCGTTGCAATGGCGCCCTTCTTCATAGCTCCTATTGATATCAATGTGTGCACGCATCTTGAGGGGAATGATATGGAGCGCATCGAGCAACGTAATGCCCTCTACGTTCGTTGCGTTGTCGCGAATAAATTCGTAGTAGCCATCGTCGAGAATAATTGCCGAAAGACTTGATACGGCCCCGTCAAAGGAAAGAGGTGCCACTTCGCTCGTTTCATCTTCGAGCACAAAATCAGGATGTCGGGCAAATAGCTCAATTTGGCCGGGATAGTCTAGGACTTGCCTTGATCCTTCGGGCAAACAGAACCGATAGTAAGTGCACCTTCCATCGCCGACCTTTCCAGTCTCATATCCGGCAGCTTTGATAAATGCCCACAATGCAGTGGCGAATTCAACGCCTTTCCCATCAACAATTACGACGACATCCAAGTCTTCAGTAGCTCTAAACGAATCGCCCTCATTGTCAAATAGAACGCTGCAGGCCCCTCCACCAATAAGGACGTAACCGCCTTTACAGCCGCTCATGGCATCGGCAAATCGCTCTATTCCCCTCACTTTTGACATATCGTCCTCCTGAGCTGTTCGACCGCGTCGAGCAGACGATCTTCTTTGTAATCTGCTTTTGCGCAAGCAACGTATAAGGAAAACGGGTCGACACACTGCAAACCAGTCGCGTCAAAACTAATATCGGACGGCGCGTCCACGGGATACGACCAGACCTCAATCACAACTGCCGCCGGTTCGTACCACTGAGCCTCCAGCCATCTGTCGCCCATATGCTCTTTCAAGGCCTCTAGCTGATATTTTTCGAGAGCAATGGTTGGAGCAGAGTCTTCATGGGCAAGGTCGGACATATAGCTAAGGGCAGACACACCGGAAAGCAGCGCATCAACGGCACGTAGCTCTGTTCTCTCGATAACCTTCTTGAGCCGGATTCGCTCTAAAACTGGCGTGCGAAGATAGTCCTCAAACCCATCTAGCAACGTCTCGGTCGACAGCCCGGCGTCACACAATATACGCTTTTTGCCGTCCCGCATAATCAACCCAGGAGCTATAGCGGCGATTTCCGAAAGATAGCCGCTGACGCTTGCCGCGCTTTTGCCACACAGACGCGCTAGGTCGCCGGCGGAGCAGTCAACCCATCGTCCCGCAATGAGATTTAGGACGATTCGTTGAGATTGGGACGAAAGCGGAGCAGCGGGAGAAGCACCCAGCACTTCATCGGAAATAACGGCTCCGATAAACGGCAGGAACGCATTTCGCTCATCTCGGATATATGCGATTCCCTCCGAAGAAAGCGCGCGCATAAAACCTAAATCCATAGCATCCCAGCAAATTGCCACCGGACGAGCATCTAACGTAAGCACTGCATTGACGAGATTTCGCGCCGAAATGACACTGGGCGGTTCTTTAGGTTCCGCAACAATAAAACGGCCCTGCTCAGACATGCCAAGCCGTGCCAAGCGAAGCGAATACCGCTCAAGATACATGCGAGGAATCTGCATCTCAACTGGCTCCGGGTCGATGGCGAGCTCTAAAGAGAAGAGTCTTTTTGGGAGACAATTTAGCAGCATGTCCAATCACCCTTTTAATTTCAGTTACATTTTAGTATCTATCTGAAATTATACTGAATCGTATAAAACGCTCAATCCCTAAAGTTCTAAGAAACAGTCTAAATCGCAATAAGGGGATCCCCGCTCATCAAACGGGAGAGCCCCTACTCATACCTATCTATCAGCCCACCCGGCTCTCCAGACTAAAAAGCGAACGAGCAGAGCGACGCTCGCAAGCTGTGGGCCGAAACACCACAAGGAAGAGGGCGCGCCGGGGCTTTGGTCGATCGCGAGTTCCGCACGAGCCGGAGAGCACTTAATGTGCTCTCCGTGCGAGCAGGACTGTCCGAGCAGGCGACCAAAGCCCCGGTGCGCCCGGTCACCCTTGCAGTTAGGCATTCAGTTTGACGATCGGAGCGAATCCCTTCATAAGCTTTTTGGTCTGGCCGGTCTTTTCGAATTGAACCTCGATCATGTCTCCAGCGACCGAGATCACGGTACCCGTGCCAAAGGTCTTGTGGCTCACGGTATCGCCCGCGGCAAAGTCCTGCGATGCACTGGCGCGATCGACCTTGCGCTCCACCGTCGGGGACACCTTGGACGACGGCTTTTTGGCTCGCGGCGCGCCCGAACCAAAGGTCGAGGCAACACGGCCGGCGTCGGGCGAGACCCCACGATGGCGCTCGGTCCCATAGCTGCTACCGCCAAAGAAGTCGTCAAAGCTCGATCCGCCGCGCGAACCGGAACCGCCGGTCGAGCGCGTATGCGAGCCAAACACCTTGCCGCCGTACATATCCGAGCCCATGCCCGAGCCAAAGGTGCCGTGACGGTCGCCGCGCTTCTCCCAGCCCGTGCCTTCAAAACCGGCAGAACCGATACCGCTAAACTCGATATCCTCAAACGGAATCTCATTAAGGAAGCGCGAGCGCGGGTTGGCAGAGGTCGAGCCGTAGGTGCGGCGCGTGGCCGCATAGGTCAGGAACAGGCGCTTACGGGCGCGCGTGATGGCAACGTAGGCCAGGCGACGCTCCTCCTCGAGCTTGCCCGGGTCATCGCTGCCGCCAAAGTCGTGCACGTGCGGGAAGATGCCCTCCTCCATGCCGGCCACGAACACCGCCGGGAACTCCAGGCCCTTGGCGGAGTGGATGGTCATCATGGTGATGGCATGCGTCTCACCGGCCAGGGAATCCAAGTCGGAGCGCAGGGCCAGCCACTCCATGAGTGCCGGCAGCGCCTTACAGGTGAGCGGACCGTAGGTGCGCTCGATCTCGTCGGCATGCACGGCACCCGCCGGCATCTCCGTCGGCGCGGCATACGCGTTGCCCGCGATGGCGGCGGCCAGGGCATCCTGCGGCGAGAGCGCCGGGGCGGCTAGGCTATCGAGCGGATTGGAGCCCGCGGCATCGCGTGCACCGACGAGCGCCTCAAACGAGGATGCCGGGGCGGACGGCCCCGGTTCGGGCGCGGGCGCGCTCACCACGACGGGCTCGGGCTCGGCGCCGGCAGGCACGTCGGCAACACCGGCTGCGCGCAGCTCTTCTAGGCTCTCGAGCGTACCCTCGATATCCTCGTGCGTCTCCTCAAATTCGGCGGCGACGCCCAGGAATTCCTGGATGTTCTCGGCACGGCTCTCGGACTCCATGGTGCCCTCGGCGCGGAAAGCCTGCAGCAGGCCCGTCTTATCGACAATCATCTCGACGACGTCCTTGAGCTCGCCGTCCATGCGGCGACCCTCGCGCACTAGCGAGACAAAGCTCGACAGGCCATTGCGCACCTTGGCGCTAAACATGCCGGTCTCGGCGCACGCGATCTCGCAAGCCTGGAAGAACGAGCAGCGGTTGTCGCGCGCCAGCTGCTCGATCTTTTGGATCGAGGTGGAGCCGATGCCGCGACGTGGTGTGTTGATGACGCGTTTGACGCTCATCTCGTCGGCCGGGTTCACGATCATCTTAAGGTAGGCCATGACGTCGCGGATCTCGGCACGGTCGAAGAATCGCGTGCCGCCCACGATCTTGTAGGGCACGCCCGCGCGCAGGAACATATCTTCGAGAATACGCGACTGGGCGTTGGTACGGTAGAACACGGCGATGTCGTCGTAACTCGTGCCTTTGGCATGCAGTTTCTCGATCTCACCGGCAATCCAGCGGCCCTCGTCGCGCTCATCGCTCGCCTGGAAGGCCTGAATCTTCTCGCCATCGCCCTCGGCCGTAAACAGGCGCTTGTCCTTGCGCTGCGAGTTGTGGCGCACCACGGCATTGGCGGCGCTCAGGATGTGACCCGTGGAACGATAGTTCTGCTCCAGCTTGACGGTCTTGCAGTTTTTAAAGTCCTTCTCAAAGTCCAGGATATTGGTGATGTCGGCGCCGCGCCAGCTGTAAATGGACTGGTCATCGTCGCCCACGACCATGAGGTTTTGGTACTTGGCGGCCAGCAGGTTGGCGATTTCGTACTGGACGTGGTTGGTGTCCTGATACTCGTCGACGCTAATGTAGCGGAAACGCTCTTGGTACTTGTCGAGCACCTCAGGGCGGGTGCGCAGCAGCTCGAGCGTGCGCACGAGAAGGTCGTCGAAGTCCATCGCATTGGCGGCGCGCAGGCGGCGCTCCAGCTCCAAGTAGACCTGTGCGGCCTTTTTATCGTTGGGGCTATCGGCGGACTTGAGCATGTCCTCGGGGCCGATCATGGCGTTTTTGGCCGAGCTGATCTTGCTGCGGATCATGTTGATGGGGAACTGCTTTTGCTCGATGCCGAGCGCCTGCATAATGTCACGCACCATGCGCTTTGAGTCATCGTCGTCGTAGATGGTGAACTGGCCGGTGTAGCCCAGCAGGTCAGCGTCCTCGCGCAGCATGCGCACACACATGGCATGGAAGGTGCACACCCACATGCCACGGGTGCCGCTGGGGATGAGCGCTGCCAGACGCTCGCGCATCTCTGCCGCGGCCTTGTTGGTAAACGTAATGGCAAGAACCTGCCAAGGCTTAACACCCAGGTCGCCGAGCATATGTGCGATGCGGAAGGTCAAGACGCGGGTCTTGCCCGATCCGGCGCCGGCGAGCACCAGCAACGGACCCTCGGTGGACAGGACCGCCTCGCGCTGGGCGGGATTCAGGCTGTCGATGTCGACGAGCGGCTTGGCGGGCTTGGGCGCCGGCGCGGGAGCGTCGTAGATGTCGAGCGGAACGAGCTCGGGCTCCGGCGCAGCGGGAGCGGTGTATGCATCGAGCGGCACGGGTTCCGGCGCGGGCGGCACGGGTACCGCGGCGTTCTTTTCCCAGGGCAAGGGCTGGGTCATGGGCGACTCCTCATCTGACGGACGGCGCGCCTGCGGGCGGCGCCATAGTTTGAGCCGTACCAGTATACCGAGCCGCGCGGACACCGACGCAAATCACACCACGACTCCGTGCGCCACCGTCAGGCCCGCCCCAGCGGATTTGGAGCAATGGGGTCAGGTTACTTTGCACCAATCTATTGACAATCACGAAACCGCCGATGTCATGGCAGCAGCAGCGAGCGGCGGCCAGGGCGAACAAATTGGCATGAAAAGAGGGCGGCATAGACCTTTTGGCCATGCCACCCTCTTTGAATGACAAGTTGTCGTTCTGGCCGCCGCGCAGCGTCAACCAAGTTACAGGCCGAGCATAGGCTCCAGGACAAAGAAGTACGCGAGTACCACGATGCCCAGGATGATGCGGTAGACGCCGAAGCACTTGAAGTCGTGACGGCGGACGAAGCCCATAAGCCACTTGATGGCGATAAGCGACACCACAAAGGCGACGATGCAGCCCACGCCCAGGATGGCGATCTCGTTGGTGCCGAACGTGCCGCCCTTAATAAAGTACTTGACCAGCTTGAGCGCGCTCGCGCCAAACATAACGGGAATAGCCAGGAAGAACGTGAACTTAGACGCCACCGAGCGCGTGCAGCCCAGCAGCAGGCCGCCGATGATCGTGGAGCCGGAGCGCGATGTGCCCGGAATCAGCGAAAGCACCTGGAAGCAACCGATACCCAGCGCGGTCTTCCAGCTCAGATCCTCGAGCGTAGTGATGGAGCCAAAGTCCAGGTTATCGTCATCGTCTGAAGCGGCAGCCGCAGCGGGCGTGGCAAAATGCGCACCAGCGGGGCGTCCGCCCGCCACCACGGCACGCGAACCAAACGAACCGGCAAGAGCGGCCTGGTCGCGCTTGTTCGCGCGCCAGTTCTCGATCACGATAAACAGCACGCCGTACACAATGAGCGCCAGCGCCACGACGGGAGCATTGTAGAAATGCTCCTCCATCCAGTCGTTAAGCGGCAGACCGATCGCCGCGGCGGGAATGCAGCCGAGCACAATCTTGCCCCACAGCACCCAGGTGTCGCGACGGCCCTCCTTGCCTTTGCTGGGAGAAAACGGGTTGAGGTCGTAAAAAAACAGGACGCAGACGGCCAAAATGGCGCCAAGCTGAATCACGACCAGAAACATATTCCAGAACGTCTCGCTCACGTTCATCTTGACGAACTCGTCCACCAAGATCATGTGACCGGTCGACGAAACAGGCAACCATTCGGTGATGCCCTCGACCAGGCCCATGAAGGCAGATTTTAGAAGCTCGATGATATCCAAAGGGACCCCCTCGTTAGACACCCGCCGATATTGTTCTGCGGACGGTGCGGGCGATGTCCCATTATCAACCGTTGGCGGCGCGCCTGCGCCTACCCTTACCAAAAAACTCGCCCGTTCACAGAATTGCGAGCGGTCAAACCCAAATCCTTGGGTATAACTGCAACAAGATAAAGTGTCCGGCGGCCACGCATCCGCGCCCGCCCGATGCACGAGCCCCACGCCCGTGCGATAGACCAAGGAGGAAACCATGAACGAGGGCTACACCAAGGTATTTGTTTCACTCGACGGTACTGAGCAGCAGGATTTTGTGCTCGCACGCGCCATCAAGGTCGCCGCGAACAACGGCGCCAAGCTGATCATCGGCCACGTTATCGATTCCACGGCGCTCGAGAGCGCCGGTTCCTATCCGGTCGATCTGGTCAACGGTCTAGAGGAGGCATTTAAGAACTCCATCGCCAAGCAGCTCGAAGAGGCCAAGGCCAATCCCGATATTCCCGAGGTCGAGGTCATGATTCGCGCCGGCCGTATTCGCGAGACGCTCAAGGACGAGATGCTCGACGTGGTCAAGCCCGACCTGGTGCTCTGCGGCGCGCGCGGCCTGTCCTCGATCAAGTATGCGCTCCTGGGTTCGATTTCGACGTTCCTGCTACGCAACACCGACTGCGACATCTTGGTCGTGAAATAGGTTCCTTCCCGCCGGCGCAAGGCCTGCGGGGTTATCACGCCGACGTCCTCGCCGCTTCGCGGCTGCGGGATGTCGGCTTAGATAACCCCTCCCGGCCTTGCGCCTTCGTCACCGTACTTCAGCGAGTTATCTGATAGAAAAATGGCGTGCCGCCCCGTTTGGGGCGGCACGTTTTGTTTGGGCGGCACGTTTTTGTTATAAGGCGATCCTGCTTAAACGAGCTTGCACTTCTGGAATGATCTTCTCGAACATTACCTCCGCCTCGGGAAAACCCTCTTCTTTGAGACCGCGCGCCGCGTCTCTTAGCGCGTCTGGAACCTCATTGCAGGTATCAGCAATCATTCCGGCGACAATTCCCCCGGGCAAACCCGCCTCAATCATTTGGCTCATCACCGACCCACGCGTTACGTCGTCAATCTTGCGGCTCCCACCAAACGAGACGCCCATCTCACGAACGAGACTGGGGTAAACCGTTGTGGACAGCACGTCATAGAGCGGCGCCAACCTCACCTGCTTCCAACTTTCGTCCCATACGAGCGACCAGTTCTTTAGATGGTTATCACAGTTACCTACGGCATAGTCGAACAGCTGGTTATAGCCGACAAGGAACCTGTCCTCCATTTGATTCGTCGACGCCCTTCGCACCGCATCGACGATAAGCCCCAGGTAATTGACGCCCGTCGGCTCATATTTAAGCTCACGCGAGATGCCCTTGGCCTGACAAACATCTTCCTGGTGCAAACGGTATGGAATTGGCAATCCGTCAACCGAGCGTCCGGTATCAGGCGTTACTCGGTCAAATCGTTTCACGGCGATAATTGGCTCGGCATCCTCAACTCGGATAAGAAAGCACTCTTCGGCCGATAGGTCCATCAGAGAGG
This sequence comes from uncultured Collinsella sp., assembly GCA_902479075.1. Taxonomy (GTDB): domain Bacteria; phylum Actinomycetota; class Coriobacteriia; order Coriobacteriales; family Coriobacteriaceae; genus Collinsella. The sequence continues at coordinate 32,486 of CABSNK010000009.1, forward strand.
CGGCTCTCACGCACATCGCTTCGCACACTGTCTCGCCCGGGAACGTTTTCGACCCTGCCTTGAGAATGTGTGTGGATGGGGCCGCTCCATGAGGCAGGTACCATCCACCACATGGGTCATCACCCGTATGGTAGAGACCGACCTTCGCCTGAGCACCTGCAAGGGAGATTCGACTCTCTAGCGTTAAATCAAAAGCAATCTCCGCCGGTGCGTATGCCAGTCCGCTTAGCTGTTCCGCATCTATCTCTTCATAGCCCATTTCGAGACCGTCGGCCGAAGGCTCTCGCGTCAAAACCAGAGCGCCGACAGGTTCGTCGCGGACCAAATCGAGCACCTTAAAGTAATCTCCGCGTTCCGCTCGCGCCCTTTTCTCAAGGTCCCTGTTGAGCTGCCCCTCCGGAATGATGCCGGAGAAAAAGGAACCCGTTGCGTCCGGACTAAATGTCTCGGCCGACAACGGCAGCGAGATCGAAATCGGCGCCGCATCACCGCTCTCGAGATATTTGGGGCTATAGGTGAATATCGGAAACCCCGCATTTTCCTCCAATATGCCAACCGGCTGGTAAGACCCATTAAACTCACGGTGAACGAACAGCGTGCCATCCATTACTTCCCCCTCACCTTCAGAATAAAATCAACATCCACGATGGAGGCGTAATCGAAAATGACACCAATTTCGACCGTTGTCCGCCCCCGTTCGATATCACCAATCACACGAAGGCTGCGACCCGTCATAGTCGCGACGTCACGTTGAGTCAAGCCGAGCTCACGCCTTCTGAGCCTAAGGGCCTTCCCCATCTCGGCGGGATCGAAAACCGTGCGCTCCGAGAAAGCGACTTCCGACGGTTTGAGCTTGATGCGCCCATCCAGCTTTTTAATCGTTGTCACCGTTCTCATGACGCCTCCAGCTATATTCCTGTCCGTGAACTTAGTATAAAACTGTAGCACTATGTTCATGTACGGGAATATAGTGTTGACTACATTAGCAATGTTCCCGTTCAGGAATATAGCTGCTGAAAAGCCTGATTTCTTCTTACATGGGAAGATCCTGAACGGCTACGCCATACGGGCTGACTACTCAAAGTATTGGAACTTGTTGGTTGAGAAGGCAAACGTGATGACGAAGCCTTCGCCGGGCTCGGATGCCGCGGTGACGTCAATGCCCATCTTGGAGCACAGGCGCGCCACCAGGTAGAGGCCGATGCCCGTTGCGCGCTTGGTGGTGCGGCCGTTGTCGCCGGTAAAGCCCTTCTCGAACACGCGCGGCAGGTCGGCCGCGCTCACGCCGCAGCCGTTATCGGCAACAGTGAGCTCAATGCGCTCACTTGCCAGGCCCTCGTCCAGCAACGCGCCCGAAAACACGATCTTCGCGCCGTCCTCGCGCGCGTATTTAATGCTGTTCTGGATGAGCTGGCCCAGAATAAACTCAAGCCACTTCTCGTCGGTAAAGACCTCGAAGTCGAGGTTCTCGCACACTGGGGCCACGTGCGCCGCGATGAGCTCGCGCGCGTTGGCCTTAATCGCGCCCGTCACCAAGGTCTTGAGATTCCAGCGGCGAATCAGGTAGTCCCGCTCCACGACTTCCGAGCGCGCGTAGTACAGTGCCTGGTCGATATAGCGCTCCACACGAGCCAGCTCACGGCCCAGGTCATCCACACGCGACAGATCGTCTTCGCTGCCGTCCAGGTTTTCCAAAATTAGATGGGCCGCCGCCAGGGGCAGCTTGGCCTCGTGAACCCAGCTTTCGATATAGTCGCGATAGTCATCGGTCTGACGCCGGCCTTCGGCAACCTCGTCGCAGGCAGCTTTGCCCACCCGGCGCAAGACCTCGTACTCGAGCTCGCCCTCGGCATAGGTCGGACATTGCACCATCTCCTGCACCCATGCGGGACTCTCGAGCTCCTCTGCCGCACGCTCCAGCTGGCGCAGAAAACGACGACGGCGCGCGTACTCGATCACGATGCCGAGCATACCAAAGATAAAGGACACGCCGACCGCCACGACCACGATAGAAACGGGTGCGCCGGCGACCGTCAGCACAAAGCAGCTCAGCAGCACACCGCACGTCCACACGGCGACGGGAAGCAGCGCATCTTTAAAGAACTTGCCAAACGACATAGCCGGCCCCTAGACCGAATAGCCTTGGCCGCGATGCGTGGTCAAATACCCCTTGATGCCGATTTTTTCGAGCGTGGTGCGCAGGCGGTTGATGTTGACGGTGAGCGTATTGTCGTCCACGAAGGCGTCGGAGTCCCACAGGTCCTGCATGATGGCCGAGCGCGAAACGATCTTGCCCGCGCGGCTCAGAAGCAGCGAGAGGATACGCAGCTCGTTTTTGGTGAGCTCGGTGCTGGTGCCCGTTTGCGTGTTGGTGACCATGGAGCGGGCGAGGTCGAGCTCCAGCCCCTTGTGGACAAGTGTGCTGCGCTCGCCTGCCGCCGTGGTGCGGCGCAGCAGTGCGTTGATGCGCGCCACGAGCACGCGCGCGCTATAGGGCTTGGGAACAAAGTCGTCCGCGCCGAGCGTCATGGCCATGACCTCGTCGATCTCGGTCGTGCGCGACGTGAGAACGATGATGGGAACCTCGGATTCGCGACGGACCTCATGGCAGATGTGCTGGCCGTCTTTGACAGGGAGCGTGAGGTCGAGCAGCACCAGGTCGGGCGCGGCGGCGAGAATATCGTGCGAGACATGCTCAAACGATTCGCAGGCCTCGATTTCAAACCCGGCGCGGGCAAGAATGTCGACAAGCTCACGACGAATGGGCTCGTCGTCCTCAACGACATAAATCAGCGCCATGGATTTCGCTCCCCTCTTGGTTGTCTTGCCACCATTATGGCTGCGAAACTGCAGGTGCGCACCGCGCGCGGTGCCAAGGTGACAGAACTGTTCGCGAGCGGGGGCGTTTTGTCCGCCTCGCACTCGCAGCGGCGGCGGGGACCAAAATGATTCTTTAATCCCCGTCCCAGAAAAATCATTTAGCGGCGGGCACGGAGCTTTTCGTAGCCGTCGGCAAAGAAGGCGACCGTGGCGGCGTCGGCCTCGGCGGCGTCCGTCTCGGTCGCGGGGACCACGCCGTGCTCGTCGCTCACTAGGAACAGGGCGCCCTTAAGCTGCGCGGGAATGTCTACGCGCGTGACCGGGATGCCCTTGGTCTGGGCCAGCTGCTCGATGAGCGTCGCCGTGCCGCACAGAAACTCGTCCGCCGGCGCCACAAAGGCGAGCTCGCCGTTGTTGACAGCGGCGAGCAGCTCGGGCGCCACGCCAGTTTCGTCGGCCTCGGAGCGAGCCTCGGCGGAGCGGGCGCGCAGCGCCTTGGCCGACGTATCGGCGAGCGGCTCGTACTCCCCCACCGTCATGGCGGCGTTGCCGTTGACGTCGATCACCAGCATGAGCACGCCGTCATGTGCGGTGTAATCGCCCTCGGCAAGCGACCACTCAACGTGTTGTTTGGCCCAGCTGAGCATGTTATGGGTAAGTGGCTCGCCCTGCACCAGGCGCTCGGACAGTGCGCGGATGTGGCGGTTGAGCATGGGCACCTTTTTGTTGGACATGCGCCAGCGGCAGATAAGCGCGGGCTTGTCGAGCGTAAACTTCTCGACCGCCTCCTGATTGGCGCAAAAGTCCTCATACGCACGCTGATCCTCGGCATTGCCAAACAGCTCGACATCATCAATCTGGGGCATGGTTGTACCTTTCGTGTTAGTCATTCCGTCCTCTTATACCAAAAAGACGGCCCTCCAAACGGAGCGACCGTCTTTTGCAGAGATTATTTTGACGATATGGTCAGGCGACCGATCAGCTTAATGGGATAGAGCAACATCCCATTAAGGGTTTTCCAAGTGCCCGAGATTGCCCCGAAAGAGGAGCGCCGCGTACTAAATGTACGCAAGCGACGGTTTGAGGGGCAAGGTCGGGTGCTTGGGAAAGCCTCTAGTGCCTAAAATGCCTGGCCCCCGTAAAGACCATCGCAATACCATGCTCATTGCAGGCCTGAATGCTCTCGTCGTCGCGCTTGGAGCCGCCGGGCTGAATGATGCAGGTCACGCCGTGCGCGGCAAGCACGTCGACGTTGTCGCGGAACGGGAAGAATGCGTCGCTTGCGCAGGCAAAGCCGCCCTTCTCCACGCCCTCGCGCTCGCAGAAGTCCTCGGCACGCTCGCAGGCAAGCAGTGCAGAGTCAACGCGGTTGGGCTGACCCGGGCCCATGCCAATGCCGGCCTTATCCTTGGAGACCAGGATGGCGTTGGACTTGACGCCCTTGCAGACCTTCCAGGCAAACTCGAGCTCGGCCATCTCGGCGTCGGTGGGCTTGCGGTCGGTGGGGAACGTAAAGGTCGCGGGGTCCTCGGTCACATGGTCGACCTCCTGCACCAGCATGCCGCCGTCGACGGAGCGCAGCTCCACCTGGGCGCCGTGGTCCACGCCGCCGGTAGCCAGCACGCGCAGGTTGGGACGCTTGGACATGCGCTCGAGCGCCTCGGCAGTGTAGCTCGGGGCGATGATAACCTCGACGAACTGCTTGTTCTGATCGGCAAAGTGCTCGACCAGCTCATAGGGAACCTCGCGGTTGCAGGCGATGATGCCGCCGAAGGCGCTCTTGGGATCGCAGGCGAAGGCGCGGTCGTAGGCGGCCGTGATGTCCTCGGCCACGGCGGAGCCGCAGGGGTTCTGGTGCTTGAGGATCACGCAGGCCGGCTCGTCGAACTCGCGGACCAGGTTCCAAGCGGCGTCAGCATCCAGATAGTTGTTGTAGCTGAGCGGCTTGCCCTGGATCTGCTCGGAGCCAACGAGCGGGAACTGCGAGCTCGCGGTGTTCTCGCAGCCCTCGGCAAAGCGGTAGACCGTAGCCTTCTGCTGCGGGTTCTCGCCATAGCGCAGGTCGTCGACCTTCTCCAGCGAGATCTCGAGCTTGGCAGAAGTGTCCGCCACGTCGCTTGCCTGGGCGGCAAGCCAACGGGAGATAGCCGTGTCGTAGGCGGCGGTGGTCTGGTAGACCTTCACCTGCAGGCGACGACGGGTGGAAAGCGTGGTGCAGCCACCGGTCTCGTGCATCTCAGCCAGGACGGCGTCGTAGTCGGCCGGGTCGGAAATGACGGTAACGCTCACGGCGTTCTTAGCAGCAGAGCGCAGCATGGAGGGGCCACCGATGTCGATGTGCTCGATGGCATCCGCGAAGGTGACCTCGGGGTTGGCGACGGTCTTCTCGAACTCGTACAGGTTGACAACGACCAGGTCGATCAGCTTAATGCCGTGCTGAGCGGCCTCCTGCATGTGCTGCTCGGAATCGCGGCGGGCCAGCAGCGCGCCGTGAACCTTGGGGTGCAGGGTCTTAACGCGGCCGTCCATCATCTCGGGATAGCCCGTGAACTCCTCGATGGGGGTTACGGGAACGCCCGCGTCCTCGATGGCACGAGCCGTGCCGCCCGTAGAGATGATCTCGACGCCAAAGTCATCGACCAGCGTCCGTGCGAAATCGACGACGCCCGTCTTATCGGTAACCGAGATCAACGCGCGTGCGATCTTCACATCAGATCCCATGCAGTCCTCCTGTCTGGTACGCCGCCGTGCTCTGTGAGCCGGTGATACGTCGATCTGCAGCGCTCGCGCAGCGGCATTGAAAATACTGATTCAATGTAGCGCATCGAGCGCATCGATGCACCCCGCAACGGGCGCATGTGCAGAAAAAGTTTGCGAGCGGAGGGGATGGGCACGGCACCGGGCACGGTGAGTTCATGGAACACAGGGGCACCATAATTAGATGCCAATAGCGTGGTAGAACTGTGCTCGATATGCATCCGCAAAAGAAAGAGGCACCATGGTCTCGCGGGTTCTCTGCCGACCGTTTGATACCGAAGACTTCGACGCCATCGCGCTGATTCTGCAGCAGCTTTGGCATAACAATTCGGATAACGATGAGTACAACCGCCTTGAGGCCGCGTGCGACCTCGCCTATTGCCTTTCGTCATCGACGTTTTCGCAGGTTGCCGTAATCGACGGTCAGGCGCGCGGCATTGCGCTCGCACGTGCGGGACAGAGCTCCGGCGCCACCGTCAAGGAACATTGGATGGATACCGAACGCGCGCTGCTATCGCAGATGCGCGAGCTGGAGCCCGATGCCTGCGCCGAGTATCTCTCGTTTGTGCGCGCAACCATCCGAACCAACAACCGCCTGCTCGAAAGCAGCCCGTTGCCACACGACAACGAGGTCACGCTGCTTGCCGTTGATCGCGATGTCCATGGCCTGGGCGTTGGCTCGGTTTTGCTCGATGCCGCGGTCTCGTACCTGTCCTCGCGCGGGGCGACGAGGGCACACCTGTACACCGACTCCAACTGCTCGTGGAAGTTCTACGAGCTGCACGGCTTTAAGCGCACGGCCACGCACCGCGCCAACCGCGAAGAGCGCCGTCACGACATGCCGCGCGAAAGCTTCCTCTACGAACTCGACCTAACAGCCTAAACCCGGCAGTTAGGGACGTTCCCTTTGTGCCGGCACCCCGGGACACTCCTTGGCAGCAGCCACACCTAGTCGCTGGGGACAGTCTTCGTAGGTAGCGAATAAAAAGGGGATGGGCTTTCCCCAACGGCTGTCGAGAAAAGCCCATCCGTAATTTAGGACCGTTAGAACGTTCCGCCGCCGCCTCCGCCGACGCCGCCGCCTCCGCCGCCCGAGAAGCCGCCGCCGCCACCGCCGCTCGAGCTATCGGAACTCGAAGCCAGCTCACGGATGCTCTCGTGATACACGTCATCGAACGAATCGAGCGGGGACTGGTTTCCGTAGTGATGGTAGTACCACCAGTAGCAGGGGTAATTGTCGTAGAAACCGTCGGCCTCGCGCACCTCGGGAGGAACAGCCTCGGCAAGCTGACGCAGAACTTCCTTCGAAACGCCCAGCGCCGCACCCATCACCAGAAGTTTATTCCACAGAACCAGATCGCCGGGGACGGCTTCCTTTAGACGCGTGAAATCCTCGAGCCAATGCTTAAGCGCCTTGCAGCGAGCCGCCACCTCGGCACCCTCCGGCGTAAAGCGGCGGAACGTAAGGCCCACGCCAATACCCACCAGCACAATCGGCACCGAGATAACCGCGGCGACAATGTTCGCCTGCGCGCCGTCGGTAAAGAAGATGGATCCCGCGGGAACACAGGCGATCAGAATACCGAGAACCAGGCAAAACACCATTGCGACAATGCCGTCCGAGGCAACGTACTCGCTATCGGCCAGCTTGCCCTTAACGGTGTTCTGATAGTCCTCGAGCTTGTCGCCCACGGGTGTAGCGTGCTGCTTGACGTAGTGCTGCAGCTCGTCAAACGTGCGCGAGCGGTCGCCGTTCTCGTCGGGCTTAGCACCGGCAAAGAAGACCTTGAGCACCATGCGGTCAATGCCCTTGGCCGACTTCCAGCCCGCATCACTCACCGTCACGCGATACGTCTGCTCTTCTTTTTCACGCCCCAACAGACCTTTCTTGGCCTTGGTCACGGTCGCCTGCTCCAGCTTGATCACACGGTCGTCGGTGAGCTTCATGAGCGTGGTGATATATGCCTGATCGGGCACCTCGTTCCAGCTCATGAGGGCCGAAAGCACGGCGGGATGGTCGTCCGAAGGCACATCGCGGAAATATTCGTCCTGGAAAAGCGGTTTGGGCTTGCGGCGGCGCAGCTTGAGCACAACGATTGTGCCGGTAAAGACCAGCGCCGCGACAACACTTAGTACGGCAAGTACATTGGCAATCATGCGAGCGTGAGCGCGGCGGGCGTTAGCTTCGTCGGCCCATTCCTTCTCTTCGCTCAGGATCGTTGACATGCGCTCTTCGCCCGAGGCGGCAAGCTGCGGCACCCAGTCGCTGGGGAAGGCGATGCGTGCCTCGGCGAATTCGCCCTGATGCACGCAGGGAATGGTATAGGTGACCATGGGTTCATCCGCATCGAGCGATACGTCGCCCGTCAGCGGGCCGTGCCCCCATGCGCGGAAGTTATCGCCCTTGACGGCCGCCGTCCCGGCAGCGGCATTTGCGAAGTACACTTCCATCTCGACGTCATCGGAATCCGCGGACCAGCCGTCGCCCACGAATTTCCAATAGAGCTCGGCGGTATCGGCCCAGTTCATAACCGCACCGGTCATGGTGTAGCTCACGTAATAGATCGCGCTATCGCCGCTCTCGTGAGGGCTGAACACCTTGATCTTTACGCCGTCACCAGTCTGCTCGACCGTGTAGACGCCAGAGTCACCCTTGTTCGCGCTGTCGACCTTGTTAAACGCGGTGTCGTCTTCCTCGACGCTCAGCACATTGACGCCCGCCGCGCCGCCCTGCTGGTTAGAGCCCGTATTGATCTCCCAAAACACGCCGTTGATATCGTCATCGAAATCAAACTGGCGTCCCTCGACAACGGTCAGCGAGCCGTCGGCCTCGACCGTGGCGCCGATATAGGTTTGGGTCATGGAGTAGCCGTCGGCGTGCGCGGCGACAGGCAGCAGCAACAACGCAAGCGCGACGAGCACGCAGACGGAAGCGAATCGCGCAAACAGGCAGCGCTGCCGGCTGACTTTGGCGGCGAGGGTGTTCATAGGCACATCCTTTGTCTGTAAAACCAACAGCGCCATTGTCCCACGTTTGCGGGTACGCATGACGAACATCTAGGCGACCGGAGTGCCAAACGGGATGAAAGTCACGCCCGCACCCCGACACTTGGAAAATGATCTATTGGGGACGGAGGAAAACGGATCATTGGGCTGAACCGACAGGCAGCAACAAAATTGTCGTTTGGGACGCTCTTTGGCCGAGTCCCGCGTCAGCAATAGATACCACTTCACAGCTCCGTCACAGGTGTAGCGGCTTTGTGTTGCTGCGGCGCGCGCTGATTGAGCCCGCGAGTAAAGGGCATAAAGCAGTTGAGCGAAAACGGTTGCCCCTTTCCCGTTCGCTCGTTGATCATGTCCCCCTTTTCCGCGGAAACCCCGGCAGTTGCGAAGAGCTGCCGGGGTTTCTGCCGTGTATAAGGCCGAGTCGGCGTACGGCGATCGAGACGTTGGACCGCAGACCCACCGTGCACAATGCGCAGCGCCGTCAACTTGCGAGCCACGGAAACGCCTCCCCATCGCGCCCCGCGCTATACTCGTCCGCATGGATATCAAAACACGCAACATAGCAACGCCAGCCGCGGACGCGCCAACGACGCCGCCCGTCTCCGCCCCCGCACCTGTCGTGGGCCGTTTTGCCCCGTCGCCTTCGGGCCGCATGCACCTGGGCAACGTGTTCAGCTGCCTGTGCGCGTGGCTTTCGGCCCGTAGCCAGGGCGGCAGCATCGTGTTGCGCATCGAGGACCTGGACGATCGCTGTAAGCGCCCGGAACTTGCCGCTCAATTGATTGACGACCTGGCTTGGCTGGGGCTTGAGTGGGACGAGGGCCCCTACTACCAGCACGATCGCCTCGACCTGTACGAGAGCGCCCTGCGCCAGCTGCAAGACGCCGGCCTCACCTATCCCTGTTTTTGCACGCGTGCCGAACTCCACGCCGCGAGCGCGCCGCACGCCAGCGACGGCACGCCCATCTACCGCGGCGCCTGCAGAGGTCTTTCTGCCGAGGAGGTTGCACGCCGCAGTGCCCTGCGCGCCCCGGCCACGCGCCTGCGCGTGCCCGACATCGACGACCTCGCGGGCGATGTGATCGAATTCGTGGACCGCACGTACGGGGCCCAATGCGAGGCGCTCGCCACCGAGTGCGGCGATTTTTTGGTACGCCGCAGCGACGGTGTTTTTGCCTATCAGCTAGCCGTGGTGGTCGATGACGCCGCCATGGGTGTTACCGAGATCGTACGCGGATGCGACCTGCTGGGCTCCACGCCGCGTCAGATCTACCTGCAGCATCTGCTGGGACTTCCCACGCCGCACTACGCACATATTCCGCTGCTCATGTCGCCGGACGGCCGCCGCCTTTCCAAGCGCGACCGCGATCTGGACCTGGGCGAGCTCCGCGCCCGCTTTGGCACGCCCGAGGCACTGCTGGGCTGGCTCGCCAGGCAAACGGGCATCGCACCGGACACCACACCGCGCTCTGCCGAGCAGCTGGTCGAGCACTTTAGCTGGGACGTCATCCGCGCGCACCGGGAGAACATCGTTATGGATGAAAGGACAGGCATGCAACAGACGGCAGCCCACCCTGACGAGCACCTCGATAGCGACATTGCCAAAGTATCAACAACCCATCTTTCGCCAGAGGGGTTCGATGCGTTCTGCGAAATACTTGACTCTCCCACGCCTGAAGCTGCGAAAACGTTACTCGAGCGCAAGCCGGCTTGGGAGTAAATCCCTTAACAAATCGGTTTTGGTTCGCCACGAAGCTCATTCGTCCGCGCCCCTACACGACGTCCCAGGGCTGGAGTTCGTCACCCAGGCGAACGATGTGGTCGTAGAGCACGGTGTGGCGCTCGGCCGGGTTGGCATCCCGATGGAAATGCCCGTAGTACCAATGCTTGTAATCCAAGCGGTCTTCCAGCTCATCGAAAAATGCCGTAAGCCGATCAACGGCGGGGTAATTCCAGCCGAGCGCCGGATAGAGCGTGGGCGAAAGCATGCGCGTAGAGCAGGTGTGGGTGACCACGTAGTCGACCTTCCAGCCCACGCTGTCGAGCTTTGTCCGTGCCTCCTCAAAGTTGCGCTCGTCCGGCAATTCCTGCGGCCACCAGCTGGAATACGGAATGCGGTATTCCTTGTCCACGCTCGTGGCGCCGCCCATAGTAAAGACCGTTGAGCCGTCGAGCTCAAAACCTCGCCGCGCGTCAGGCGCCGTATGGGAGAGGTATCCGACAGGCGCTGCGTCAGCCCACCGTGCCACAGCTCCATGGGTCGCTCCGCCCAGTGATCGAAACGCTCGTGGTTGCCGTCGACGAACAGCACGGTATAGGGGCGCGACTCCAGCCAAGCGATGTCGGCGCACTCCTCGGCAGAGAAATCCCAGGGAAAGCCAAAGTCGCCGGAGACGATGAGATAGTCGTCACTCGTCAGACTATCCCCAAGCTCCCAGTCGCGCAGCTTTTGCATGTCGAGGCCGCCGTGAATATCGCCCGTCACATAGACCGTCATCGGATTACCACTTCCCTGTAAGTCGCTAGCCACATTCTGCACGATCACTAAGCCAACCGTTCTAGCCCTTCCATCCCTCAGGGCTTACCCTTCGTTCTTCCATCCAAACGGGTCAAGCACCCAAAAAACCAGATCGAGCACGCCGCCGGTCATCATGGCGCCGGCAAGGGCCATGCAAACGTGCAGAGAGACGACACTTCGGAGCACGTCGAACGGCCCCAGAACAGCCAGCAGCGCGACCGCTGCGCCGGCAAGGCACAGCACGAGGCACGGCCCCGCGTCCTTGACGCACTTCTTCGCGAGATGCTTGGTGTTGTCGCTCATCAAAATCAAACTCCTTAGAGGGTCGTTGTTCAGATGCATGCCGCCGCGGCGGAGCATGGCGGCAGGGTAAGTGTCACATGCCGTGCGGACACGTGTGCAAGCTCATACCAAACTGGCAATCCCAATCGTCATACATCTAAAACACGAACGATCGATCTGTTATCCTGGCGCCAACATAGTCTTTCGAAAGGTTTGGCCGGGATGACTACGCAGCAGCAGATTGATATTGAATTCGACTCGCTTGCACGCGAGAACGATTCACCCATGCTCATCGCCAACTCGAAGGCGACAGGCGGAACACTACTATCCGTTATCAAAGAGCAGCTCTCAACCTGCAGCTCTTTTGACTTTTGCGTAGCGTTTGTTGCAGACGGCGGCCTTCAAATCCTGGTCGAGGCATTCCAGGAGCTCAAGCAGCGTGGCATTAAGGGCAGGCTGCTCACGTCCACCTATCTCAACTTCAACTCACCCGATGCCTTTCGCAAGCTCCTGGAATACGACAACATGGAAGTTCGCGTATTCCAGGGTAATTTGCATGCCAAGGGATACATTTTTGATAAGGGCGAAACCAGCACGGTCATCGTCGGCAGCTCGAACATGACGCAGACCGCCCTCACCTGTAATAAAGAATGGAACGTGCTGTACCAGACTGTCGAGAACAGCCGCCTACTCGGTGAACTGAGGGGTGAGTTCAATTCGTTGTGGAACGACACCTCAACCGTTTTGCTTTCTCAAAACTGGATTGAGAACTATGCCGCATATCGATCGGCACGTCCGCCAAAGCCCAAATCGAAACCGACATTCAGATCTGCTGAAACGCCGGCGCAGAATGACCTCGAAGAAATCAAGCCCAATAAAATGCAGCAGCGCGCCCTTGAGGCGCTCGGTGTAATCCACCGCAAGGGCGAGACCCGCGCCCTGCTGGTCTCGGCAACCGGCACCGGCAAGACCTTCCTTTCGGCGTTCGATGTGCTCGCAACTAGACCCCGGCGCGTCCTCTTTCTTGCGCACCGCCGGCGCATTATCGACGCCTCCCGCGCAAGCTACGAACGCCTCTTAGGTAGTACCTATACGTTCGACACCTATCAAACTGGCAAGAATATAAGCAATGCTACCTGCGTGTTTGCCATGTGTTCTTCGGTCGCCAAACATCTGAGCGATTTCCGCTCCGATGAGTTCGACTACATCGTCATCGACGAGGCCCACCGCACGGGATCTCAGGGCTACCAATCCATCATGTCGCACTTTACGCCTCGGTTTTATCTGGGCATGACCGCTACGCCCAATCGCACCGACGGCTATGACGTCTTTGCCCTTTTCAATCACGTCATCGCGTTCCAGATCACGCTGCAGGATGCTTTGGCCGAGGAGATGCTTGCCCCCTTCCATTATTTTGGCATTCACGATCTGGAGATTGACGATGAGACAATCGAAGATACCGCCCTGTTCGGGCGCTTGACGTCCGATGAGCGCGTGCGTCACATCACCGAGAAAATCGAAGAGTATAGCGTCACCAAAAGCAACCGCAGGGGCTTAATTTTCTGCAATCGAAACGCCGAGGCAAAAGAGTTGTCATGCAAATTCAACGCTCTCGGATATCGAACGACTGCGATTAGCGGTCAAGATTCCGATGAGGTCCGCGATGCCGCGATCAGCCGACTTGAAGCCGGCGAGCTCGAGTACATTTTCTCGGTCGATATCATGAACGAAGGCGTCGACATCCCCTCGCTCAATCAGATCATCATGCTTCGCCGCACCGACTCCGCAATCATCTTTATTCAACAGCTCGGACGAGGTTTGCGCCTGAATGATGGCAAGGAATACGCACTGGTGCTCGACTTTATTGGCAACTACCAGAGCAACTTCTTGGTGCCCATCGCGCTTTCGGGTGACAAAACGTATAACAAAGACCGCCTGCGCCGTCTTGTCCAAGAAGGCGATTCGGCGATCCCCGGATGCTCGACCGTGAGCTTCGATCGTATTTCCGAGGCACGCATTTACAAGGCCATCGACGGCGGCGATTTCATCTCCGTCAGATTTTTGAAAAACGAATATCTCGACTTGCGCCAAAAACTCGGCAAGATTCCCTCGCTGCTCGAATTTGATCGCAACGGCTCCATTGATCCGCTGCTCATCTTCAAGAATAGTCGCCTGGGGTCCTACCACGCATTTCTTTCCAAATACGAGCCGGACTATACGGTTCAATTTTCCTCTGATCAAACCAAGATTCTCAAATTTATTTCTCAAAAACTTGCCGCGGGCAAGCGATTCGAAGACCTCTATTTGCTTCAAACGCTCGTCGAAGCCGGACACGAGGGCTACCGGCATATGCGCGAGGCTGCGCTTAGGAACTACCGCGCACAGCTTAAGGACAGCGCCGTTAGGTCGGCAATCGCAGTCCTTAAGGGCGACTTTGCCACTCCTAAGGATTTCGTTTCCCTGCTTATTGACGATGGAACCGGACCTCGTCTGACCGAAGCTTTTGCGACCGCCCTGCGCAACGCAGAGTTCAAGCGTCAGATTCTCGAGGTGCTGGATTTTGGTATTGAGCGCAACCGACTCGACTATGCCGAGACGTACGAAAACACAAATTTCGTTCTCAACGCCAAGTACACGTACGAGGAGGTTTGCCGTCTGATGAACTGGCAAAAGAACATCAACGGCCAAAACCTTGGCGGATACTTCTACGATGAAAAGACCAATACATTCCCCGTGTTTATTAACTATGACAAGGCGCCCGACATTAGCGAGTCCATTCAGTATGAAGACCGCTTCGTTTCGCCGAGCAGGCTTATCGCAATCTCCAAGGGCAACCGTACGCTCAACTCTCCCGAGATTCTGCGACTGCAGGCATGGCCGGAAAACGGCCTGAAGACGTATTTGTTTATGCGAAAAAACAAGGACGATAAGGGTGGCAAGGAGTTCTATTTCTTAGGTGAAATGCATCCGACCGGCGAGTTCGAAGCTATTAAAACTAAGAGCGGCGACAACGCCGTCGAAATCGAATATGAACTCAATGCGCCCGTGAGGCAGGACATTTACGAGTTTATGCTCAGCGATTTGAGCGAGGCCGAGTAACAAAAAGGAGCGGGCCGCCATGTGGCGCCCGTTCCTTTCTTACATAAGCCCGAGTTTCTTTTCGAGCTCCTTAACGACTTTAACGTCTGCCGGAAGCCAATCGACATCCCACAGGTTATTGGTATCAAGCCATTTCATATCCTCGTGAGCATGCTCTTTGAACTCCCCCGAAAGGATAGTAGCCAGGTAGCACTGCATCGACAGGTGGAACGTCTCGTAATCATGCTCGACCGTGCACAGATAGTCGAGGTTACCGATCGTGACCTCGAGCTCTTCTTGAATTTCGCGTACGATTGCCTGCTCGCCGGTCTCGCCCGGCTCGAGCTTGCCGCCCGGAAACTCCCAGCCGTCTTTAAACTCGCCATAGCCGCGCTGGCAGCTCAGGATTTTCCCGTCCTTGTGAATAATCGCTGCTGCAACATTGATTGATTTCATAACTAGCCATCACCTCTCCAGTTGAGCCCAACCAGTATAGGTGATCGACCGCCCGCCATGTCCCAGTCGCCTGAAAACCACCTGCTCGACCAACCCTCAACGCCATTTTGTACCGGCACCCCATCCCCCGCTATCGAGGTCTAATACTTTTCCGCGAAGTGAACGTCTGTTTTAGGACCCCTGAAGCATCCGCATTTTTCGTCGGCAAAATCGCAGGATTCCAGTATCGAAACTGCAGGAAACGGCGCCTCTAAAGTGTCGATGCTTCGGGGGTCCGATTTAGCTCGTTCACTTCTCGGAAAAGTATTAGACCTCGCTGCTAGCTACCCAGAAGGAAACCTCTCCCTTTCCCATTGCCACCCAAAAACTCATCCAACATTAATCTTGGCTCAAGAATCGCTTAATCTATAACCTGCACTATAGAGTTCGACCAAGGGCGGGGCGGCGCCGCGCAACGCAGACCGCCGAACGCAACGCTCGCGCCCGGGCAGATCGCCCGGCGTCGCGCCCATCGAACGAAAGGACAGGTCATGGACGACCTCGAAAAAGTTGAAACCATCCGCACCAAGTGCAACGTGAGCTACACCGATGCCAAGGCCGCGCTCGACGCCGCCGACGGCAACGTTCTGGATGCCATCATTTGGCTCGAGTCGCAGGGCAAGACCCAGACCACGTCAGCGCACGCCGCCACCGAGTCCGAGCCGGTCGATGAGCCCTCGGCCGAGATGGTCGCCGCGCAGGCAGCCTACGAAAAGTCGAGCGAAAAGACCGACTTCTCCAAGAAGATGGACAGCGTATGGGAGTACCTCAAAAAGCTCTTCCGCCTGAGCCTGGACACCAAGTTTATCGCCACGCGCCGCGATGCGATCATCCTCAACATTCCCATCCTGGTCCCCATCGTCGCGCTGTTTGCCTGGGGTGCCACGATATGGCTGATGCTGATTGGCCTGTTCTTTGGCATGCGCTACCGCATCGACAGCGACGGCGACGTGCCCGGCAGCATCAACAACCTTATGAATCACGCTGCCGATGCCGCGGACGACATCAAACAAAATCTCAACGACGACAAGTAATCGCAGACGGGGGCACGCATGGCACGGATCCTGATCGTAGAGGACGAAGAGAAAATCGCCCGCTTTGTGACGCTCGAGCTGGAGCACGAGGGCTACCAGGTGGAGCACGCCGCCGACGGCCGCACCGCCGTGGACCTGGCGCTGGAGCACGACTACGATCTGATTCTGCTCGATGTGCTGTTGCCGCAGCTCAACGGCATGGAGGTCCTGCGGCGTGTCCGCAAGCACAAGGACGTGCCGGTGATCATGGTCACCGCGCGCGATGCCGTGATGGACAAGGTTGCCGGACTCGATGCCGGCGCCGACGATTACCTGACCAAGCCGTTTGCGATCGAGGAGCTGTTCGCACGGATCCGCGTGGCGCTGAAGCGCACGGAGGCCGTGCGGGCGGCTTCGGGTGTTGGCGGCGCCGGGACTGGGGCGGGCGCGGCAGGTGGCGCGAGTGTCGGCTCCACTGCGATGCCCCCGGCCAGCGACTCGACTCAGGCTTCCGCCTCGCCCTCCCCCGCCACACTCACCGTGGGCTCGGTCGCACTCGATCCCGACCGCCGCGAAGTCACGGTTGGCGGCTCGCCCATCGTGTTGACTGCCCGCGAGTTCGATGTCCTCGCCCTGCTTATGGCGCATGCCGAGACCGTACTCACGCGCGAGCGCATCGCGCACGAGGCGCTGGGCTACGAATACGTGGGCGACACCAACAACGTCGACGTGCACATCGCACACCTGCGTGCCAAAATCGAGGACGCCGGCGGTGCCCGCATCATCCAGACCGTGCGCGGGGTGGGCTATGTCTGCCGTGCGTAACGCCGAGGCCAAGCGCGTCACCTCCATCGCCCGCGCCATCAACTGGAGCTATATGTGGCGCCGCTTGATGAGCTACGTCTGGCTCGATCTGCTGCTGGTGGTGATTGCAGCGGCGATCCTCGTCTATGGATACAACCAGACGCTGCCCGACGACGCGTTTACCGCAGGATGGATCCCCAACGCCACCGTTCATGGCATGTCGCTGACGCCCGCACGCAGCTGGAACCTGGCGACACTCACCTATACCGTCGAGCTTGCGCGTACCACCAAGACCTTCCACCTCGCGCAGGATCTCGTCGCGCTATGGCCTCTCTACCTTGTCGTTGTGGGTTGGCAGGTCATCAGCGTGCTCAACATGCTCGGCGGTGCCCGCCGCGTGCGCCGTACCATGGCGCCGCTCAACGACCTGGCCTTGCGCGTGGACGAGCTCGGCCGTATGCAGCTCTCCGGCGGCAAGATGGAAACGCTGGAGCAGGCCATCGAGCGTGCAAGCGTCGACTCGCCGAGTGTCACCACCGGTGACGCCGACCTGGCGAGTATCGAGGTCGCGCTCAACCGCCTGCTGCGCCAGATGCAAGAGGCCAAGCTGCAGCAGATGCGCTTTGTCAACGATGCGAGCCACGAGCTGCGCACGCCCATCGCAGTAATCCAGGGCTACGTAAACATGCTCGACCGCTGGGGCAAAGACGACCCAGACGTGCTGGCAGAGTCCATCGCGTCCCTCAAAGCTGAAAGCGAGCATATGCAGGAGCTCGTGGAGCAGCTGCTGTTTTTGGCACGCGGCGATGCCGGGCGCACGGTCCTGCGGCGCGCAAATACCAACCTTGCCGCACTGGTCGGCGGGGTATGCGAAGAATCGCAGATGATCGATGCCGAGCACACGTATCGGCTGGCCTTTGACGCTGCGCTTGTCAGCGACCCGCGCTGCGACGCGTCCGTCGACGTGGCGCTCGTGAAGCAGGCTCTGCGTGTGATCGTGCAAAACGCCGCCAAGTACTCGGGTGCGGGAACGACCGTCACATTTGGTATAACGCCCGATGCGGGCACGGGTGCGATCGACATAAGTGTTGAGGACGAGGGCATCGGTATGAACCAGGAATCCGCAGCTCACGCGTTTGAACGGTTCTACCGCGCCGACAACGCACGCGATGCCGGCGCGCAGGGCTCGGGTCTGGGGCTCGCCATCGCCAAGTGGATCGTCGATAGCCATGGCGGCGTCATTGGCGTGACCTCAGTCGAGGGCGTCGGCAGCCGCTTTACGATTCGCCTGCCGCGGTAGGGGCGTCTCTCACGAATCGAAGGTGAATGGTTTCCCGCGAAGTGAACGACCTATTTTGGACCCTCGAAGCATCCGCACTTTTTGGCGCCAAAACCGCAGGAAATACCTGACAAAACCGCAGGAAACGGCGCCTCCAAAGTGTCGATGCTTCGGGGATCCGATTTCACTCGTTCACTTCGCGGGAAACCATTCACCTTCGTTTTACGCCAGCCCGTCAGTCACCCTCTCGGCATTAAAAATGGGGTAAGGCCATGTGGCCCTACCCCATTTTTCGCTAGCTGTAGCAGTTTGTGCGCTACTCGCGGCACAGGTGCACGGCGAAGCCGGCAAACTCGCGCTTAAAGTACACGAGCTTGGTGCCGCCGTCGGGCAGCAGCACGCGCGACTCCTCGTTAACCTCGAGCCCGCGCTCGGCAAACCACTTCTCGGCCGCATCGATGTCGTTGACGGCAAAGCCGATGTGGCCCTTGGTGCCACGACCATTCTGCTTCATGACCTCGACCAGCGAATCGTTAAAGTACGAAACCGGGGTCTCGATAACGGGCAGACCCATCGTCGTCGAGAACAGCTCCGCGATCTCCAGGGCATCGACCGGGTCGGTGGCGTTGATGCCCACGTGAGCGACGCGCATGCCAAAGAGCTCGACCGGGTTGGCGTTCTGCTCACTCATACAGTCAGCGCCTACTGAGCCATGACGTCGAGGACGGCCTTCTCGGCAGCGACGCGGTTCATGCCGGTCATGAAGGGCACGCCGCTCACGTACGGGCAGGTGAGGCCCTCGGGGGCAACGGTGGTGGCGATCAGCAGGTCGGCGCCCTCGTCGCAAACGTCCTTGGCCTCGGAGATGGCGCACTGCACGATCTCGTACTTGTCGGCGTAACCGTTGGCGTCGAGCATGGTGGCGACCTTCTGGGCAACGAGCGTGGAAGTAGCAGCGCCAGCACCGCAAGCCAAAACAATCTTCTTCATAGGTAATGTCTCCCTTCATGGTTTACTTTAGGTAAGTGTACCGCAGCGAGCGATGGCACTCGGCCTCGATGAGCTTTTATGCCAGTTTGCTTGCGCGCTGCGTATAATACATCTAGTACGTGTTGTCATACCGCTCGCTTTATGAGCGACTAAGGACCCCAATATGCCCGATTCCCGCACCCTCTGGACCGCCGTCGTCATTATTTGCATCGCCGTGTCGGTATTCTTTAGCGTCAAAAAACGCACCACGTTTAAGCGCCTGCAGCAGCTTATGGCTACGAAGCAGTGGGACGAGTTCGATCGTTTGCTCGATGGCAAACTCACCAGCATGCTGTACCCGCGCTATAACCGCGACTACCTGCGCCTGAACTCCTATCTGCTGCGCGAGGACCACAAGCGTGCCGACGAGATGTTCGATTTGCTGCTGGGGCTCAACCTGCCCAAAATGCAGCGCGTCGACCTGGTGATTAAGGCCTTTAACTACTACGTTGGCCAGGAGGACCGCAAAAAGTCCAAGGAGCTGCTGCACGAGATCAAAGGCTTTGAGGGCGGCCAGGCCGAGGCAGTCGCACACGAATGCCAACTGATGTACGACACGATGATCCTCAAGCGCCACAACGACATTCCCGAGCTGGAGCGCATGCTCAAGGAGGCCGGTGACGACAAGGTCAAGAGCTGCCGCCTGGAATACCTGCTGGCCCTGCAGTACAAGAACAAGGGCGACGAAGCCAAGTTTGCCGAGTACTTGGAAAAGTCAGGCCGGCACTCAATGGCCGTCAACGCGTAACGGACGGCTTGTGCTAGACTTCTAGTCTCACGGGGGCGTGGCGGAATTGGCATACGCAGGAGACTTAAAATCTCTCGCCGCAAGGATTGTGGGTTCGAGTCCCACCGCCCCTACCATGTATTGCCTACGAGCCCGTATCCCTTTGGGGTGCGGGCTCGTTTCTTTTGGACGCCGGTGGGGCTCTAAGTTGCGGTGGAATAGTTCCTGTTTTGGCAGTTTACCAGCCTATTTAGGAACTATTTCACCGCAGCTTAGGTTGATACTCCCACATTTTTCGATGGAAAAACGTGGTTGTCTCGCACATTTTCCAAGGGAAATGTGCATATGGCCTTATATCATCCTTCGCCTTGGCGAGCGCGCTCTGCGTTCGGCACAGCTCCTCCATGAGCAGTCGTTCGTGTTCTGCGAGGTCTGTGGCGTCGGCGAAGTCGAAATGAAACGCAATGCTTTCCTGCGTCGATGCCGGTGGGGCTCGAGTTCGCCCCCCCCTCGCCATCAGCCGACTTGTCTAGTTAGGGGCGGTTTTACACCATGCGACAGCCCCATACATCTGCCTTATCCGAGAGTCCAGCAGTCAGAAGAGGAGCCTTTTGCGGCACGGGATCAACGCGGGCCATCGCAACGCCAAAGCCGAATGTCATTCGGAAAACTCGATGCGCTTGTCGCACACTTCAAGCGCTGCGGGACGATGGGTTACCGCGATAACGGTCTTGTCCGTCAAAGCGCTCAGGTTCTGCAGAACGCGCCGTTCCGTATCGGGGTCTAGCGAACAGGTCGCCTCGTCCAATAGGAGCACTGGCCTATTGCTAAAAACTGCACGGGCTATGGCCAGGCGCTGAACTTGACCCTCCGATAAGCCGCCACCGCTTTCGCCCAACTGCGCATCAAGCCCCTCGGGCATCTCCCGCACAAAATCGGCGCATGCGATACGCAACGCATCCCACATGCGCAAATCGCAGGAAGCTCCTTCCGTATCGCCAAAGGCGACCGCTTCGCGCACCGTACCGCCCATAAGGTGGTTACCCTGGGGCACATAAGAGAAAAGGGAACGCCAGCGCGCCGTCAGAGGCTGGCGGGACCCGTCCGCAAGCAGCACGCAGCACTCACCCGTTTCGCAAGGGCAAAACGCCATCATCGCCTTCAGCGTGGTTGACTTTCCGCAGCCGCTCGGACCGGTGAACGCAACGAACTCGCCTCGCCCGATGTTCATGTCGGGGCAACGAATCGCCCGCGGGCCGCAGGCGTCGGCGACATTGGACGTCTCGGAGCCGTATCGGCATGACACCCCACGCAGCTCCAGGCCGGCAAAACCCGTCGTGTCCGCTGCGGGTCCCTCCTCCGAATCGGCAACGCCATCATAAGGCAGCGCTTCGGCATCCATCAGACGCTCGGCACTGGCCGTCATAGCGAAATACTGCGGAATGCAACCCGAGATGTTGGCCAACGGGCCCTGCACCTGACCGACAAGCTGCAACGCCGCCACGAACGTACCGTAGCTCACCGAGCCCTCGAGGATCCCATGTGCGCAATAGGCGGCAGCCACCAGATACGCACCGCGCATGGCCAATCCAAATCCGACGTTGCACAAATTGGAGAATCGATTACGCCGCATGCATGCCGCCCGATGGTCTTCCAACAGCGCAGCCGCCCCGCGTTCGGCGAAATCTTCCCTCTGGAAACTTTTCACGACAAGCAGGCTGTTAAGGCACTCGAGAAGATGGGAACGCGCGCGTCCATCGGTTTCGCGGATGCGCTTGTGAAGGCGTTTGAGCACGCGACGAAAGCCCAACGTGAACCCAGCGAACACGATTCCCGCGGGAATGAGCATCCAAGCGATTTGAGGGACCATGACGACAAGCAGCGCAAGCGATCCGACAAGCTGGGCAAGCATGCCCGCCGCAGAAGGCACAACCGTGGTGGCGTTGGATGCCACGATACGTGCATCTTCGGTCAGGCGACTCATCCATTCGCCGGTGTGGACTGCCTGCACACTGGAAAGCTCGGCATGCAACACTTTGTCGAGGAATCTTAGCCTAAGGGTATTTTGAAACATCGTGCGCGCACGTTCCTGCAGAAAGCGATACAGCGCCTGCAGCGCGATCAACGCGACCGAAGTGGCCGCGAACACGACAACGCTGAGGCGAAGCGCATCAGAAGCACCGCCAACCGCAGCATTGACCAGGTCGCGCATCACCCATGCGGTGTAAACACCGCCACCGGCGATGGCCACTCCAAGTCCGGCAAGGGCGGCAACCATCCAGAGACGGCTCCCTAAAACGCGAATCATCCAGGGAACGGCATGCAGCTTGGAACCGGAATCCACGAGACTGGCCTCCTTGCGGGAAACACGATGTGAAGGGGGCCCCGATCCCGCAGTCGAAGCGCCCTTCGAAATTAAGGACACAGGGTCGGGCGCCGCGCAGCAAGGGGCACTTTGCCGTTTGCCCCTCCGAATCGGTGTATCTCTACCGCCCGAGAGGCGTAGCCTACTCCGAGGCGATCCCCGCCTTCACAAGCGTCTGCAGGAAGGTGTCGACATCGGCAGCCGCGCGCGGCTCGTCCACATCGTACGATTCAACCACGCGCGCAACGATCTGGTCGCGTGACAAACCCTCCTCGATACCGCGCCATACGATCGCGGCGGTGTCGTTAAGCTTCACGATGCCGCTGAACTCCGCAGCCGCCGCCCCCGTTGCGACGGCAACCCATTGACCGCCTACTTCCTGGATAACGAAGCCTTTCTTGATGTTCATGGCTAATTCCCTTCATGCCGTTTCCCTATTGCTTGCGAACAACCTTTGCATATGACTGCCCGGTCATGGCCTCGAACGAGGTTTTGACAGCGGTTTCGGATATATCGCACCCCATTGCCCACACGGGCACTTCGGCGAGCACCCGATCGATGCATCTCAAGACCGTCAATGCGCCCGCAGGGCTTTTGCGCGGTATATAGCATTGCCTTACGATGGTTTCCGAGGCATCGGCTGGGGCCAAGCACTCGATGGAGCAAGTTGGTGCCTGGCGAAGCACGCAGATGCCGGCAAGCGGGGCGTGCCCGTTATAGCCCCAACCTTCCTTGCCCGTCCACGGGCATCCGTAGACCATGGGTTCCCCACACTCGGGGACGTATAGGAACGGCTTGTCCCCGCAGAGGATCTTCACCCCCCCCGGTCGCCAAGGTATCGCATCCATAGCCGCGCGTGCGTTGACTTGCCGGTGCCGCTGCGTGCGGTGAAGGCGAATGCGCGTCCCTCATACTCGACCACGCAAGAATGGAACACCACACGGCGCAGCGGAGCAACTTTCTCGGCGATCAGCCGGTGCACGGTGCAAAGCTCAACGCAGGGGTCGGAGTATTCTGGGGCCATCGCCCTATCGAATGCCAGATCGTCATCGCTAGCCCTTATGGTAAACAAGGGCTCATCGTCCGCGTGCTCCTCTAGATACGGCTCGCCAACCCGTTCGAGCAAGCCGAAACGAGAAACCACCTGTACCGGAACGCCCGCGAGCCTAAACCTCAAAAGACGCTCGCTACCTTCGCTTTGCGTCATGACCTACCCCCTCCTCGCTTCCGCTGATTCCAACGTCTTGATAGGCCGGGAAACGCGCGCTTGAGCGTCCGTTTTGCCCGCATGGCCACCCGACGCCTTGCGATACGGCAGTGTTCGCCCCGGCGCAGCTTGCTTACATAAGCAAGGTAATCGGGATCGTCGACCGAGCACATCTTGCCATCGCGCACGAACGAGACCAGGATGCCGAGCGCGTCTTCGAACGGGACATCGCGTTCATAGGTGACGCAATTGTCGCCAAGGATAACGTAGCCCGCGGGGCCCACCCCCACGATGCGATGCAGCACGTACCTATCAGCCGCCTGGTAATACAGCACCACATCGTTCTCGCGGAAACGCTCGCCGGGCTTCGCCGCCCTGATGGTCACAAGGTCGCGACCCTGCCGCAGCATAGGCTCCATGGACACGCCGCGCGTGCGGTACACGAGCACGCCGTCGCGGGCGAGCACTTCCTTGAATGTGCTTTTGGTTACGGGAACCGTTTCGTTGTCAGCGATCATACAGCCCCATCTCCGAACCGAGGTTGCGGCGCCGGGCGGTTTCCTCCATATCGAAACGCACGCTACCCGCGATGTCCTTGCGCGTCAAAACCACGCGAACGCACCGCCCCGCTTGGTACACCCAGGCGAAAGGACGCAGCAGCGCATGCTTGCGCGCGGCTTTCCAGTTACATACGCCGCCTCTTTGGAGATACCTGAAAAAGCCGACGGGGCCTCGGATTCCCGATAGCGCTGTGGCACCGGTCTTGCCCTTGATCTTCTTACCGAAATTACCCAGCAGCATCACATGCTCGAGCAGGTCGGCACAAACAGCGGGCTCCACCTCGGCGCACCATTCGAAGCCCTCCTCGGGAAGGCCCAGGTATATCTGGCAGAAACGAGTGAGGCACGTTGCCGTGCGCTCGACGCGTTCATCGCCCAAAAGCTCGGAAAACTCCGTCCAGCCATCATGGGCGAGATATGCCTTCGCAAACAGCATCCAGTCAATCACCTGGCGGAAGCCCAAGCCCCCAAGCGCCAGGTGCTTGCGCGCATGAAGCAGCAAAACGACGCCGTTGGCCATGGGAGGGAACACGGGGAAGCTGTGCCCCTGCACGCAAGCTGCTTCCGTGTGTCCGAGCGCCTCCTGGAACAGGGCCTTCAAACCAGGTGTACCCTGGGGAATGCCGTTTGGCTCCCAATGAAGCTCCAAGTGCACGCCGTCCTTGTCCAACCCTACGTGGTGATCGCAAACGCCGTCGTCGTCCTTGTCCTCAAAACCTGCGGCCACCAACGCGGCGCGGGCGCGCTTAAAATCGGCAGGAGACACCATGAAGTCGATGTCGCCATAGGAGCGCAAACCCGGATCAGGATACAGCATACCCGCCGCCGTGCCTTTTAGGATGACGGTCGGGATACCCTTTGCCTCCAAAACGGAGAGCATCTCATCCTGCACGTCAAGCAAATGCCCAAACAAAGCACGGCGACCTAGATCGTGGTTGAGCCAGGCGGCGGCAAGTGCGTTGTCGGCACAGGCGTCAAGCAGCCCGCCCGGCAACAACGCAAACCCGGGGATGGCCTGGGCCTGCAGCTCGGCATACACAACCGAAGGCTCAAGGCCCTCCGGCAACTTCAGCGACCCGTCTTCGGAGAACGCCGAACGGATGATTTGGCAAACGGTACTTTCAAGCAATGTCGTCGTCTTTCCGGTCTGTTCGGATAGCCCGCAATGGCAGCGGGAATCCCTATGATAACCGCCCCGCCAGCATATCGGAACAACCCATAGCAGGCATATTACCCCCATCTGGTGGGGATGGTACTGGCAGGCACAACGGAATATGCCACATGACCCCAGGCAGAAAGTCATCATTCACGAACCCGATAAAAAGTTACCATAGGTACAGCATATGTGGGGGTTTTCGCATGTCAGCCCCCTTGTTGACCGCCAGTCGTCATAGAATTAGACTAAAAATCGCATTGCAAAATTACAGGAGGAAAGGAGGATTGAAAATGTCTGAGAATCAGTACGATGCGCCTACTATGGAGGTCGTGGAATTCGGCAAGGAAGACATCATTACGGAGTCCGGCGGTGAGATCATCGAGGGTTTCTAAAATTGTCTGTGTAAGTCTCGCGACCCGGGATTCCGATCCCGAGGAACGGAGGCGCGCAAATGCCTAAGAACCAGTACAATGCGCCCGCTATGGAGGTCGTGGAATTCGGCAAGGAAGATGCCGTCTGCACCTTCTCCGGTTTTGATGTTACCGATTCCAACGGAAACATCATCGGTGGCGGCGGCATTGGGCAATGGAGCCCTGATTTGCCGTGGGGCGGCGATTGAGACAAAATGTGTGTCTACTTTAGGGGCGTCGGCGCAGGTCGATGCCCTTTTTCACTCGCTTAGCTACTCTTGGAAGGCGCTGAGGCCGGGGGTCCAGGCGATGGTGGGGGTCGCGCCGTCGAGAACCTCGTTGATGGTGGCGGCCATGCCGGCGAGCAGGCTGTTCTCGCTTACGGTGAGCGTGTCGTAGCCGCCGGCTCGCATAAGCTCGCGAATCACCACGGCACCTGCCAAGATCACGCCCGCGCGCTTGGGTTGCACGCCCGGCAACGCGGCAATGCCCGCAACATCCAGCGCGGACATGCGCTCGATAGCGGCCGAAACCTGCTCCAGCGAAAGCTCACGCAGGTGCACAAAGCTCGAATCATACGGCTCCAGCTCGTGAACGAGTGCCACGAGCGTGGTGACGGTACCACCCACCGCGACCAGGCGCTCGGCGCGCTCAAAGTCGACAGGCAGGCTCTCAAAATAGCCCGTAAACTGCTCGTTTGCCCAGCTGGCAGCAGCCGCAAGCTCGTTCGTCGACGGCGGCAGCGCCGAGAAAAACCGCTCGGTCACGCGACGGCAACCGATGTCCAGCGAGCGCGTTCCCTCCAGAGCAAAGATACCGCGCTCCGGTGCATAGACGCCCGTCGCGAGCTCCGTGGATCCGCCGCCCGAATCGGCAACGATGATGCGCTCGCCGGCAAAGTCGTGCGCCACGCCAAAAAACGTCAGGCGCGCCTCGACCTCGCCCGGAATCACCTGCGGCTCAAGCCCCAGATCGCGCAGGCCGTCCAGCAGCAGCGCGGCATTGGACGCATCGCGCGCGGCGCTCGTGCACGTGGTGCAGACGCACGCGGCCCCAAAGGCACGGGCCTCGTCCACAAACATTCGGCACGCAGCGAGCACGCGTTCAACGGCCGCCTCGCAAAAGCGCCCCGTCGCGTCC
Organism: uncultured Collinsella sp.; assembly: GCA_902479075.1. Lineage (GTDB taxonomy): Bacteria > Actinomycetota > Coriobacteriia > Coriobacteriales > Coriobacteriaceae > Collinsella. The sequence continues at coordinate 59,132 of CABSNK010000009.1, forward strand.
ACGCCCTCGCCCAAGTCGGTAATCTCGGTATGCTTGGACGATTCCACGATCGCCCCGCCCTCGACCTGGGCCAACACTAGGCGCGACGACACCGTTCCCAGGTCGATCGCCGCCACCTTATATCGTTTGCAATCTGCCATTGCGGGCTCCCCTCCGGGCGCTATTTGCCGTTGGACACGACCGTCTGGCCCTCGACACCGTTAAACCCAAACAGTATGTCGAGCGCCTGGATGTACCACGGCGCGTCCTTGCCGACCTCTTCGATCTCTTTGGCGACTTCGCTGGCCTTCTTGGCGTTCGAGGACTTTTTGCTCGACGACGAGTCCGAATCATCGTCCAGGCCCAGCACGTCAATCTTGGTCTCGCCGGGCATCACCAGGCCCAGGTCCTCGGTCGCCGCGTCCTTAATGCCCTCCTCCGAGAGCAGTTTGTCGACGCTTTTCTGCAAGTCGTCGTTGTACTGCTGGCGAATCTCGACCTGCTTGGCCAAGATATCGCTCGAGCGCTTGGCAACGTAGAGGTCGCGCACGGGAAAGTACAGGCTCACGAGCACCAGGACGACGACAATGCCAATAAACAGCCCGCGCTGGGGTCCATGGGTAAAGTCGTAAATCGCCTTGACCACCGCATTGTCGTTGGCGTAGTGCATGAAGTCCGAGCCCGAAAGACGGCTCGAGGGCCTGGTCGGCTTTTCGTGTGTTTGAGCCGAGGGACGCTGCGTACGCGAAGTATGCGTCGGGCGCTCCGAACGTGACGGGCGGTCCATCGGCATATTCATTTGAGCACGGGGGTGTGAGGCACTTGCCGGACGCTGTGCGCGGCGATCGACGCCGGCGTAGTCGGACCCGCCGAGCTGCACGGTACCCGCGCGGCGAGGCGACGGCTCGCGCGAACCGGCGGAATAATACCTGTTGTCGTAAATCTGATCCATGTGCGCCTTGTGCGGTTGAGGTTTGTTTGCGCTAAGTCTTTTAGTTATAGCACGAGCGCCCGCACCGCCTTCGCCAGCCTTTGCTCGACATAAAAAAGGCGCTGAGCCGTATGGTCCAGCGCCCAATGGTGCTCAACAGTGCCCGGCGGAAGCGAGGGGAATCCGAGTCAACCCCGCCCCCGCACACGCCGCTGCCTAGCGAATGTTGTAGAACGCGGTCTTGCCGGCGTAGCGCGCGCTGCCCTCGAGCTCATCCTCGATACGGATGAGCTGGTTGTACTTGGCGATGCGGTCGCTACGGCACGGGGCACCCGACTTGATCTGGCCGGCGTTAACACCCACGACCAGGTCAGCGATGGTGGAATCCTCGGTCTCGCCGGAACGGTGGCTCACGATGCAGGCGTAGCCGGCCTCCTTGGCGGTCTCGATGGCCTCGAGCGACTCGGTGAGCGTACCGATCTGGTTAACCTTGACCAGGATCGCGTTGGCGGCACCCAGCTCGATGCCCTTCTTGAGGCGCTCGGTGTTGGTGACGAACAGGTCGTCGCCCACCAGCTGCACTTTGTTACCAATGCGGCGGGTAAGCTCGACCCAACCGTCCCAGTCCTCCTCGGCCATGCCGTCCTCGATGGAGATGATGGGATAGGTGTCGACGAGCTTCTCCCAGTAATCGACCATCTGGGCGCTCGTGTACTCAACACCCTCGCCCTTGAGCTCGTACATGCCGGTCTCGGCGTTGTAGAACTCGGTCGAGGCCGGATCCATGGCGTACATGAAGTCGACGCCGGGCTTAAAGCCAGCCTTCTCGACGGCCTTGGTGATGTACTCGAACGGCTCGGCATTGGTCTTAAGGTTGGGGGCAAAGCCGCCCTCGTCGCCCACGCCGCCGCCCAGGCCGGCCTCGTGCAGCACGCCCTTGAGGGTGTGGTAGACCTCGGCGCACCAACGCAGGCCCTCGGTAAAGCTCGGAGCACCCACGGGCATAATCATGAACTCTTGGAAGTCAACGTTGTTGTCGGCATGCACGCCACCGTTGAGGATGTTCATCATGGGCGTGGGCAGCAGGTGGGCGTTGACACCGCCCAGGTACTGGTACAGCGAAAGGCCCGCCGACTCGGCAGCGGCGCGGGCGATGGCCAGCGACACGCCCAAGATGGCGTTAGCGCCGAGCTTGGTCTTGTTGGGAGTACCGTCCGCGGCGATCAGCGCGGCATCGACGGCGCGCTGATCGAAGGCATCGAGGCCCACGACGGCATCGGCGCACTCGTTGTTAACGTGCTCGACGGCCTGCGAGACGCCCTTGCCCAGGTAGCGACCCTTGTCGCCATCGCGCAGCTCGCATGCCTCAAAGGCGCCGGTCGAAGCGCCCGAAGGCACCATCGCGCGGCCGAAGCTGCCGTCCTTGAGCACGACCTCGACCTCGACGGTGGGGTTGCCGCGGCTGTCGAGCACCTCACGACCGTAGACGTCCAAAATGTCACTCATGTTGTCTCCCTCTCACTTGGAAACGGGTTGAATGCTTGGCGACACGGCATTGCGCCAATGTGGCGCTTTGGTTTGCAAGTTAGCCATGTCGCACTTTTTGCATTATGCCCTAAGTTAGCCGAAGGATACATATGAATTGGAGAAATCATTCTTTGGAGCGCTTGTTTTTGCACCGAGCATTCATCTCTAGAGGTCGCCCCCCCCCATTAAATTCTTCTATCGGCATACCGTCTTTACCTGGCTTGCGAATGAAAGAGCCAATAATGTGCTTTTACATCGTGCAAAGTTCTGGATATCGTGCAATTCTAAGGGTCTGAAGTTCTGGATATCGTGCATAATCAGGTTATAAAAGTTCTGGATATCGTGTACGAGGTAGCCATGCTTAAACGAAAAGCCTATGACAAACTACTAAAATGGAAGCATGAAAGCGCTGGTAAAACAGCACTTCTTATTGAAGGAGCCCGCCGCGTCGGCAAGAGCACGCTTGCCCGCACGTTTGGAGAAACCGAATACAAGTCCTGCCTTGTCATTGATTTCTTTCAAGCACCTGCCGAAGTTAAGCAATATTTTGAGGACTATCGCACTGACTTCGACTCGCTCTTCCTCTATCTCTCGGTTTTCTATAACGTCAAACTCTATGAACACAAGACGCTTATCGTCTTTGACGAGGTCCAGATGTACCCGCAAGCACGCGGACTCATCAAGTATCTCGTTGCAGACGGACGTTACGACTACATCGAAACTGGATCCCTGCTCAGCATCAAGCAGAACATTAAAGATATCGTCATCCCATCCGAGGAAGAGTCTCTGGAACTTGAGCCCCTCGACTTTGAGGAGTTTCTTTGGGGCATGGACGAAAAGGGGCTGGCCGATCTCATTCGCATGAGTTTTAACAAGATGAAACCGCTCCCCGATGCCCTACATCGCAGAGCGCTCTCCCTTATGCGCGAATACATGCTCGTAGGCGGCATGCCTGAGCCGGTATCCATCTATGTTGAACAGCGCGCTTTTGCGCCCATCGACGCTTCGAAGCGCCGAATCGTCCAGCTCTATCGCAACGATATCTCTCGTTTTGCAACCGGTTACGAATTCAAAGTCGTCTCCGTACTCGATGGCATCCCGGGTCAGCTCTCTAGGCACGAAAAACGATTCAAGCTTTCCTCACTTGATAAAAACGCACGCATGCGCACCTACGAAGAAGCCTTCTTTTGGCTGGCAGACGCGCGAATTGCCAATATCTGCTATGCCGCAAGCGAACCGAGCGTGGGCCTTTCACTCAGCATGGAGCAAACGGCCCTCAAGTGCTACATGGCAGACACCGGCCTGCTTGTAACGCTTGCCTTCTCTGACAACAACGATACCGATGAAGACGTTTACAGAGCCGTGCTTCGCGGCGACATCGGATTGAACGAAGGAATGCTTACCGAAAACTACGTTGCCCAATCTCTAAAGGCCAATGGACACAGGCTCTTCTTTTATTCCCAAAGCGGAAAGAAGGAGGGGGAGGAGCGCATGGAAATCGACTTCCTCGTTACCCGACCCTATGTCAATGCCGCCGGAAAGCCGCGCATCAGCCCCATCGAAGTTAAGTCGCCACGCAGATACGGAACCATCTCCCTCGACCGATTCCGCGCGCGCTTTAACAAGAGGATTGGGATGGCTTACGTGTTGCACCCTAAACAACTCGAGTGGGATGCCGAAGCGCAGCTGGCACATCTTCCGTTGTATATGGCTTTTTGCTTGTAGAGACCTCTCTACGAATGGATGCCGTAAGAGACGCAGGCCTCACTCGCTTGCCTTTGCTTGGTCCCACAGGTCGTTGAGTTGAGCGGTTGAGCAGGCGGCGAGGTCATCGCCCGCCTCGTGCACGGCGGCCTCCATCGCAGCCCAGCGACGGCGGAACTTGGCCGTGCTGGCACGCAGGGCGCTCTCGGCGTCGATACCCTCTTTGCGCGCAACGTTGACCAGGGCAAAGAGCAGGTCGCCAAACTCCATCTCGCGCTCGGGCGAGCCGGGCTCCTCGGCCTCGAACTCGGCACGCTCCTCGGCGACCTCGTCCCACACATCCTGGACCGTCTCCCATTCAAAGCCCACGGCCGCCGCCTTGCGCGACACCTTCTGCGCCTGCATCAGCGCCGGCAGATGCGTGGGCACGCCGTCGAGCAGTCCCTCGGGCGCAGCCTCGCCTGCTGCCACGGCCTTGTCCTTGGCAGCCTTCTCGGCAAGCTTAACCTCGTCCCAGATCTTGAGCACCTCGTCGGAGCTATCGGCGTCCGCACTGCCAAACACGTGTGGGTGGCGGCGGATGAGCTTGGCGTCGATATCGCGCGCCACGTCGGCCAGCGTAAACTCACCGGCGTCCGCCGCAATCTGCGCATGCAACACTACCTGCATGAGCACGTCGCCCAGCTCCTCGCGCAGATGCGTGGCATCGTCGGCCTCGATACAATCGAGCGCCTCGTAGGCCCCCTCGATCATGTTTTTGCCAATGCTGCGGTGCGTCTGCTCGCGGTCCCACGGGCAGCCGTCGGGCTGACGCAGGCGCCAAATGGTCTGCACCAGATGCTGCAGCTCGGCCGACGCGTTGACCAGCGTGGACAGGTCGCGCGAGCCCTCGGCATTTTGCTGAGCCATATGCTCGGGCATGGTTAGTCCTCCTCCATGATCGCGTGACGGAACGCGCCGCCCTCGTAGATGCCGTAGCTGTGCGTGCCGTCCTTGGGGATGCTCACGCTGCCGGGGTTGAAGAGCCACAGGCCCGGGTGCGCGGCGCTCTCCTCGTTGACCTTGATGTGCGTGTGGCCGTAGACGAGCGCGGAGCCCTCGGGCAGCGCGGGCGCATGGTCGACGCTGTTGTGCATGCCGGCGCCAAAGACGTGGCCGTGCGTCAGGAACAGCTCGCGACCGGTCTCGTCGAACAGCGTGGCGTAGTCGGCCATGACGGGGAAGTCGAGCACCATCTGGTCGACCTCGGCATCACAGTTGCCGCGCACCGCGATGATGCGGTCGGCCAGGGCGTTGAGCAGCGGAATCACACGCTTGGGGGCGTAGTCGCGCGGCAGGTCGTTGCGCGGACCGTGGTAGAGCAGGTCGCCCAGCAGCACGATACGGTCGGGCTGCTCGGATTCGATGGCGGTGCAGAGACGCTCGGCCCAGTATGCCGAGCCGTGGATGTCGGAAGCGATGAGGTATTTCATGAGGGATCCTTTCGGGATGGGGCTGATGTGGCCGGGCGCGGCGCGTCGCTCGGCCGTGTTACTCAAATCGCAGTGCCACGGCTTGTGCCGCCTGCATCACGCGCTGGAGCGGCACGTCGTGCTCGCGAGCGAGGCGGGAGCAGTCTTCGTACTCGGGCGCCGCACGCTCACTGCCGTCGGGCAGGGTGGCTACTTTGACGGCAACCTCGCCCCAAGGCGTCGCTACCTGCTCAAAACGACGCGGCAGACAGACGCGCTCCATAACCTGGCGGCGGATGGCATTGGTCGTGGTTTCCAAAAAGATAATCGTCTGCAGGCGCTCGATATCCTCGTGGGTACAGATTACCTGCAACTGCCAGCCGGGACGGCCCTTCTTGCAATAGAGGGGTAGCCAATGCACCTCGCGCGCACCGGCCTCGCGCAGGCGGTCGGCAGCGTAGGAGAGCACCTCGGGCGACGCGTCGTCGATATCGCATTCCAGTTTGACGATGGTCTCGGGCGCATCGGTCTCGCGGGACAGCGGAGATTTGCTATCGCATGGCATACGGTCCGGCTCCTTTCCGCACGGGCTCGTTTTGTTCACCCAAACGCTAACACATCGCGGGCGGCGTGGATGTGGCGGAGCGCGATGAGCGCGATTTTCCCTGTCCGCAAGAAACCGACACCCCGGCGCGCTCGTCGCATCGAGGGCCGCGCCGTTACAATGGAGCGGATTCGCTTGACGCAAAGGAGCCGCCATGCCTGCTTGCCCGCTGGTCGATTGCCATACCCACACCTCGTTTTCGGACGGGCACGCCTCGTTTGAGGACAACGTTCGCGCCGCTGCTGCGGCCGGGTGCCGCGTCATGGTCTCGACTGACCACCTCACCCTACCCGCCAGCATGGACGCCAACTGCGAAGTGCAAGTTGTCGAGGGCAACCTGCCGGCACATCGCTTGGCTTTTGAGGACGCCCGCAAGCTTGCCGCGCAGATTGCGCCGGAGCTCGAGCTTATCTATGGCTTTGAATGCGATTGGTACGAGGGCTGCGAGCCTTTGGTCGAGCGCTGGTCAGCGGGTGCCATAGTGCGCTTGGGCAGTGTGCACTGGACTGGCGATCCGGGCGATATCATGGCCGGTGCTGCGGGCACGGCGGGGACGGAGGACGTCGCTCGTCCCGATACGCCCGATTCGCTTTGTGGCTGGGTCGACGATGACACCGACCTGCATGTTTGGGAAAACCTGGGCGTGCGCGGCGTGTGGGAGCGCTACGTCGACGACTGGTGTCGCGCTTGCGAAAGCTCACTCAACTTTGACGTGATGGCCCACCCCGACCTGGTCATGCGCTTTTCGAAGGAAGGCTTTGCGCCCGACTTTGACCCCGCGCCGCTCTGGAAGCAGATGGCAGAGTGTGCGCACGACACGGGCCGCCGCGTTGAGGTCTCGACCGCCGCACCGCGCAAGGGACTCGACGACTACTATCCCGCGGCCGGTCTTTTGCGTTGCTTTGCCCATGCCGAGGTGCCCATTACCTTTGGTTCGGATGCGCACCGCGCCTGCGATATCTGCTGGAACATCCGCGAGGCCCAGGCCCACGCCTACGACTGTGGCTATCGAACCTTCGACATCCCCCACCTCACCGGAGAATGGGAGCCCACGCCCCTCGCCTAAGACTAGTCGTTGGGGACACTCTTCACAAATGACCCCTTGGGGACGGAGGAAAACAGGTCGTTTTGCTCACCACCGACGCCCGTGCAACACCGCCCGCCAAAAAGAACGCCCGTTTACTACGATGAACCGCAAACCTCCGACCATCGGCTTAATGCGGAAAATAAAACCGCAGGTAGAAGTGTTGACGATTTGCTCAAAACCGACGCGTGGTAAGCAGATCCAGTTTCATCGTAGTAATTGGGCATGTTATTTGGCAGCGCCGGCAAAGACTGTCCCAAACGACTAGTCGTTTAAGAACGTCCCCAATGACTACCCAATGACTAGTGGCGGCGGGCGTTGAGCTCGCCGGCCAGCTCGTCGAGGGTGATGCCGTAGCGCTCGAGCGTCACGAGCAGGTGGTAGACCAGGTCGCCGGCCTCGTAGCGAATGTGATCGTGGTCGTTATCCTTACAGGCCATGATGACCTCGCTCGCCTCCTCGGCAAGCTTCTTGAGCAGTTCATCCTCGACGTCGGTCAGCAGACGAGCGGTATAGCTCTCCTGCGGCGACGCGTCGCGACGACCATGAATCACCTCGGCCAGCCCCGTCAGCGTCTCGCCGATATTTCCATCCTGAACATTCGCGGTGCGCACACCCATGGTTCAATCCTTTCTGGTTGGCCAAGCGCTTAGCCGAGCGCCCGCCCTACGCGAGTTTCTTAAAGAAGCAGGTACGGTTGCCGGTATGGCAGGCCGGACCCGGCGAGTCGACCTTGACCAGCAGCGTATCGCTATCGCAGTCGGCCCAGAGCTCCTTGACCTCTTGCATGTTGCCGCTCGTCGCGCCCTTGTTCCAGAGCTCCTGGCGGCTGCGGCTCCAAAACCATGTGGTACCGGTCTTGAGCGTCAGCCCCACCGACTCCTCGTTCATCCAAGCAACCATAAGCACCTCGCTGGTGTCATACTGCTGAACCACACAAGGAATCAGCCCCTTGGCGTCGTATTTGAGCTCGGACGCAGTTGTCACTTGCTCCATTTAAAAATCCAATCTCACGGGAATTCCCTGCGATGCCATATACTCTTTGACTTCGCGAATGCTGAAGGTTCCAAAGTGAAAGACGCTCGCCGCCAGCACGGCATCGGCCTCGCCCTCGATCACGCCCTCGGCAAAATGCTCGAGCGTGCCCACGCCGCCGCTCGCGATGACGGGGATTGGCACCGCGCGCGCCACGGCGCGGGTAAGCGCCAGGTCAAAGCCGGCCTTGGTGCCGTCGCGGTCCATGCTGGTCAGCAAGATCTCGCCGGCGCCGCGGCGAGCCGCCTCCTCGGCCCACGCCACCGCGTCGATACCCGTGGCGTTGCGGCCTCCCGCGGTAAAGACCTCCCACTTGTCGGCACCGAATGCGCCGGGCAAACCGACGCGCTTGGCATCGATCGCCACGACCACGGCCTGGCTGCCAAACGCCGCGGCAGCCTGGCTAATCAGCGACGGGTCGCGCACGGCGGCAGAGTTGAGCGACACCTTGTCAGCACCGGCGGCAACCATGGTGCGCATGCCAGCCAGGTCGCGAAAGCCGCCGCCCACGGTATAGGGAATGGCAAGCTCCTCGGCCGCATGCGCCGCCATCTCGATAGTCGTCGCGCGGTTGTCGCTCGTGGCGGTAATGTCCAGGAAGACGACCTCGTCCGCACCCTCGCGGTCGTAGGCACGCGCCAGCTCCACCGGATCGCCCGCATCGCGCAGGCTCACGAAGTTGACGCCCTTGACCACGCGACCGTCCTTAACATCCAGACAGGGAATCACACGCTTGGTAAGCATGGTCTACTCCTCCCCTCGGGCGGCGGTCAGCGCCTGTACCAGCGTAAAGCTGCCCTCGTAGAGCGCGCAACCGGTAATGGCGCCTTCAATTGCGCCCTCGTCCACCGCGGCAAGCGCGCGGATATCGTCGAGCGTCGAGATACCGCCCGACGCCACGACGGGAAAACCCGCAACCTCGGCCACATGGCGATACGCCGCCACATCGATGCCCGTCTGCATGCCATCACGCGCGATGTCGGTATACACCAGATGCTTAAAGCCCAGCTCGGAAAGCTGCGCCACGGCATCGTCGAGCGCCACGCCCGCGCCGTCACGCCAGCCGTTCACCTTAACCTGGCCGTCGCGTGCGGCAATGTCAGCCACCAGCAGCTCGCCAAAACCTTTGGCTGCCACCTCGGCAAAACCCGGCTCGGTCACCAGCACGGTACCCAGCGCAATGCGGCGCGCACCGTAGCCGACCAACTCGTCGATGCGCGCGAGCGAGCGGACGCCGCCGCCCACGTCCACGGACAGACCGTCGACGCCGCAGATGGCCTTAATCGCCGCCGAGTTGGCGGCGCATGCGTCCTCGTCCTCGCCAAAGGCAGCGGACAGGTCGACGACGTGCACCCAGCTCGCGCCCTGCTCGGCAAACGAGCGGGCAACGGCCACGGGGTCGTCGGAATACACCTTGCAGCGGCTGCGGTCACCGCGCTCCAGGCGCACGACCTTGCCGCCGATCAGATCGATTGCGGGAAACAGGATCATCGGCCACCCTCCTCGACGATGCTCACGAAGTTCTTAAGGATGCGCTGACCCAGCGCGGAGGATTTCTCGGGATGGAACTGGCAGCCCCACACGTTGCCATGGCGCACGATGCACGGGAAGCTCCGCGTATAGTGCGTGAGCGCCAGCACATCGGCGGCATCGGCGTCGTCGGCCACCGCATAGCTGTGGGTGAAATACATGTTGGCACCCTCAGCAAAACCGGCAAGCAGCGGATCTGCCGCACCGGCGGACGTCATGTGCACCTGGTCCCAGCCCACGTGCGGCACCTTCAGGCGGCTCGACTCCAAGCGCGTGCACGAACCGCGCATAATACCCAGGCCATCGACCCATGGACCACCATCCTGCTCGGAGGCGCTGCCGTCGGCGACCACGCCCTCGTCCGCAGGCACGCCCTCGTTGCCGCGCTCAAAAAACAGCTGAAGCCCCAGGCAGATGCCGAGCAGCGGAATCCCGGCGGCGACGGCATCGAGCACGGCCACCTCCTCGCCGCTCCGACGCATAAAGGCGATCGCGTCATAGAACGCGCCCACGCCCGGGATGACCAGGCCGTCGGCGTTGCAGATCTGCTCCGGATCGTCCGACGTGCAGGCGGCGGCACCGGCGCGCGCAAGCCCGCGCACGACGCTCGACAAGTTGCCCTTGTGGTAGTCGACCACCACGATCTTCGGTTCGCCCACGCGACCCTCCTTTTCCCATTCAAAACCTGTCCCTTTTTGGCAGGTTACAGCGAGCCCTTGGTGCTGGGGATGCCCTGCACGCGGGGATCGAGCTCGCAGGCGCGGCGCATTGTGCGGCCCACGGCCTTAAAGGCGGCCTCGATAATGTGATGCGAGTTGCCGCCCGCCAGTTCGCGCACATGCAGTGTGAGCTTGGCGTCGCGCGCAAAAGCGTAGAAGAACTCGACAGCCAGCTCGGTATCGAAGGTGCCCACGCGCTCGGTTGGCACGGGCAGCTCGCAATAGGCCTGCCCGCGGCCCGAGATATCCACGGCGGCCATCACGAGCGTCTCGTCCATGGCAATCGCCGCGTCGGCAAAGCGTGTAATGCCCGCCTTGTCGCCCAGCGCCTGGCAGAACGCCTCGCCCAGCACAATACCCGTGTCCTCGACGGTATGATGCGCATCGACCTCAACATCGCCCACCGCATGCACCGTCAAATCGAACAGGCCATGGCGGCCAAAGGCGTTGAGCATGTGGTCGAAAAACGGCACGCCGGTCGAGATATCGCACGTACCGGTTCCATCCAGGTCGAGCTTGACGACAATGTCGGTCTCACCCGTCTTGCGGGTCACCTCGGCATAACGGCCCATCTACATCTCCTCCTTCACCAGCGCGGCAAACGCAGCCAGCACCTCGTCGTTTTCCTGCGGCGTACCCACAGTGATGCGCAGACAGTCCGCAAGGCCCGGCGCATAGCTAAAGTCGCGCACCAAAATCGAGTACTCGTCGCGCAGGCGCTCGCGCACGCGTGTGGCATGTGGCGTGCGTACGAGCACAAAGTTCGCCGCGCTCGGCCACACCTCCACGGGCAAGCCCTCGGCAGCCATCGCGCGCAGAGCGGCCTGTTCGCGTTCGCGCTCGGATGCGACCTGCGCCACCACGGGCGTGTAGGCATCACGGGCACGCACGCAGGCAAGTGCTGCCGCCTGGCTCAGTACGTTGACCGAATAGATCTGGCGAATCGCCGCGAACACGTCGATGACTTCGGGCGCCGCAATCACATAGCCCAGACGCGTGCCGGCAGCGCCAAACGCCTTGGACAACGTATGCAGAATCACCAGGTTGGGATGCTCGGCGATAAGCCCCTGCGCCGTGGTGGCCGCGCCAAACGAATCGTCGGCAAACTCAACGTAGGCCTCGTCGACCATTACCATGCCGGGGCACGCATCGCACAGCGCCGCGACAAAGTCGAGCGGTGCCACGTCACCCGTGGGGTTATTGGGCGAGGTCACGATTGCCAGGTTGCACTCGGACGCCGCCGCAAGCGCAGCTGCCTGGTCGAGCTCAAAGGTCGCGGGGTCGCGCCACACGTCGCGCACCTCGGTCTGGCAGAGCGACGCAAAGAACGCGTACTCGCTAAAGCACGGCGGGCAGTTGAGCAGGGTCCGTCCCGCGCCGCCAAACGCCAACAGGTAGTTATAGAGCAGCTCGTCGCCGCCGTTGCCCACGCAGACATTCTCGCGCGTCACACCATGCCAAGCGGCGAGCTCGTCGCGCAGGTCGTTGGACATGGGATCGGGGTAGCGGTTGAGCGGCGTGGCAGCCAGGACGGCGTCGACCGCCTCGCGCACGCCGGCCGGTACGGGATAGGTGTTCTCGTTGGCCGAAAGATTGATGCGCGTGGGCGTAAAGTTGGGATCGTAGGGCTCAATGCCGGCCAAGTAGGGCTGGACGAGCTCCTTCATGCGCGGCGTGAGTTCGGACATATTAGGCCTCCTTGCCAGTCGCGCCGGCGCCATCAGCGCTTGCAGCCGCCAGGTCCACGCCCTCGGCAACCGTCGCCACGGCGTCGCCCGGCCAGGCAACCTTGGTCAGGTCGGCCGCGGCGAGCGACTCGGCGCTCACGGCATCCTCGCCCTGCTCCAACACGCGGCGGCGCAGCGCGGCGGAAAGCGCGTGTGCCCACAGACCCTCGGCCTCGGCGAGGCGCTGCGTGGCAGGAGCATCGGAGAGCAGGCCCTCAGGCGTATAGCAAATGACGCTCGAGCGCTTGACGAACTCCTCCACCGAAAGCGGGTTGGAGAACATGGCCGTGCCGCCGGTCGGCAGCGTGTGGTTGGGGCCGGCAACATAATCGCCGAGCGGCTCGGAGCTCCACGCGCCCACAAAGATGGCGCCGGCGTTGCGAATGCCGCCGAGCAGGCCCATCGCGTCCTTGCAGTGCAGCTCCAGGTGCTCGGGCGCCACGGTGTTCACCGCCTCGACGGCAGCAGCCATATCGGCGGCCACCACGATGGTGCCCTCGTTGTCGAGTGAGGCGCGCGTGATCTCGGCACGTGGGGACTGCGCCACCAGAATATCGATACCCGCCTCGACCTCGCGCGCAAACTGCTCGTCGCAGGTCACCAGATAGCAGGCTGCCAGCGGGTCGTGCTCGGCCTGAGCCATCAGGTCTGCCGCGACCACCATGGGCTTGGCCGTGGCGTCGGCCAGCACGCAGACCTCGGAGGGACCGGCGACCATATCGATACCCACGTCACCCGAGACAATCTGTTTGGCAGCGGCGACAAAGGCGTTGCCCGGGCCGGTGATTTTGTCGACGCGCGGAATGGTCTCGGTACCGTACGCCAGTGCGGCCACGGCCTGGGCGCCGCCCACCATATAGATCTCGTCCACGCCGCCGAGCTTTGCCGCGGCGAGCGTGTAGGGGCTGATCAGGCCGTCCTTTTGCGGCGGGGTCACCATGACCACGCGCTCAACGCCGGCGACCTTGGCGGGAATGGCATTCATGAGCACCGTGGAGGGATACTGCGCACGGCCGCCCGGCACGTAGATGCCAGCCGCGGCAAGCGGGGTCACCTTAACGCCGAGCATCGTGCCGTCCGGGCGCGTGGTAAACCAGCTCTGCTCGAGCTCGCGCTGGTGGAACTCACGAATCTGGCGCGCAGCCTTCTCGAGCGCGGCGACAAAGGCCGGATCGAGGCCTTCGAGCGCGGCATCGATCTGCTCTTGCGGCAGACGGAAGCTCTGCAGCTCAACGCCGTCAAAGCGCTGGCAATAGTCGCGCACCGCAGCATCGCCGTTGGCACGCACGTTGGCCACGATATCGCGGGCGGCGTCGACGATGTTTTGCGGCAGCACGCCCTTACGGTTGAGCTGGTTGGTAACGAGGCGCTCGCCGGGAGCAAGCTTGATGGTCTTCATATCGGTATCCCCTATCGGTCGAGGTTTTGTTCGAAAAACGAGAGACCGGGCAGCGGCACCAATCGGTCCGCAGTCCGGATATGGGGGCGCCCGTGCGTGCTCGCGCTATTGTGCCGAGCCCGCGACGGGCTCAAAATGCTTGTCCTTCACGGCCGCGGCCAGGCGATCTGCCAGGTTGCGAACGCGCGGATCCAGGCGCGCGGCACCCGGATTGACGAAGAAGCGGGCCGTGCAGTCCATGATGCGGCCGGTGATAACCAGGTCGTTGTCGCGCAGGGTGGCACCCGTGGCGGTAATGTCCACGATGCGGTCGGTCATGCCGACGATGGGACCCAGCTCGATGTTGCCGTGCAGCGAGACGATATCGGCGTTCACGCCTCGCTCGGCATACCAAGCGCTCGCAATGCGCGGATACTTGGTGGCCACGCGAAGCGACCCGCGGCGGGCATAGTTGCGCTCGGCCTGGCCGGCGCGCCACGCGGGCTCCGCCTCTATAAACGTGCACAGGCCGTAGCCCAAATCGACCAGCTGCAGCAAGTTGAGGTCGGCCTCGATAAGCGAGTCCCAGCCGCAGATGCCGCAGTCGGCGCCGCCGCAGCCCACAAAGGCGGGCGCGTCGCTGGGGCGCACGATGACAAACTCGATATCGCCGACCGAACCCTCGCCGGCACGCGTGTCGCGGCCGCGCACGATGAGGTGACGACCAGGATCGCGCAGCTCCGAGACATCCAAGCCCGCTGCCTCGAGCACGTCAAGCGTGTCGGCCTTAAGCGAGCCCTTGGGCACGGCAATGCGCAGCGGACCTTCGGCGCCACGGCCCACGGCGTGATCGCCGTCGGAAGCGGCGTCCTCGGCCGAGGTGCGCGCGGCCTCCAGACGCTCGAGCGAAAAAGCGAAGCCCGCCGCCGGCACCTCGACGCCGTCGCCGAACGCGCCGGTAAAGATGGAGTCGTAGCGACCGCCCGAGCCCACCGGATCGGGCAGTCCGCCGGCATAGGCCTTAAAGACCAGGCCCGTGTAGTAATCAAACGAGTTCATGATGGAGAAGTCGAAGGACAGCACCTGAGCGTCCTCGGGAGCCAGGCCCTCGACCAGGGCACGCAGCTCGCGCGTGAGCGGCGCAACAATGCCCGCCGCCGCCAGCAGCGCGTCGACGCGGTCGAGCACCTCGGCACCACCGTGCAGGCGCGGCAGCTCGCTAATGGCGGCCTTGACGGCCTCGGGCTCGGCACTTGCCGCCACGCGGGCATCGAGGCCCACAAAGTCGTTGGCGTGCACGCAGCGCAGCGCCTCGGCAGCCAGCTCGCGATCTTCGCACGCCGCAAGCAGTTCCTTAAACGGACGCACACTGCCCGCGATAATGCGCGCACCGGGAAGTGCCAGCTTGCGCACGGCCTCGGCGACCAGTGAGACAATCTCGACATCGCCCGCGGTGTCGCCCGCGCCGATGAGCTCAAAACCCAGTTGCGTAAACTGACGCGAGCCACCGGCATTGCGCTGACACTCGCGGACCACCGGCGCCTCATAGCGCAGGCGCAGCGGCAGATCGGCCGCACGCATGCGAGTCGAAACCAGGCGAACGATCGGCAGCGTGTTGTCGGGACGGACCACCAGCAGGCGACCGTCGTCATCAAAGAGCTTAAACGGCGTGTCCGCAATGCGGCCGCCCTCCTCGAGCGAGCCCTTGTCCTCGAGCAGCGGCGTCTCGACCGGAAGGTAATGATGCTCCCTGAAGCAGCCCTTCACCGTACATGCGATCTCCTCGCGCGCCTGAGCCTCCTCGGGCAATATGTCCCGGAATCCCCACGGTGTGGCCGTCATCTGGTGAGCCTCCTCATGCTGCGTTTCATATAGAACAGAAGACCGGCATAGCTCCGCCGGTCTTCTGGGTACTTTAGCATACTAGAGTGCTTGCGGGGAAAATCCATCGCAGCCGCTCACACCGTATTCATTTGGAAACATAGGGCAGATTGCCGCAACCCAACCCCACCTAGGCGCCAATCGCGCGTCGGTACTCCGCCATAACCTGAGCGTCGGCCGCCGCAGGATTGGCGAAATAGCGCCAGTCATAGGTCTCGGCCGAAACAACTCCGCGATAGCCGCGCGCCACCAGCCTATCCAGGTCGGCGCGCATATCGCGGTCGCCGTCACCCCAGGCAAGATGCGTCGTGCCGTCTGCCGCAACATCGACAAAATGCACGTGGGCGACATCATCGCCAAGCAGATCGAAATAATCGTCGATGGTATCCCCCGCCACCGCCATAGCGCCCAAATCCAGACACGCCTTAAGTGCCGGATGATCAACTGCCTCGATCATGCGCTTCGTGTCGGCCGCCGAGTTCACGATCATCGACTCAACCGGCTGTAGGGCCTCGAGCACCAGCCGCACGCCGCGCTCTCCCGCATGCTCGGCAATCGCACGCAGCATCGAGGCACTTCGACCCCACGCGTCCTCAATCGGCTCGTTCAAAAATGCCCAGCCGCTCGAAACCATGACCTGCTCGGCTCCAAGTTCCTCCGCAATGTCTACAACGTTCTTAAAGTACGCGAGTGTGCGGGCACGCGCCTCATTCCCGCGCGCCGCGATATTCCACGGCTTGGGGTTGTTCTGTTCGGGACAAAGCCCCACAATCCGAACCCCATACCGCTGTGACAGCTCCCGCACCTGCTCGAGCGAATCGTATCCATGGCAATCGACATACAGATGCATCGCCCCGGTCCAAAGCTCGCAACACGTATAGCCCGAGGCCGCTGCCGAAGAAAAGAATTCCTCAAGGTCAAAATAACGATGGCTGATATTCATGACGGCAAGCTGCGGATACTCCATCTTGTCCACCTTTCGGCAAAAGGGCGCCGCAGCACAGTGTGCGCGACGCCCCCTCTTACATTGTTCTCATTATGACGGATACTCTACTGGACACCAAGCACTCCAAAGAACGCGCCGGCGATACTCACGAGCAGGATTACGAGCATGATGAGCAGCGGATTCATCTTCTTCTTGAGCATGAGATAGACGATTCCAAACAGCCCCATCGTGACAAAGCCCGGGAAGATTCCGTTGAGCAGCTCGGCGAGCGTCTGGGCACCATCGCCTGCGCCGACCATGAGCGGAATGTCCACGGTGACCATCTCCATGGTCATAGCACCGATCACCATGGCGCCCATGATGGAGGCCATCTTGACGATCGTGTCCATAATGCCCGATTCCTGGACCTTGCTGATCATGTCCGAGCCAAAGCGATATCCCACAAACGTCAGCAGGTAACGGATGATGTAGTGAGGGACGTTGAACACGAGCAGGAACAAAATCGGGCCAAGAATAGAGCCCTGCAGTGCCAGCGACGTGCCTACACCCGTTGCCAAAATTCGCAGCGTGCCCCAGTAGAAGGCATCGCCCACGCCGGACAGCGGTCCCATCAAAGCAAGCTTGACATTAGAGATCGCGCTCGTGTCAAAGCTATCGTCAGTAGCGTTGACCTCCTCCATTGCAGCGGCGATGGACATGGGAAGCGTCGAGATGTACGGCGTGACGTTATAGAGCTCCATATGGCGCTTAAGGGCGGCCTTAAAGTCCGCATCCTGCGGATACAGCTTGCGAAGGATCGGCATAAGGGCCCACATAAAGCCGATATGGCCCATACGCTCGTAGTTCCAGGAATGCTCATAGGGAATCGAGCGCCAGAACAGCTTCTTAAGGTCTGCGCGGGAAATCAGCCCGTCGTAAGAAGACTCGAACTTAAAACTCATCGAACCCACTCCCAATCGCAGGATCCTCGGTTGCCGCTGCGGGCTGCTCCGCTTTTTTCTTATCACCCAAAACCGTCATCGCGACGACGATGATCGCGGCAAAGATCGCCACGCCCGTCGTGCTAATGCCAAAGTAGGCGACGAGGAAGAAGCCAGCGAAGAAGAACGGAGCCACTGTTTTGTTCATAATCATCTGCGCCAGCATCGCAAAGCCGAGTGCGGGCAAGAAGGCGGCGGCGACATCCATGCCGGTCTGAACGAAATCGGGGATGATGTTGAGCAGGCTGGCAACAGCATCGGCACCAAAGAAGAATGCCAGGGGAATAATCAGCAGGCCGCACCAGCTCTGTGCGTAACCGGCGATGAGCATGTTGCGCGTGATGGCCTTGGTGTCTCCGTCCTCGACGTTTTTGTCGATACGGTGCACCAGCAGCAGCATGACCGGTTGGCCCAGGGCCGTGTCGAGCGCCAGGACGATCGTGGCGATAGGAATACCCAGGGTCAGGGCCGCCGAAGCGTCCGCGCCGGCCTGCATGGCAAGAGATACGCCCAGGATAGTGCCGGAAATCGTATCGGGCGGGTTATAGGCGCCGACCGAGATGGCGCCGACCATGGCAAGCTCCATCGTGGCGCCCATAATCGTGCCGGTCACCATGTCGCCCATGACAAGGCCAACCAGAGGTCCGAGCACGATCGGGCGCTGGAGGTAGCTCGTGCCCGTCAGCCACTCGGAATAACCCAAAAGGGCAATCAGGAAAATCAGGATTGTCTTGATAACCATGACGGCCCCTAACCGATGACCTTCGCAGCGTCAGTCTTCGCATCTGCCGGAATCATCTGAATGAACAGTTCATAGCCCTCGCCGAGCAGTTCCTTCACGTAGGCCTCGTTCTCGGGCGTGAGGAACACGCTCGTCGAGACCTGGCGGGCATTCTCGCTAAAGGCAACGTTGCCGAGGTTGATCTTCTTGACTCCCATCGCCTTGGCGACGGCACCGGCCTGCTGAATCGTCTCGCAAACCACGAAGAGTTTGTACTTATCGGTCACACCGCTCTGGAGCGCCTTGACAGCATCCTCGGTGTTTTTGACGACGACCTTGCATCCTTCGGGCTTTGCAAGGGACAGGGCCTGCAGACGAAGCTTGTCATTGAGGACCGTGTCGCTCACTAACAGGATGCAGTCGGCACCCAGAGCCGAGGTCCAGCTAACGGCAACCTGGCCGTGAAGCAGTCGATAATCTACGCGAATCATCTGAATCATGATGTGCTCCTAACGATTAAAACTCATCGAGTTCGGCCTGCCCCAGCAGGTCGTTGACGTAGTTGACCTTAGTGTCGTCCGCCTCGACGATTTGACGAATGGCCTCGTCGATCGGAGTGGAATCGGGTACGAACAGCAGCTGAATAAGGAGTGGCAAGTTCATATTGGTCACGAGGTGCGTGTTGGGACGCGTCTGGACGATCTTGGTGAACTCGTTGTTGACGCTGCCGCCGAACAGGTCAGTGCACACGACAACTTCGTCGTCCGCGGCAAAGCCGTCCAGAATCGCTGCAGCCTCCTTGGACAGGTCCTCGTTTCCGTCGACATACATAGAGAGCGCATGGACGTTTTCGCGCTCACCGGAAAGCAGGCCGATGCTCTCGACGATTCCAGACGCGAAATGAGCATGGGACGCCACGATAAACTGCCTCATTCGATTCCCCTTCCTAGCGAATTTCGGCATAAAAATGCCCGGACGCATGCGCCCGGGCAGGGCGCTTCTTGAGCAGTAGCTTATTTGTCACCGATTAGTAGTCGAACTGGTGATAGTAACGACGGTAGTTGAGGTTGTGCTTGGTGACCGTCTCGTAGTAAGCGGCAAGGCGATCGGTGATCAGCGAGGAGAGGATCCACGGAGACACGATGACGCGGAACTCGTCGTCAAGGCCGGGAATCGCGAACTCGGCGGTGTCGATGATGTTGATGTCGGTGTCGCCGGTCACGCCGCGGGTCAGGAAGGCGCGGACGCGCTCGTCGAGCTTGCGGTTCTCGTCCTCGCCCATGAACAGGAACACGGGGACGCCGGGCTCCACGAGCTCGAGGGTGCCGTGGAAGAAGTCGGCCGAGGTGATGTAGCGGGTGCGCTTCCACTGCATCTCCTCCAGGATGCACATCGAGAACAGGATCGTCTCGCCCCACAGGGCGCCGGAGCCGATGAACATGGTGTAGGGGGCCAGGGCGTACTTCTTGGCGAGCTCCTCGGCGCGCGGCTCGAAGCGCTTGCGGATGTCGAGCATGTCCTTCCAGATATCCTTGGTCTGCTCGATGAACAGGTCGAACTTGGGGAAGCAGCCGCGGCGGTTGAGCAGGCGCAGGCCGAAGCAGTCGGCGAGGTAGTAGCCCTTCTCGCAGCCGCCGGAGCCATGGTCGCTGGCCATCGCCACGCAGTTCTCGGCGCCCACCGCCTGGCCGATGAGGCCCTCGGGCTTGGTCATGGCGAAGACGCGGATGCCCATCTCCTTCATCTTCTTGCAGGCCTCGAGGACCTCGGGGGTGGTGCCGGACTCGGAGGCGGTGAGCACGACGGAGCGCTCGGTCATGCGCTTGTGGCCCATCACGTTCCACTCGGCGGCGTGGACCAGATACACTTCCAGGTCCTTGTCGCCGAACTTGTTCATGAGGTACTCGAGCTGCATGAGCTCGTCCCACGTGCCGCCGACGCCCATGAGGAACACGGCATCATAGCCCTCGTCCGCCACGCGGTCGGCCATGGCGGTCATGAGCTTGCCGGTCTCGTACAGGGCCTTGCCGTCCTCGAGGTAGCCCTCCTGGTCGAAGTTCATGATCTCGATCTTTTCCGTCTCCTTCATGGACGCTCCCTTCCACCTTTGATCTGTCTCCACTTATCAAGTCGCGCCATTTTGACACCACTTGCGTTATCTCAGTTATACACTTTTTGATACCAATTTGTAATGAGAGGTTAGACCTTCCGCCGAGCGGTCGATTCTGCGCCGTAATTGGTTTTAAATTCATGCAAACTAATATAAGTTGCGATATTCCGCGAAGAAACGGACTCCCTTTTCATAACAGCGAGGAGATCCGTCGATTCGCATCCAGGCAAACGGGGCGCCGGCGCTCATCGCCGACGCCCCGCGAACGTCCCCATGGAACAAGTTGGGTCATTTGGGCGATTTGCGCCTGCCCCCGATTGATCAATACTCGTAGGTGTAGCCGCTCTTCCGGCCGGTGTTGAGCGCGTACGCGTGCTCGACGGGACGACCCTCGTCGTCGAAGCTCAGGCATTCGAGGGAGAGCGCGAGGCTGCCGGGCTCCACCTGCAGCAAGCCGGCGTCGCGCGTGGAGAGGGCGACGACGTCGAGCTTCTCTTGCGCGAAGGCGACCTTGCGCCCGTACATCGCATATGTCTCATACAGGCTGAACACCGAGACGTCCACATCCTCGATGCCCGGGAAGAACCTCACGGGGATGAGCGTCTGCTCGAGCGAGACCGGCACGCCGTCGATGCTGTTCAGGCGACGGATGGAATAGAGCTCGTCATCCTCGGAGATACCGAACAGGTCGGCGTACCACGGGCCCGCGGGGCGCTTGGCCTTGGAAAGCTGGCGCACGGAGGGCACGCCCTCATCCGCCTTGACCCAGGCGCGGAACCCCGTGGCATGGGCGTGCTGGCCCTGGCCGATGCCGGACACATACGCCCCCTTGCCCTGCACGCGCCGGATGAGCCCCTGGGTCACGAGGCCGTCGATGGCGTTGCGGACCGTCAGGCGCGTCGTATCGAACTCAGCCGACAACTCATGTTCGGAGGGGATCGCAGTGCCGGCGGGATAGGTGCCGTCGGCGATGCGGTCCCGTATGGTCTTGCGAATCGAGAGATAGCGGGGCTCGGAGCCGCCGACGGCGGGATCGCCTACCAGGTGAGCCATGAGCTCTTCACCTCCTTGGGCCTCGAGCCGTTCTCGCAGCCGTTGCTGGCGAACCGGTAACGGCTCGGAAGGATGACCGCCTTCAGGTACTCCACGGGGACACCATCCGCCTGGCACTCGATGGCG
Organism: uncultured Collinsella sp.; assembly: GCA_902479075.1. GTDB lineage: Bacteria > Actinomycetota > Coriobacteriia > Coriobacteriales > Coriobacteriaceae > Collinsella. The sequence goes on from CABSNK010000009.1 coordinate 80,618, forward strand.
CGCTCGAAGAAGACGGGGGACCCTTCTTCCACCTGCAGAAGAGACGCCTCCTCGGAGGTGGCGCGAGCGATGCTGATCCGCTCCTGCCCGTGACCGACATGGACGCCGTAATCCGCGGCGAGGACATCGTAGAGGCTCTCGACCGCGAAGTCATGCGCCTCGATGCCAGGGCAGATCGCGTAGTTCACGTATGCGGTCTCGATCGCGACCGGCTCATCGTCGGCGAAGCGGATGCG